>NZ_FQYM01000001.1:0-300000 GCF_900141705.1 Fibrobacter sp. UWP2
GAAAAGAGCATGAAACTACTTGACAATGAAGCGCTAATAGCCTAGATTTACACCAGTTGGAGACCTGGATTTTCAACTAAAAAAGGGACAAATTCGTCTGTCGAACCGCCTTGATCGTTTTCGGTCGGGGTATCGGTAGAATCGCCGTCACCATCGGAGCCGCCTTCATCACCATCGTCATCCGTACCGGCTTCGTCATCATCATCCGAGGGCTTTGTATCCTTGCCACCCGCTGCAGGGTATTCGCAAGCCTTCGTCGCGGCGAAGGCAAAATCCTTAAATTCCTTCGCTGTCACATCATAGTGAGTTTTAACCGTAAGTACGTTATCTTTACAAGTCATTTCAGCATCTTCATCGTCAACTTCATTCGGTACAGGACCAGCACATACATCAGAAATTCCAGGACCGTATTCGTAACGTGAAGTCATGGTGCCATCTTCGTTATGGGTATATGTCATCGTAACCGAGTATTCCCCCGCGTTCTGCTTGACAACGACCTTGTTATCCTTAATATCGCAGGTATAGAGGTCGTTCACATTCCCAGCGCCTGAGCCGCTATCATCGTCGCCGCAGGCGGTCAGGCACACCATGGCGGTCAAAGCGAGGGCGCAAGTCCAAAGCAATTTCTTCATATTTACTCCTTGATTCTTGTGTTTAAGAAGAATATAACCAAAAAGAAAGCTTCAAGCACATTTTTATAATAACAATTGTCATTTTCGTGCAAAAACTCTTCCTCTACCACGTAGTATATCGCATTTTTCTATATTTAGCCCACTTTTAAATCCCTCCACACAAGGAAAAATCATGAAAATCGCCGAAAAGACCGTAGTCCAGATGCACTACACCCTCACCTCCGACGAAGGAGCCGTCATCGATTCCTCCGAAGGTCGCGAACCGCTCCAGTACATCCAGGGCGCCCACATGATCGTGGTCGGGCTCGAAAAGGCCATGGAAGGCCACGAGGTCGGCGACAAGTTCGACGTGAAGGTCATCCCGGCCGAAGGCTACGGCATTTACGACGAGCGCATGACTCAGGAAGTCCCGCTGAACGTGTTCCAGGGAGTGGAAAAGGTCGAAGTCGGCATGCAGTTCTACGCGCAGACGCCAGCAGGCCCCATGCCCATCCGCATCAAGAGCGTCTCTGGCGACAAGGCGGTGATCGACGCCAACCACGAGCTCGCCGGCAAAAACCTGAACTTCGCCATCGAGGTGGTGAGCGTACGCGAGGCTACCGAAGAGGAACTCAACCCGCAGGGCCACTGCTGCTGTGGCGGCAAGGGCGACGGCGAATGCAAGTGTGGCGAAGAAGGCCACGAATGCGAATGCGGCGGCGAAGGCCACAAGGAAAACTGCGACGGTCAGGGTGGCTGCGGCTGCCCCAACCACGACAAGCACCACGGCAACGCCTAATTGCTAACGAAAGAACCTGCGCACGACCTGCCGCAAGACGCGCAGGCCGTAGGTCACTACATTCAAGTTGGATTTTTCGCCGGCATAACGCGTAGGTATCGGGAGTTCGGCCAGTCGCCACCCGCGGGCGTCGGCGATGGAAATGATTTCCAGGTCGATGTCGAAACTCGGGCTCAGTTTTTCGAGGTCGAGCGTTTTTAGGAATTCCGCGTTATAGACGATGTAACCGCTGTGGCGGTCCGTCAGTTTTTGCTTGAAGGCGACATTCTCGAGCGCGGTGAGAAACGCCCCGCCCAGGCGCTTGTACAAAGGCATCCCGCCGCGGCGCGCACCGCCGGCTACCGCATGCCGAGAGCCCTGCAACAACGCAAGTCCACGGGCAGAACAATCCCTACGTTCCATCTCGGCAATGAATTCGTCCAGTTTTTCGGCAGGGTATTGCCCATCCCCGTGCAGGCACGCAATATACTTGGCACCCGCGGCAAGCCCTGCGGCAAGGCCGAACTTAACGACAGCCCCGTACCCTTGGTTGTTTTCGAACCGGTGGCATAAAATTTGCCAAGCCCCCTCACCATCAAACGGTTCCAGCGCTACCGGCTCCTTGGAGCCGTCGTCAATCACAAGCACCTGCGAACGCGCATACATCGCAGGCGACACCTTCGAAAGGACTTCATGGAGAGTTTTGCCGACGTTATACGCCGGCACAAAAATAAAGACGTCCCTAGGCATAGTGCTCCGCGAACCACGAGAGCGAATCGCGCAGGCACACGTCTATGGGCGTTTTGGCGCGGAATCCGAGCAAGCGTTCCGCCTTCGCCACGCTGGGCAAGCGGCGCAAGGAGTCGTCGTAACCTTCGCCGTAGTATTCCTCGCCCGATACGGCAACCGGTGCGGGCAGGCTTTCGACACCGACACCACGGATTTCGGCATAAATCTCACGCATCTTTTGCGCCAGTTCGGCGATGGTCAGCTCGTTGTCAGGGTTACCCACGTTAAAAGCCTGCGAATAGACCGCAGGAACCTCGCCAAGAGCGGGCGCCTCGTCACCAGCGGAACCCGCAACCTGGAAAAGCGCGAATATAAAGTCAATGGCATCGAACACGCTGGTAAAGCACCTGCGTGCCTTACCGCCGTTCACAAGCTTGAGAGCCTCGCCACGCACCAAAGCACTGGAGAAGTTCGCCAGCACGCGCGGGATTCCCTCGCCGTCCACACCCGGCATAAAGTCCATGTACGGTCCCACAAAATTGAACGGGCGGACAACCGTCCAGCGGAGCCCGGAAAGCCCAGCAATATAGCGCTCCGTCAAGAGTTTCGCCGTCGCATAACTCCAGCGACTCGCCGTCACAGGCCCAAACGTCACCGGGGTCGAATCCTCTTCGAGCAGTCCCGAATCAGCTGCCGTGCGGCCATACACCTCGGATGTTGAAAAATGGACAAGCCACGAACCCGACTTGGCACAGGCATCAGCAAGTGCCGCCGGATGGTCGTAATTGCTGCGGATGACCGTCGCTGACTCCGCCATGTAACGGCTCGGCGTGCAGATGGCGGCAAGGTTCACCACTACAGGGAACTGCGCTATGCGCTCCACAACCGCCACATCGGCAAGGTCGCCGCACAAAAATTCGCAACGTTCGTCGTTCAGCTTGTCCTGGATCCTGTAAAAGTCCAGGTCTACGCCAAAAACGCGCCACTGAGTGCGGCACAAAATGGCCTGAAGCAAATGACTACCAATAAAACCACCGCAGCCGACCACGGCCACGGTGATGCTACGGTCGTCAAACCTTAGGTTCATTATTCCGTAACCTTGATGGTTCCGGAATTGGAGCCCTTTGCCTGCTTGCTGTAGGGGTAAACGCGAATGTAGGCGTCATCGGCGGCAATACTTGGGCATTCTTCATCCTCTTCGCATTCCACACTCAAAACGACCTTGACTTCGTTGCAGGTCTTGCCATCAGTTTCGCCATCCACAGCTTCTTCCAAAAGGCCGATCTTCTTTTCGCCGCCGTCAAAGCGGTATTCAATGCCGAATCCGCCAAAGTCCAGACTGCTGCCGAACACCACCGCGATGGTATCGCCAACCTTGAATTCGTCACCCTTTGCCGGAGCGACGACCTTCACGCTGTCGGTCGTGCAGTCGAAGTTGGCATTATCGTTCGAGGAAGCTGGCTTGGAGGAATCCGAAGACTCCGGAACCGAGGACGAAGAGGAATCGTCGCCACAGGCGACAAAAGCAAGCATCGCGCTGAACATCAATGCATAGGCTATTTTCATATGTTCTCCTAGTTTAAAAACGCTATTTGGTGATTTCTTTTAAGCCCAATATACAAAAACGGACTACCGGGCGACGACCTGATGCCGGATTTTCTCGGCAAGATCCCGCCCGCCCAGCTGGGCAATGCACTCGAACGCGAATTCCTCGGCAGTCCCTGCACCACGGCTCGTGACCACATTGGCGTCAACCACGACGCGGTCCTCCGAGAACTCCTTGCAAACAAGTTCACCCACGCAACCGGGGAAGCACGTAGCCCTTCGGTCGCCCAATATCCCGGCCTTGCTCAGCACGAGCGGAGCCGCACATATCGCAAAGACCCACTTTTTTTCGCCGTAGAACTGGCGGACCACGGCCTCGACCGCATCGCTTGCCTTGAGGTTCTGCACGCCGGGGCCTCCGCCTGGGAGGCAAACCGCGTCAAAAGGCCTGATGTCGGCTCCCTTGAGGGCAAAATCGGCCTCAATCTTGAGCCCGTGAGCCCCGCACACCTGCGACGCCCCCGAGACCGAAGCCAGGGCCACTTGGATTCCCGCCCGCTGGAAGTAATCAAACGGGGTGACAAACTCCGTTTCTTCGAACCCGTCCGCCATAAGGAATAGTACTTGCATAAAGCCTCCTTGTGCCTTAAATATAAATAAATGCTATATTTGCGCGCATGAATTTCAAGGATAGAATTATTCGTGCCACGGGTAAAAAGGCGCCCTTCCGCCTGATCGTGGTCGACTTGACCGCCACCATGAACGAAATCGGCGCCATGCACAACGCCAAGGGCTACTCCCTCAAGCTGCTCGCCGAGAACACCATCGCAAGCCTCTTTTTGAGCGCCGGGCTCAAGTACGCCGGAACCGTCACGTTCACCACTAAGTTTAGCGGCGAAATCAGCTGCATCCAGTCGGACTCCACGCCGATGGGCCTCATGAGAGCAATGATCCCGCAAGAGGAACTGCAGACCGTCGGGGCGAATGAACCCGCCATTATCCCGCAGACCATCAACGTCATCAAGATTGACGAGAACGGCAAACGCGTCCACGAGAGCATCATCGAGGCACCGGGCATCTCCATGGGGCAGAACCTCGCCACCTACTTGCTACAGTCCGAGCAGGTGCGCTCCGCCGTGGGCATCGAGGCGCAGTTCAGCAAGGCAGACCCGAGCAAGCTCGACTATGCCGCCGGTTTTTACATCGAAGCGTTCCCCGACCTCGAAGAAAAGGACATCATGCTCCTCGAGCAAATCGTGCTGAACCTCCCCAAGTTCCACGAGCTGTACAAAGCCGAGGGTTTTGACCTCGACGAACTTTTGGACCAGCTTCGCGGCCCTTACGAAATAGACATCGTCCGCGAAATCACGCCCAAGGCCTACTGTCCCTGCAACCAAGAGCACATGGAAGCCTCCGTTGCCGCCCTCCCGCTCAACGATCTAAAAGAACTTGAAAAGGACGGAGAGGACCTCGACGTCACATGCGATTTTTGCCGTCGCAAATACAAGATTACAATCGACGACCTAAGAGAGATAATCAAAAGCCGCTCCAAGTAAAACACATTCAACACCGGGAATTGAATTATGTTCACTAAGCAATGCGTTGTCACACTGGACCTGGAAGGCGTTCTCGCCCCCGAAATCTGGATTGCCGTCGCCGAAAAAACGGGCATCGCGGACCTCCGCCTCACCACGCGCGACATCCCCGACTACGACGTGCTCATGAAGGGGCGCATCAAGATTCTTGACCGCGAAGGCATCAAGCTCAGCGACATCCAGAACGTCATCGCAAACCTCGGCTTGCTCGAGGGGGCTCGCGACTTTACAGACAAACTCCGCGACGAAGCGCAAGTGATCATTCTCTCGGACACGTTCCAGGAATTTGCCTACCCCATCATGAAGAACCTCGGATTCCCCACCATTTTCTGCCACAACCTGGAAGTCGAAAATGACCGCATCCGTGGTTACCACCTGCGTCTAAGCGACCAAAAGACCACCGTGGTCAAGCATTTGCAGCAGCTCAACTTCAAGGTGTTTGCCAGCGGCGATTCCTTCAACGACACGGGCATGCTCAAGCAGGCCGACAAGGGCGTCTTCTTTAGGGCCCCAGACTCCATTGTGGCGCAGTTCCCCCAGTTAGAGGCCACCCACACGTACAACGAACTTCTCGCCAAGTTCCACGAATTCCAGGAAACTCTGTAAAAACAAAATAACACAAGCGTTTTCCTGCAAACTACATCACTTTTTTTTACACAACTGTTACGAAGGCTCTTTTTTTACTTATACTTATATGAGATATAAAAAGGAGGCCTTATGCTTTACAAGCATTGGAAAAAATTTGCACTTGCGCTGACCGCCCTGTTCTGGGCTGGTTGCGACGATTCAGCATCTTCATCGGAAGTCGTTCTTTATGGCTGTCCCGACGATATTTGTGCGCCTGCACCCGAAAGCAGCAGCGACGCAAATGATGTACAGTCCAGTTCCAGCGAAACAACCGCTTCGTCGAGTTCCGAGGCGGCCAAACCCGAAAGTTCCAGCAGCGTGTTCGAAAAAATCATGCCCGCCTACGGCGTAGAAGTAGACTTCACGTGTGTACCCATGGATTCCAGTGTATCGTATTTCCCCAACGATTACAGTGCAGACAATGCCAAATTCTGGAAAGAGGAAGCGGCCAAGCACGATGCCGTAGACAAGATAGACTCCATCGCGCCGACTTTGGCGGAAACACCCGTGTGCCTCGAACATTTGCGCATGGAACTAGACAGGTTCGTGGCCCTTTACGGCGCCCCGACCATCATCAATAACGCGGTAGAATTCTGCAGCGACGGCACCATCAGGCCCAGCGAAGAATACGCCAAGTTCCTGAAGATGCAGGAGGAATGGGAGGCGAACAAGCCCGCTCTGGACGAAGAACTCAAGAAGGTCTACGAAGACAAGATGAAGGAAATCCAGGAACGGATTAACAAGTGTCTTTCTGGCGAGGCTGACGAGACTGACGAATAACTATGATTAAGAAGCATTGGAAAAAAATTCTATTGAGCCTCTGCTCCATGCTCTGGAGCGGCTGCAGTGACGATTCATCTAGCGACAGCAAGGAACTGATTGCGTGCGAATTGGAACAGATATGCCCCGAATATGGTATTTTCTACGATTGCGAAAACGAGGAAGATGCGATTGCCGGGAACTTCGAGAATTGCACCATGTCGTACCCCGCGTGCACGGACACGTACTATTGTGAAGACGACGTCACCTGTTTCCAATCGACCGACGACGAAACGAAAACTTTCGACTGTCGCGATGAAAAGGACAACAAGACGGTCTACACCGAAGACGAATTCAAGTCAAAATACTACGTCGAAAGTGAGCGCATCCACTAAACTTCACATTTCACATTACGCACCTCACATTTTTATGCAACTCTCTCTTAAAAAGAAACTCGCTCTCGAAGCTTACCGCCTTTACCGCCACAACGAAATCAAGGCGCATCCGCTCACGTACTTTTTCTGGGAATGCACACTCCGCTGCAACCTGCACTGCCTGCACTGCGGTAGCGACTGCGTGAAGGACGCCATCCCAGACATGCCCCGCGAAGACTTCATGGGCGTGCTGGATAAACTCGCCCCGCACATCGACCCGAAGCATTTTATCGTGGTGATTACCGGCGGCGAACCCTTGATGCGCCCGGACCTCGAGGAATGCGGCCAGGAAATCAAGAAGCGTGGTTACCCCTGGGGTATGGTCAGCAACGGCCTTGCGATGACCCCCGAACGCTACACCAAGCTGCTGAATGCCGGGCTGCGCTCGCTCACGATTAGCCTGGACGGCCTCAAGGAAAGCCACAACCATTTCCGCGGCGCCCCCACGAGTTTCGATAACGCACTCCGCGCCATCGACATGGCCGCCCACACGCAAGGCCTCACCTTCGACGTGATGACCTGCGTGAACCGCCAGAACCTCAAGGAGCTCCCGAAGATTCTTGACATCCTCCTGAAAATCGGCGTGAAGCGTTGGCGCATCGCGACGGTATTCCCGAAGGGCCGCGCGAAGGACAATCCGCTGTTCCAGCTCACGAACCAGGAATTCCGCCAGGTGTTCGACTTCATCCGCGAAGTCAAGAAACTGAACGTCATCAACGTGAACTACGGCTGCGAAGGCTTCCTCGGCAGCTACGAGAAGGACGCGCGCAACTACCCATTCTTCTGCCGTGCCGGCGTGAACGTCTCTTCCGTGCTTTGCGATGGCAGCATTTCTGCCTGCCCGAGCCTGCGCGGCGACTACATCCAGGGTAACATCTACAAGGACGACCTCTGGGATGTGTGGCAGAACCGCTACCAGGTGATGCGCGACCGCAGCTGGGCAAAAATCGGCGACTGCAAGACCTGCAAGTACTGGCGCTACTGCGAAGGCTCCAGCCTGCACCTCCGCGACGAAAAAACGAAAGAATTGGCTTATTGCCATGTAAAACGCTTGGAAGACGCTGGCGCATAAAATTTTTTTTGTGTATATTAAGTTTAAACGGATCCAAAGGAGTCTAAAATGCTCTACAAACACTGGAAAAAAATCCTACTTTCGCTAACCGCCTTCTTCTGGGCAAGTTGCGACGATACGGCCTCGGCAAGCAATGAGCCCGAGTCCAGTTCCTCCGTGGAAGCCCCGAAGTCCAGCGCCGTGACCGGAGGCACATCTTCCAGTTCCACCGAAACAGCCCCGGAATCTAGCGCAACCGACAATCCGGCTTCGTCCGTAGCGGCTGCAGAAAGTTCCGACACCGAGACTTCGGCGGCCAGCTCCTCCGACACCCCTAACATCGGGAGTTCCAATTCCACGGCCAGGAGTTCCAGCGCCGAAATGATTGCGCCCAAGTATGGCGTACCGATGAGCTCCAGCATGGTCGCGGCAAAGTACGGCGTCTTGATGCCGTCTGCTACCTGCGAAAAAGTCGGTTCTAAGCTGACTTGCGATGACGGCGTCACTTGCGACGAGATAGTTTCCGAAACCATGCAGTCCCCCGAATGCACCGGCGATGTCTGCGCCAAGTACGGCGTCGTGATTGTCAAGGACACTACCTACAAGTGTGATGACGGCAAAATCTACAAAGCTGCCGAGTTCCGCTCCAAATATGACATTCTGGATGGTGCCGTCGACCTGTACGGATGCCCGAGCGACATCTGCTGGCCCGACACCCTCGTGGAAGCCCAGCCCTTATACGGTATTTCGAATATGGTAACTCGCCCCCAATAAAAATGAAGCTTGGCATCAAGAAGAAACTTGCGCTCGAAGCACACAGGCTGTACCGTCATAACGAAATCAAGGCGCACCCGCTCACGTACTTCTTTTGGGAGTGCACGTTGCGCTGCAATTTGCATTGCCAGCACTGCGGTAGCGACTGCGTGGCCGATGCTATCCCCGATATGCCCCGCGAGGACTTTTTCCGAGTGCTCGACGGCATTGCCCCACATATCGACCCCAAGAATTTTGCCGTGGTGATTACCGGCGGCGAGCCCCTGATGCGCGCCGACCTCGAGGAATGCGGGCAAGAAATCAAAAGGCGCGGATACGCCTGGGGCATGGTGACAAACGCACTTGCTCTTACGCCCGAACGCTTTGCCAAGCTCATGAACGCAGGGCTTCGCTCGCTCACCATCAGCCTGGACGGCCTCGAAGAGAACCACACCCTTTTCCGCGGAAACCCCCACAGCTTTGAACGCGCCGTACGCGCAATCCACATGGCGGCAAGCGTCGAGGAACTCACCTTCGACGTGATGACGTGCGTGAACAAGAAGAACTTAAGCGAACTCCCCCGCATCCACAACCTGCTCGTGAATCTCGGAGTCAGGAACTGGAGAGTCTCGAACGTGTTCCCGAAGGGCCGCGCCAAGGACAACCCGCTGTTCATGCTCACGAACGACGAGTTCCGCCAAACTTTTGAATTTATCCGCGAAGCGAAAAAGAAGCAGATGATCAACGTGAACTACGACTGCGAAGGGTTCCTCGGAAGCTACGAAAAAATCGTCCGCAACAACCCGTTTTTCTGCTGGGCGGGAGTGAACATCGCATCGGTGCTTTGCGACGGGAGCATTTCGGCATGCCCGAGCCTCCGTGGCGATTACATACAAGGCAACATCTACAAGGACGACTTCTGGGATGTATGGCAGAACCGCTACCAGGTGATGCGCGACCGCAGCTGGGCAAAAATCGGCGAATGCAAGGATTGCAAATACTGGCGCTACTGCGAAGGCTCCAGCCTGCATTTACGTGACGAAAAGACAAAGGAACTTGCATACTGCCACGTAGCGAGACTCGAAGCCGCTGGCGTGTAAAAAAAAGGGACCGACAAAAAGTCGATCCCGCTCTTCTGTACCTTCAAATAAAGCTTACTTCAAAGTCGGCGTATCCCAGTCAATCCACTCGCTCTTGCTGAAGTTGATGGTCTGGGTGTTCTTGCTGTAATCAATCTTACCCGTATTGGCGTCCTTGCCGAGCAGGAATTTGTTCATGAAGTCCTTGACCTCGTCGAACTGTCCGTTGGGGAGCTGGCAGTGACCGTGACCGCCTTCCTGGCTGTAGGTGTAGTTTTCCGTCACGCCGAGAGCCTTGTAGGTTTCGAGAGAAGCCTGGCCGCAGTAGTTCGACGGTACTTCGCCAAGCCATTCCTGACCAGCGTTATCGATGATGAGGAGCGCACGCGGGGCGACCATGCTCACGAGCATGTGCTGGTCGAACGGGAGTGTATTTTCCTTGCCATCGTAGTTCTTGAAGCTAGAAATCATCCACTTGCCTTCGGTACCTGCACTAGCAAGGCCCTGCACGAACTGCTTGCCCTTCTGCTTATTGACCTGGGCACCCACGCGCCAGAGGGAAGCGCCACCGGAACCAGATTCCTGCGGAATAGTAAGGGCGATACGTTCATCGAATGCACCCACGGCAAGCGTACCCTTGCCCCAGCGAGAGCAACCTGTCATGGCGAGGTGATGCACGTCGATACCCGCTTCCGGAGTCTTTTCGAGAGCGTCGATAATGCGGCTTACGCCCCATGCCCATGCAATGATGGTGCCCTGGCCCTGGTTATAAAGCTGGAAGAACATGCCGCCACCGCTTTCGGGAGCGACGTCATCCGGGTTGAAGGTAATCTGGGCGATGTCGAGGCCGTTCGTCGCGTTGCCGAGGCTTCCGCAACCGCCCATCATGCCACCGCCAAAACCGATCATGGCCGGCTTCGGATTGTCCTTCGTACCCGCGTTGCTGATTTTCACGGAGAACGAACCGGATTTGCCCTTGTCGGTCACCTTGATGGTGAGCTTTCCACCGGAATAGCTGCCTTCCACCTTTTCCGGGTTGCGCGGCTTTGTACCGAACATGAGCTTTTCGTACATGGCGCCGATTTCTTCACGACGGCACTTCCATTCCGCCTTCGTAGAAATCCTCTTGCCGTCGAGGCCCATGAACGGGTCCGGGAGCTTGGCGTTGTTTACGCTAGAGGGAATATTGCCAATCTGGCATTCGCTACGGTGGTCTTCCACGAAGTCGTTTGACGGAATCGGCGTCACAATGGTGCTGCTGGAGCTCTCCGTGGGAACGGAGCTGCTCATCGGCGGCAGGACTGCGCTAGACGAGGAACGATTGGTATACGAATAGCCGTGCTCAGAAGACGAGGATACCGGAGGAAACGATATAGAGGAACCGGGAGCCGTCGCGGAAGAGCCAGGCCCCGCATCGGTCACGGAAAGTGGCGGAACTACTGCGACAGAACTCAGCGGATCTTGAGCCGCATCGGAGCTCAACGGCAAATCCATGCCCGCAGAGCTCACCTGTGCGAACGGGTCGTTCGGATCAGTGACCGCGGAGGACGCTGGTCCAAGCACATCGGAGGAACTGCCCGGATCGGGAGTTACCGCAGTGCATTCTGGTGTGGCACATTCATCTGCGGCGGCAGCATTATCGTCACCGCAGGCCCAAATTCCGATAGCAACCAAAACCACCGGAAATAAGAATTTCCTTTTATTCATAACCAACCCCTTTTTAACACCGTGAATTCGGTCTTAAAGGTGCTTATAAAATAGATTTGCGCATTTTAAACAAGAATACGCCCCTGCGACAAAGCGTTGTTCGACGTTACAACGTACTGGAGCCGTCGGTGTGAGCCACAAAGGGCGGATAAAGCCTAAAAAGACCTTATTTTTGGCTTATTTTTGCCAAAAAAGCTTTTTTGTCGGGAGATAATAATAAATTGTATATGATGGATACGCTCAATTTGACAACCAATGAAGAGCACATCGTGAGTGTGCTCTTAAAAAAGAACCCCGAGCTGGACGAGGGTGTTCTCAAGAGCGCCGTTGCCTTTATCGCCGATGCCCACGACGGCCAGTACCGCAAGAGCGGCATGCCGTACACAGAACACCCCTACGAAGTCGCCAAAATCCTTGCCGACCTGAAACAAGACCAGGCGACAGTCCTTGCCGGCCTGTTGCACGACGTGGTGGAAGACACCCCGCACACACTCAAAGAAATTTCTGAAAAATTCGGCGAAGACACCGCCTTCATGGTGGACGCCGTCACCAAGATCACCGCCGTCCAGGAGGCGAGCAAGACCGCGCAAAAAGCGGGCACCTACAAAAAGCTCATCTCGGCCATGGCCAAGGACCCGCGCGTCATCATGATCAAAATTGCAGACCGCATCCACAACATGCGCACCATGCAATACATGAAGCCCGAAAAGCGCAAGCAGATTGCCCAGGAGACTTTGGACATTTACGTGCCGCTCACCCACCGCTTTGGCTTGTACAAACTCAAAACGGAACTCGAGGACCTGAGTTTCAAGTACGTGAACCCGGTGGAATACCAAAAGCTGGTGGACGCCCTTATCGAGGGCAAGGACAAGCGTGAAAAGTACGTGCAATCGGTGATCGGCCCGCTCCAGATTAAGATGGCTCTCGAGGACTTCGACTGCACCATCCAGGGGCGCACCAAGAACATTTACAGCATCTACAACAAGATGATCGCCCGCGACTGCCAGTTCGAGGACATCTTCGACATATTCGCCATCCGCATCATCGTGGAGACCATCCCCGAGTGCTACCTGGCACTGGGCTACGTACACAACCTTTGGACCCCGCTCCAGAGTCGCTTCAAGGACTACATCGCGACGCCCAAGCCGAACCTCTACCAGAGCATCCACACGACGGTCATTGGCCCCGAGAACAAAATGGTCGAGGTGCAGATCCGCACCAAGGACATGGACCTGACCGCCGAAAAGGGATTCGCCGCCCACTGGGCCTACAAGATGGAAACCCAGCACGAGGGCGAGGAACTTGCCTGGCTCGACCATATGGTCAAGTTGCAATCCGAAATTAGCGACAGCAAGGAGTACCTGGACTTTTTGAAGGTGGACCTCAAACCCGAGGGCATGACCGTATTCACCCCGAAGGGAACCTCCATCGAACTCCCCGACGGAGCCATCGTGCTGGACTTCGCCTTCGCGGTGCATACCGAACTGGGGCTCCACTGCATTGGCGCAAAGATCAACGAAGAAGTGGTGAGCCTCGACAAGCCCGTACCCCACGGCGCCACCATCCAGATTTTGAAGAGTCCCGCCCAGGAGCCCAGCCCCGAATGGCTCGACATGGTCAAGACAGTCAAAGCCAAGCAGGAACTGCGCAAGTGGATGAAGACGAGTATTACCCAGCAAGCTCTGGACCTAGGCAAGGAAATTTGGACTCGCGAACTCCGCATGGCCAAAATAGAGAAGGACAAACGCCCCCAGGAAGAGGCAATCAACAAGTACTTTGGGACGTTTAGCATGGATGACTTCTTTGAACGTATTGGGCAGGGAGAGCTCCCCCTGCAAGACGTCCACCGCTTTTTGACGGGCGAAGACATCAACAACAAGGACGCGACCGCGCTCCGGTTCTTCCCCACGTTCAACAAGGACAAAAAAAACGTTGTCCGGGACGACATGCCCCTAATGATCGGCCACGAGACGAGTCTGCTCATCCACTTTGCCACATGCTGCGGGCCCGTACCCGGCGAGCAGATTGTGGGCGTGATGCGTCCCAAAATAGGCATCGAGGTCCACAACGTGAACTGTCCAAACCTCAAGGACTTCCCCGTGGAGCAGCTTTTGCCTGTGGACTGGAGCGCCGACGTTTCACAGCCGTTCATGACGCACCTCACCATCGACACCGACAACCGCAAAAACATTACGCTCGACGTATTGCAGGCCCTCAAAAACGCAGGCTTGTTCCTGGAACGCATGAGCGTCGCGAGCACCGAACTCTCGGGCAGAATCCGCATGGAGTTCAAGGCGTTCCGCAAGGACCAGGTCGACAGCTACGTGAATCACGTACGCAAGATCCATGGCGTTAGGGAGGTGACCAAGGCATGATTACCCCCCTGCACCACAGCGACTACACGCTCAAGAACCGTGCGTTCAACTGCCGCATGCGCAACCGCTACTACGAGGAGGTGTACTACGCCTTCCGTGCGCTGTTGCCCGCCGACTCCACGGCGGAATCCACCGGCGAAATAGACCAGGCGTGGTTGCAGAACCTCGCCAAGGAAGTACGCCGCTACGAGCGCCTGATTACCACCTGCCTTGAATACGCGCAGGCGGCCATTTTCTATGGCAAGGCGGACTACGCGACATTGTATTCCAAGGACAAGCGCTGGGGTATTTTGCAAGAGGAAATCTTCCTCGTCCACTTTTTGCAGGAACTGCTCTCCACCATCCGCTACATCATTGCCCGCCTCGATACCGACAAGATGGTACACGACTGGGGAACCTCCATGCAAGACATGAAATCAAAGCCAGTTCGTACAGGCTTTGTCAACTCCATCCAAGAAAAGCTTACAGCTATGTCGGCAGCGACCATTGACGAGTTCCGCGACCTGCTCAAGCACCTACTGGACCGATTCCAAATTGGCAACACCCTGTTCGGCACCGTACAGGATCTACAGAACTTCTATTAGGCGAAAGGCAAGAGAATGTCAGAATACATAATATTATCCATTTTCCTTTTCCTAGGTGCATTCATCGCCGCAGCGGCGACAGTCACCGGCCTTGTGCTCGGCTACCGCACAAAGAACACCAAGAACAAGATGGCCCCCTACGAATGCGGCATGGAGACCATCGGCAACGCGCGTATACAATTCAAGGTGGGCTACTACCTGTTCGCCTTGCTCTTCCTCGTGTTCGACATTGAAGCACTCTTTTTGTTCCCGGTCATGATGAACTTCAAAGCCATTATGGCGGGGCAAACCCCGCTCGCGCCCGCGATTGTCGTCATTGACCTCGTGATATTTATGGCTATCCTTGTATCTGGCCTCGCCTACGCCTGGAAAAAAGGAATTCTCAAATGGGAATAATCAATTACGCACCCAAGATCCTGGACCCGATTCCCGGCGGCAAGTACGTCGTGAACGCAATCGACTACGTGGTGAACTGGGCCCGTGCCAACTCCATTTGGCCGCTCACCTACGGCACAAGCTGCTGCGCCATCGAAATGATGTCGAGCTCCATGGCGCGCTACGACATTGCCCGCTTTGGCAGTGAAGTGTTCCGCTCGTCCCCCAGACAAGCGGACTTGTTTATTTTAGCAGGCACCATCACCCGCCGCATGGCACCCGCCATCCAGATGCTGTGGGAACAGATTCCCGGCCCCAAATACGTAATCGCCATGGGCGCCTGCACCATTAGCGGCGGGCCGTTCATTTACGACAACTACTCTGTAGTGCGCGGCGCACAGAACCTGATCCCGGTCGACGTTTTTGTCCCTGGATGCCCGCCAAGACCCGAGGCACTTTTCCACGGGCTACTCACCCTCCGCGACAAAATATTAAAAGAGACGTGCCGCAACCCGTGGCACGAAGGCGAGCCCCGCGACGTGAGCACCATGGACCGCTACCGCGAAGCCGCCAAGACCTGGGCCGCCCTCGAAGAGATGAAGGACGAGCAAATGGCGGAGGTTCGCGCGAAGTTCAAGGAGGAGCATCCCGACTACAAATCGAGCTTCAAACCCGTGCGTGTGAAAAAAGAGGACTTCCCCGAAGTGGAACGCGTACCGTTCAAGCGCCTGGGGCTCACACAGGCGGAACTTTTTGCAAAGCTCCGTGCGAAGTTCCCGAACGTGACCGTACACACGCACAGCGAAGACCCCATCGAAGACATCGTGGCGGCGATGCCTGCCGACCACCCCCTCGAAGTGATGGTCGCACCCGAAGACTACCTCCCCATGGTAGAGTTCATCAAGAACGATCCCGAATTCAAGATGGACTACCTCATTGACGTGACCGCCATTGACTACGACGACCACTTTGACATGGTGACGCAGCTCCGCAGCATGGACATTGGGCACAAACTGTTCCTATGCCTGCAACTCAAAAAGGACTTTAGCATCGAAGAAGAAAAGCGTCCCATATCCATCTTGGCGACAGCGCCCAGCATCAGCGGCATTTACCCTGCCGCCGAATTCAAGGAACGCGAGGTTTACGACATGTTCGGCATCGGATTCGAGGGACACCCCGACCTGCGCCGCATATTCCTCGACAAGGACTTTGTAGGCTTCCCATTGAGAAAAGACTTTACGCACCCCGAAATGATCAGGAGGCCCCTATGAGTACACTCCCTCCTGGATTCCGCATTCAACGCGAAACCAATACCGAAGAATTCTTCATCAACATGGGGCCGCAGCACCCGAGTACGCATGGTGCGCTCCGCCTTGCACTGCGCATGGAAGGCGAAACCATCATCGAGTTGGTGCCGCACTTTGGTTACATCCACCGCGGTATGGAAAAACAGGCCGAGTCCATGACCTACCTGCAGTACATCGCGCTCTCCGACAGGCAAGACTACCTCACCGCCATCCAGAACAACCTGGGAGTGGTCATCGCGCTCGAAAAAGGCATGAACGTGGGCGTCCCCGAAAAGCAGGAGTACATTCGCGTGATGCTCCAAGAACTGGGCCGCATTGCAAGCCACATGGTCTTTTTCGCCTGCTTTGGCGGCGATCTGGGCGGCCAAACTTGCCTGCTGTACGGTTTCAAGGAACGCGAGATGGTCCACGACATCCTCGAAGAAGTCACGGGCTCCCGCCTTACCACGAACTTCTTCCGCCCCGGCGGAAGCCGCTTTGACGTGCCAGATACGTTCATCCCGCGCGTGAAGGCGTTCCTGGACCACATGGACGACACCATGAAGGACTACGAACGCTTCCTCTCCAAGAACATCATTGTGCTGGAGCGAAGCAAGGGCATAGGCTACCTCTCCAAAGAGGACGCCATCGCCTACGGATGTTCGGGTCCGGTGCTCCGTGCTAGCGGAGTGAACTTTGACGTGCGTCGCGCGAACCCCTATAGCATTTACGACCAGTTCGACTTTGAAGTCCCTGTGACCTACAACGGAGACTGCTACGACCGCTACACGGTACGCATCGCCGAAATCCACGAATCCATGAAGATTTTGCGCCAATGCGTGGACAAGTTCCCCAAAGACGGGCCTTGGCGCAGCAAAGAAAAACCGGTACGCCTCCCCGTGGGCCGCTACTACAGCGAAATCGAGACCGCCAAGGGGCTTTACGCCACCTACGTGGTCGCGGCCACGACCGGCGACAAGCCGTACCGTATCCACACACGCGGGCCAAGTTTCCCGCACATCGCGGCGCTCAACAAGATGGTGCAAGGCCACAAGATTTCGGACCTCGTGACCATCCTGGCGACGCTCGACCCCGTGATTCCAGAGATTGACAGGTAGCCCATGTTTGTTCCCAGCATTACAAACCCCGTCGGAGACTTTGTTCGCGACATTGTACCCAAGCTTGCGGCCTATTTGCCCGCAAGCCTACAATCGGACACGCTCAACAGCATCACGGCATTCCTCGTAAACGCCCTCATTTGCATTGTCGCGGTGTGCATTGTGAACATTGGTTCGGCCCCCATCCTCATTTACATGGAACGCAAAGTGTGCGCCCACGTGCAATGTCGCCTTGGTCCCATGCGTCTCGGCTGGCACGGCACCATCCAGACCATCGCCGACGTTTTGAAGATGCTCTTTAAAGAAGTCTACGCCCCAAGCGGCGCCGACAAGATCATGTTCTACCTGGCGCCCCTCATTGTGCTCATCGCTCCCTTCCTCGTTTGCGCGCTCATCCCGTTTGGCCGCAACCTGGTCGTCGCTGACGTTCCCATGGGAATCCCGCTGATCATTGCCGTGAACGGCTTTGGCGTGCTAGCCATTTTGCTGGGCGGCTGGAGCAGCAACAACAAGTACTCGCTCCTGGGAGCCCTCCGCAGCGGCGCCCAAATGATCAGTTACGAAATCTCGTTTGCCATGATCCTCCTCTTTGTGGTGATGATTTCGGGATCCACGAACCTCATGACCATCACACTTGGGCAGGAAGGCACCCTGTTTGACTGGTGGATTTTCAAGATTCCCGTGCTCGGGGTCATCGCCTTCATTCTGTTTTTTATTTCAAGCACCGCCGAAATGAACCGCGCCCCCTTCGACATCGCCGAAGCCGAGCAGGAACTTACTGGCGGTTACCACACCGAATACAACGGCACACCGTTCGCCATGTTCTATTTGGCAGAATACATAGCCCTCATTACGAACTCGGCACTCGCGGTGACCTGCTTTTTGGGAGGCTTTTTGCCGCCGTGCATCGGAATCGCCTTTGTGGACCAATACCTGAACATGGTTCCGGGAGTCGTGTGGTTCTTTGCAAAAGTCTACTTTATGATTTGGTGCTACATGATGGTCCGCTGGACGTTTGTGCGTCCTCGCGTGGACCAGCTCATGGACTTCGAATGGAAATTCCTGTTGCCTGTCAACCTTGTTTTGCTGGTGGCCGGAGCCGCCTACATCGCTTTGGTAGGGTAATTTATGGCAGAACCGATTACTACATCTCAATACCTTAAGCGTTACCTCAAACGTTGCATCACTGGTCCCTGGAGCCTTTTGTGCGGGCTCTCGGTCACTCTCAAATACTTCTTTAACCCCAAGCGCATTGTTACAGAACAATACCCCGAAAACAAAAAGACGCTCAAAATGCACGAGCGCTTCCGCGGTCGACTCGAAATGATCGAGGACGAGGACGGGCAAAACCGCTGCACTGCCTGCGGCATGTGCGAACGCGCCTGTCCCAACGCGAGCATCAATGTGCTCCCCACAAAGAATATCGCCGGCAAAAAAGTTTTGGGACGTTACCTGTACCACTTTGCCAGTTGTATGCAATGCGGTCTTTGCGTTGAGGCATGTCCCTTTGGCGCCATCCGCATGAACCAGGATTTCGAGGTCGCGACAACGGACCCGACAACCCTCGAGATGATTTTGAACCACAAGGAGGGACAGGGATAATGCCAGACTTTCCGCTAAACTTCCCCCTCGGGGGCATGGACATCGCATTTTATGCTGTCTCCATTGCCATGATTATCATGGCTGTCATGACAGTCGCCGTCAAGAACATTTTGCAAAGCGCCATCTTCCTCATTTTCTCGTTTGTGGGAACCGCGATCCTCTACCTGCTTTTGCACGCTGAATTTGTCGCCCTGGCACAAATCATGGTGTACATCGGCGGCGTCGTGATTTTCGTGGTATTCACCATCCTCCTCACGAGCCACCTAGGCGAAGACGCCTTCTCTACCAAGATTCCTCGATTCTTTGCGGCATTTACCATTTCGATTTCATTTGTATTCGTGATGATCAAGTGCATTTTACCAATCCCCGACCTCGCCAGTGGCACGTCAAACGCCCCCGAGGGCTTTGCAGGGCTGGAACCGTTTGCCATGCGGTTGCTGGGCTACGGTCCAGACGGTTTTATCATCCCCTTTGAAATTGTGAGCATCTTGCTCTTGATGACGCTCATTTGCGCCATCACCATCGCCCGCAAGACCAAAGAGGAATCGGAAGCCGAAATCAAACCCGCTTCCCAAAACAAGGAGGCCGGCAAATGACCTTGATGAATTGCCTAATTCTCGCCTTTTTGTTGTTCGGCATTGGCGTGTGGGGTTTGATGCGCAGGCGCCACCTCATTGGCATGCTCATTTCGATTGAGCTCATGCTCAACGCCGCGAACATCAACTTTATCAGTTTTGCCTACTTTACCGCGCACGACGCCACCGCGGGTGCGCTCTTCAGCATTTTTGTCATCGCCGTAACGGCGTGCGAAATGGCAATCGCCCTTGCGATTATCGTGAGCATGTACCGCCGTCACAAGAGCCTTGACGCAGACCAGTTGAGGGACCTCCATGATTAACGACGTCACTCTAGGCTACCTGATCTTTTTACTGCCGCTGTTCTCGTTCGTGGTGAACGGGCTCTTCCTTTGCCACAACCGCAAGTTCGACAAGGCGGCAGCCGCCATCGCGGTCGCCTGCAATGGCCTTGCCGCCGCAAGCGCCATCACCATCGCGGTCCACTACTTTAGTTCGAACTTCGCTCCGCAAAAGGCGACGCTCTTCGAGTACGTCTTTATCCCGTTCGTAGGCGACCTGGTCGCCAAAATCGGCATGCTCGTGGATCCCCTCTCGGTCATGATGCTCGTGGTCGTCACCTTCATCAGTTTCATGGTGAACATCTACAGCATTGGCTACATGCGCGAAGACCGTTCCGCGGGGAGGTTCTTTAGCCTGCTCTCGCTGTTCAGCTTCAGCATGCTCGGTCTCGTCGTCGCCACCAACCTGTTCCAGATGTTCATCTTTTGGGAGCTCGTGGGCGTCTCGAGCTACCTGCTCATCGGTTTCTGGTACCACAAGCCCTCCGCCGTGAGCGCCTCCAAGCAGGCATTTATCCTCACCCGCTTTGCCGACAGTTTCTTTTTGCTCGGCATCGTGATGGTGAGCTACGTGGTCGGCAGTTTTGACTTTGGCGTTTTGAACTCGCTCGGCCTTTCGGCATTCAAGACCGCAACCATCAACCTGGGAATCTGCGAAGTCAAGCAGTCCACCGCCCTCGTGATAGGTTCCGTGCTCATCTTTACCGGCGGCTGGGGCAAGTCCGCCATGTTCCCCATGCATATTTGGCTTCCCAACGCCATGGAAGGCCCGACGCCCGTGAGTTCCATAATCCACAGCGCCACGATGGTCGTCGCCGGCGTCTACTTGGTCGCGCGCCTGTTCCCGTTCTTCGCCATTTGCGAAAACACACTCACGCTCATCTTGTGGGTAGGTGCCTTCACCATGGTCTTTGCCGCGGTTATCGCCTGCACACAAAAAGACATCAAGCGGATTCTCGCCTACTCCACGCTCTCGCAACTGGGCTACATGATGTTCGCCCTGGGCGCCTGTAAAATCAACCAGGTTGTCGCCGTAACCGGGTGGACGGCAAGCACCTTCCACATCTTTACGCACGCCTTCTTCAAGTGCAGCCTGTTCCTCATTGCGGGAAGCCTCATCCACCAGGTCCATACAAACGACCTCGACGCCATGGGCGGCCTCCGCAAAAAGATGCCCGTCACCTATATTTGCACGCTCATTTCAATCCTTGCCATCTCGGGCATCCCGCCGTTCTCCGGATTCTTCTCGAAGGACGAAATCATTTTGGCGGCGTTCCAGGGTCATCACCAAGTCGTGCTCGGTCTCGCCCTCCTCACAAGCGGCCTTACCACGTTCTACATGTTCCGTCTGTTCTTCCTCGCCTTCCACGGCGAGCCACGCCACGAGGGCGTCAAGGCGGGCCACGTACACGAGGATTTTGCGATGACCCTCCCGATTGTGATCCTCGCGATACCTTCTTTGCTCAGCGGCATTCTGTGCAAGGGGCTCTTCGAAAAGTTCTTTACCCCGGGCAGGCTTCATGTGCCGCAACTGTTGCGCCTTGCCGAGGGCGGCTGGATTCCCTTTGCGGCTGTCGGCATCGCCATCGTGGCTCTGCTTGTCGCCTGGTTCCTTTACGCAAGCCCCAAGGCAAAAGTGGAACGTGCGCTCGACGAATCCAATCGCAGCTCTATCTACAAAGTCGTCTACCACAAGTTCTACTTTGACGAGATGTACTACGCGGTCGTGCGCCAGTTCATTTTTGGCGGAGTCGCCCGTGCGGCTCGCGCGTTTAACGATTACGTAATCGAAGGGCTCCTCGCTTTTAGCGTTTGGTTCATCCACAAGCTGGGCGACCTAGTGCGCCTTGCGCAAGCGGGCTACCTTCCATTCTACCTGGGCACCCTCATCGTGGGCGTCCTCATTTGGCGATTCTTTGGTCAACTTCCCCTGTAGGCGATTATGGAAACGATACTCTTCAATTCGATCTGGGTAATTCCACTGCTGACCGTCCTTGTGTGCGCCCCCATCCCGGCGGTACATGACAAAATGCTCAAGGCGCTCCACGCCACCTCGGCGACGCTCGTCCTTGCCATTGTCTGTTTCCTCACCTACCGCGTTTACACGCTCATGGGCACTCCCGCCAACGAGGCCGCCGCCCCGCTTTTGCTCCGCTTTTTTACCGACATCCCGTGGCTCAACGCGTTCAACGCCCACTACATTGTGGGCGCCGACGGCCTCAACATGTTGCTACTCGCGCTCACGGCCTTCATCGTTTGGGCGGGAGTCCTGGTCAGCTGGAACATCAAGGGTAACCAAAAGGTGTTCTTTGCGCTCATCCAAATTTTGGCCACGAGCGTCTACGGCGTTTACATGAGCTTTGACCTGGTACTCTTCTTTGTGTTCTACGAGATGGAAGCGCTGTGCATGTACCTGATGATCGCCTGCTACGGCTCGGGTCGCCGCGATTACGGCGGTAAAAAGCTCACCTTGACGCTCGCCTTTGGCTCCTCGATGATCTTAGCGACGCTCTTTGGCCTCTACTTTGAAGGTGGGGCGCACAGCTGGAGCCTCATGGAACTCTCGAAAGTCCCGCTCCCCATGGATTTTCAAATGTGGGCGTTTCCGCTCATGTTCATGGGCTTCGCCGTTTCGAGCAGTCTTTTCCCCTTCCACTTTTGGAGCCCCGATGGTCACTCTGCCGCCCCCACCGCAGTCTCGATGCTTGCGGCAGGCGTCATGATGAAGATGGGCGCCTACGGCTGCCTGCGCGTGGCAATGTTCCTCATGCCCGAGGCCGCCAAAATATGGCTGCCCTATGTTGTAGCACTACTGATTTTCAACGTGGTGCTCGGTCCGTTCATCGCGATTCGCCACAAGGACCTCAAGTACATCACCGCCTACAGCTCCATCAGCCACCTCGGTCTCATATTCCTCGGGCTCGCGGCCCTCACTCCGGTGGGTCTCCGCGGTGCATCGCTGCAAATGATTTCGCATGGTTTCCTCACGGGGCTCTTCTTCGCGACCATCGGCATGATATACGAACGCACGCACACCCGTGACATCACCGAGATGGGCGGCATCATGCGCAAAATGCCCTTCTTGGGAGTCGGCTTTGTGCTCGCCGGTTTTGCGGGCCTCGGCCTCCCCGGCTTCTCGGGATTCATTGCCGAGAGCACCATCTTTATTGGCGCCTTCCAGCAGGATTCCACGCTCACCCGCGTGGTGACCGTGCTCGCCATCCTCTCCATTACGACCACCGCGGTCTACATTTTGCAGACTGCGAACCGCATGCTCCATGGCAACATGCCAGCCAAGTACGAGAGCCTCACCGACGGCTGCCTCCGCGAAAAACTCGTGATTGTGGTCCTTGTCGCATGCCTCTTGTTTATTGGTATTTGCCCGGGCTGGATTTCAGAAATCCTCGACCAGAGCATCGCCCCGATTTTCGCCAAGATTTCTGCGGCAGCCATGCCCGCCGTAGGAGGTTAAGATGATTTCGATGCCAAGCTTTATTATTCCCGACCTGCTGCTTTTAGCGTTCCCCTTTATTGTCATTGGGAGCAGACTCTTTTGCGACTTCAGGTCCAAGGTGCCCTGGCGCATCGCAAACATCGGACTCATCCTCATTTTTGCACTCCTCAACCTCATCCCCTTGGCAACGGGCGACGGCCAGTTCTTCATTAGCAACTGGCGCGTAGACGACTTTGGCGTGCTCATGCGCGAAGTGCTTGTGCTCTCGGCCATCTTGGGCGTGTGGCTTTCCAAGGACTACTTTGAGCACGGCGCCGACGGCAAGCCGCAAATGCACCAGATTGCCGAATTCATTGGGGCCATCGCGTTTGCGACGTTTGGCGGCATCACTGTCGTTAGCGCCTGCGATACACTCACGTTCTTCCTCGGCCTTGAAATCGCGACCATCCCCATGTACGCCCTCACCGCCTGGAACAAAAAGGACCAGATGGGTTCCGAAGCGGCGACCAAGTACATTTTGATGGGCTCCGTAGCGACCGCTTTCGAGCTGTTCGGTTTCAGCTACCTGTTCGGTTTTGCCGGCGGGCTCCGCTTTAGCGAAATCCAGGCCGCCGTGGCCGCAGGCCCGACACCGCTCTTGTGGGTCGCCGTGCTGTTCCTGTTCTGCGGCATCGGCTTCAAGCTCACGCTGTTCCCGTTCTATACCTGGGCACCCGACGTTTACGAAGGCGCCCCGACGCCCGTGACCGCGGTCCTCTCTGTCACCTCCAAGGCGACCGCCGTCGCGTTCCTCGCCGTTCTCGTCTATGGTCCTCTCGCTCCCATCCAAGAGCAAATCGCCCCGCTCATCGCCCTCCTCGCGGGCGTCACGCTGTTCGTAGGCAACCTGGGAGCCCTCAAGCAGAGCAGGCTCCGCCGCTTTATGGCTTACAGTTCCATTGCGCAGGCAGGCTATATCATGGTGGCGCTCCTCGGCCCTGCCGAAATTGGCAAGACCGCCATCGTGTATTACCTCTTTGTGTACGCGGTATCGAACTACCTCGCCTTCTTTGTGTTCGGCATCATCGGCCACCACCGCGAAGAAACGTTCGCCTCGCTCCGCGGGCTCTCCAAGCAGAACCCGTACCTTGCGATTGCCTTGGCGATTTCGATGTTCAGCCTCGCAGGCATCCCGCCGCTCGCCGGATTCTTTGGCAAGTTCCACCTGTTCTTTAGCGGTGCGACCACAGGGCACTACACGCTCGTCACCTTCGCCGTCTTGAACAACGTACTCGCCCTGTTCTACTACATCCAGCTTATCAAAAGCGCCTGGGTCGACGAACCCGATGGCCGCCTCTCCCCGCTACGCCTCACCAAGCGCCAGCGCGCGGTCGTGTTCCTTCTCTCCGTCAGCGTCGTGTGCATCGGCTTTTTGCCGTTCTTGAGCGACAATGTCTTTGCCGGATTTAGCCTCTAGTCCTTGACGCAACGGACGGAATAAGCGTAGTTCTTCGGTTTTTCGTCCTGGTAAACGTAAGTATAGTCGCGGTAGAACACCCAAATAAAGCTATCCTTGGACGACTTCTCGGTGGAACTCCAAAAAATCGCCGATTCGCCTGCATAGGTAAACAAGCCGTCATCATTGCGGAAACCTGCCGGGAGGACCGAAAATCCGTAGGAATCCAAACCATCATCAACGGTGGTTTTCCATCCACCCGTGGTTCTAAGGGCAGTCCCAGCCTCGATCCACTCGAAATCCACATATTTCTCCACGCCACTTCCAGCCACTCCCATAAACATGGCCGACCACTCCTCGTTGGAGGGCAAATGCCAACCCTTGGGACACACGCTATCCATGGCGGCACTCCACAGGTACAGGCGTCCGTACTTGTCGCATGTGCCCGCACCGCCTTTTTCACACCAGTCGTCTGTCGTATCACGGTAAACCCAGCTTGAAGAATCCTGCCCCTCAGCCGCTTTTAAGTAGGCGTAGTTCAAATTTTGCGCCATCCAAACGAGATCCCCAATCTTCACCGTCTTGTAAGTCTGTCCGTCGCGGGAATCGGTCAGCGTGCCGTATTCGCAAGAATCCTTGCCGTCCACATTGCACGGCGGGATGGCCTCTGCCAAAGAGCTACTGCTTGTTGCCGAAGAACTTTCAATGGAAGTGTCCGCGGCACTGGACAAGTTCTCCCTGACCGTAGAATCCTCAGCGCTAGAAGAAGACTCATCAACGGGCTTCTCGTTGTCGCGGCTCGATACTGGCGAGCTTTCGTTGTCACACGCCGCCAAAACAAAAAACGCCATCACAAGCAAAACAACCCATTTTTTCATACACATCTCCGTTCGTTCCGTTTTTAAATATAAAATCAATCAAGACTATTTTCGTTTGCCGACCAGTGCAAACGGCCACATATATCCATATGCTACGCACACGTATTATAAAAATTGCAAAAATTTAAAAAGTTGAAAAAATATCGTGTTTTTTATCAAAATTCATAATTTTTGTAGCACGAAACTATTGATTTTACAAAATTTCGGTTTTATATTATAGGTATGAAACCGATAATTGAATACAAAAGCTACCGCAAGTACATGCAGGACTTTTACGAGGATCGCAAGCACCATTCCGCGTTTTCGTGGCGTGAATTCTCGAGGCTCGCAGGATTCTCCTCGCCCAACTACATGAAGGTCGTATGCGAGGGCAAGAGTCGCCTGAGCAAGGGCGGCGCCAAGAGCTCCGCAACCGCCATGGGGCTCGAGGGCTACGAGGCCACCTATTTTGCACACCTCGTCGACTTCGAGGACGCAAAGACCGAGACGGTCCGCAAAGAAGCCTACGACGCCATGCTGACCCTCGCCCGCGAGAACAAGGTCCGCATTGTGGAAGCCGATGCCTACCAATACTTCAATTCGTGGGTGAACCCCGTGATACGTGAACTCGCCCCGCTCATGCCCGGAGCAAAACCGCTTGAGCTCGCACGCCGCTGCTACCCCGTGGTGAGCGCCGCCGACGTGCGTTACGCCCTCGACTTCCTCACGACAAAAGGTTTTTTGAAAAAAGAGGGCGACTCCTATACCCAGACCCAAAAATCCATCACGGGCGATGCCGAGGTGATGCCCATGGCTTTGCGCACCATGCACCGCCAAATGTCACGGCTCGCGACATCCGCCATCGACAACTGCCCTGTGGAAGAACGGCACATCACCGGGATTACTCTCGGGATTTCGCCCAGGAATTTTGAACGCATCACCAAGGAACTCGACGCATTCAGGCAAAGGCTGGTGGCCATCGCCGCCGAAGACAACGATTACACACAAGTTTACAGACTGAACATGCAGCTGTTCCCGCTCACCAAAAAGGAGGACGAGGTATGAATAATTTGAACAAACTCACCTTAGGCTGCGCCGCGGTCCTGATGTTTGCAGCCTGCGGGGACGAAGCTTCCCATGCAAACGACCCGTCTATGGCGGGCTCCACTAACGAGCCCAACGCCACCCAAACCGCCAATTTGACGGACGAGCAAATAGCCATGCTGAACAAGGCGTTCAATACGCTCGTAGACACCGTTGTCATAATACAGAACTCCGCCAACTGCTACACAATATGCACGAACTCGATTCCGTCCACTTGCGAAGAACGTTGCGACCCCGTCGACAGCGCTACGCAAATAAACCCCGCTCGTCTGAACATACCATTCGATTCTAAACCTCAAACCAAATTCGACTACAAGAGTTTGGACGAGCGCATGACATGCCGTGTCATGTACTATGACGTAGAACCCGGCCTCACCCTCAACCGCGAGTACAACTCCGCCAAGAACTATCTCAGAAGAGAAATTTCAGAAAGCACAGAGGCCATCCAGTTCGCCGAAATCAACGGCGAAGCCATTGTCATCACCACCATCGGGGGTGCTTCGTATAACGGCGGATTCTGGGGGCCCGGAGTCACTTGCTCCGAGAAACTGGAACAGTTCAAGGACGAGTGCAACAACTCTTCCGGCTTGTTCAGGGACTTTGGGGACGGATGTCGGTCGAGACATCTCTCAGTGGGCTGCGCACGGCTTATGCGCGAAGGGGAAACCGCCGAGAGCGTTCTCGAAAATCGGGAGCAGGATTACATAGACATTTGCAAGGCCGACTCTGCCATGTACAGCGCCACAGACTCCCCCGACAACGCGCCAGAGTCTTGCTATGGCTCGTACACCGTCATCGATGGGGAAACCGTCAAGGAAGAGAACTGCACCACTGAAGAAGACAATTCCGATTCCACAGCCAAGCTGCACCAGGAATGGCGAACTGGCGTCATAAACGACAAGAAAACCCAGAGCGACTACATCCATCAATTCACGCCCGACATGGACTCCATTGACGGAATGCTCTACGTCCTCGACAACGTCGAATTCTATAGCGATGCCGAAGCCTACAGCGGGTTCGACCCAAGCGGCCTTGCAAGCGAATTCAGCGAAGAAGGCATTTACAAGCTCCCCGATTCACTTGTCGCGACGATATTCCCGACAAAGGGTAAAGACCCGCTGCTGTACAGATATTCATGGGATTCCAATGCAGCAAGTGCGTACTTTGCCGTCGTCATCAAGGACAGGGGCGCAAAGGGGCACGCCCTAAGAAAAATTGACGCAGGAACCGTCCAAGTGAACGACTTTGTGAAGGTCGGCAACTGCGCTGAAGACACATCCACCCATTACTCTGCATTCCTGATTACAGGGTCCAAGGAATGGGACCCCTCGGGTAAGACTTTCAAGCACAAAAACGTTGAAAGCCCCCTTTGGAACTGCGACAACCCCGAAAGCCTTGAAGCAGTGGACCCGTACAAGGAATGGAGCGACAGAAATTAATTAAGCTGTAAGCGAGACGACCAAGATCGCGATGACGGAGCCTACAAACGCCGTCATCGCGAACTTCACCGTGGGCGATGCAAAACAGCGTTTCATGGATAAGCTCGCCCTGTGGGCTTGCATACAAACTTTTTTCATAACAACCTCTTTTTTTCCAGCGCGCAAATATACAAAAAAAGAAAGAATGTTCCCGAAAACTGGGAACATTCTGCTTATTTAGGAGTGTTTGTTAAGAAATTCTACAGTCCGTTCTTCGAGAAGATCGTGTAACCGCGCACGAGCCCGCCTTCAAAGATCCGCACAATGTAATTGCCGTTCTTGAGTCCCGAAATATCCAGGTCAAAGTGGTTCATGCCCGCGACAAGCACCTGCGAGACCTTGAGACGACCGTCCATCGAGTAAATTTTTGCCGTCATGGCATGGCCGAGTGTGGCACCCGACTCGATTTGGAGCGTTTCACGACCGACACGCACACGAAGGTTCTGTTTTACCGCGGAGGCAATCTTGATTCCCGCCGGGGGGTCCTCCGGCTTGGGCTTGTTGCGAAGCAGGCGCACGCTGTAGATGCCGCCTACCATCCCGGAACTTGCCTCAAACGAGATGCGCACAATCTTCTTGCCCTTCACCATCTTGTCGGGAATCGGGTAAGTCACATTCACAAACTCGTCCTTTTTCCAGCGGTTGGAGATGGTCTCGGTCGTAAGCTTTTCGCCATCGATGTTGATGTCGAACACGCGAGTGCAGCCCTCGTTGCCCCAGTAGCGCACCATGAGGCTCAGGGAATCTTCGCTGTTGGTCTCGAACTCATAGCTGATGAGGCCGCCGTTACCGCCGGAGCACTGGCCCGCGTCGCGGTAGAACTCACCCTGGTGTGTGCCCGAGGTGGAGTTTTCGGTCTTCATCTTGTGGTCCACTTCGGGTTGCTGTTCGCCGGGGGCCACCTTGTCGACGGTTTTCTCGTCGAGGGCGAGCGCCTCCTTTTGCTCCTTTTCGAGGCGGTCCAAAATGCTCGGGTCGGTAAGCACCATCCAGTACATCATGTAGCGGGCGTCATGCACCTCGTAGAACGGTTGCAGCAGCAGGTTAGCGTCCTTTTGCTGAGCAAAGAGGTAAGGCGCCTTAAAATGCAGGGGTTCGCCCTTCACAGGTTCGATTTTCGATGGAATGTCCTTCTTTGCGCTGGCGAGCATGGGCGCCTGGTCCAGCGATTCAAGCGCTCCAGAGGCAATGTGGCTCCAGCGTCCGTCGTCGGCGACAAGGCCGTTCAGGTTCGCTGTGCCCGTCTTTGCCGAGAGCACAATCGGGCCGTACAAAAGCGCCACGTAATCCGACACACCGGGGAGATCCTCAGTGTGGATGTACATCGGGTAGAGAACCTCCACCACATCGCCCGTTTTCCAGGACTTGCCTGCAGAAACGTAGCTCGAAGGCGTCGAAGTCTTCACGATGGTATCGCCGTTCACAACAACCTTGAATTCTCCTTCCTTAACCCAGTACGGGTGGCGGATCTGCATGTCGAAACTGCCGCTCCCAGTAATGGTGAACTTGGAACTCTCGCCCTTGGGGAACGCCGTTTCCTGCTTGATCTTGACGCCCTTGTCTTTCCAGTTCAGCACAGAGGCTGCAAAGAGGTTCACGTAAAGAGCATCCTTGTCCTTGGTATAAATGAACTGGTTGTACTTTGCCGGGTTCTCCATGCCCGAGCCAACGCAGCACCACATGCCCGCATTGACCTTGGAATACACGCGGTAGTGGCGCGGACGCGCCGGTGTAAAGTACACGTAACCGCCATGCGTCGGGTGGATGGTAGAGAGGATGTGGTTGAAAAGGGCTCGTTCATAAAAATCGGAATAATGCGCATCGTGCTTGATGTTGAACAGGCGCTCGGTGAGCTTGAGCATGTTGTAAGTATTGCACGATTCCGGTCCCTCGCGCTCTTCCACATACTTTTTGTGGTTGTTGAGAGCCGGGAAGTGCTCCGAGATGCTGTTGCCGCCAATGGCGATGCTGCGCTTGTTCACGACTGTCTGCCAAAAGAAGTCAGAGCCCTTCAAGAATGTTTGATCGCCCGAGAGTTCCGCAATGCGGGCGAACCCCACCACCTTGGGCACCTGCGTGTTCGCATGGACGTTCGTCAAGTTGTCGTTGCCCTGTGCCATCGGGTTCAGCAGCCACTGGTGCGACCACTTTTTGGCGGCGGCCAGGTACTTCTCGTTGTTCGTGAGCTTGTAGGCGTCGGCATAGACTTCGGGCATGCCGCCGTGCTCGGTACCGAGCATCTGCTGCATCTTGGAATCGTTCAAGCCGTTCGTGATGGTAATGCCCCAGTCGCAAAGCTTAAGGAACATCGTCTTGGCACTTTCGTAGCCCGCGTAAACATAGGCGTCGCGCAAGCCCGCATAGAGCTTGTGAATGTTGTACCAGGGCACCCAATAACCGTTTTGAGCGCCCGCATCGCCGTTCTTCATCTTGAGCCACATCTGCTTGCCGTTGGGCACGCCGCTGATATAGCCCACAAAGTTCGCATCCTTGGAGTTCTGGTCCTGGATGGTCTTGAGTTCGTTCAAGATATATTCCAGACGTTCCTTGACCTGAATATCGTCGTTGTCGGCGTAGTGCATGGCAAGCGCACTCAGGTAGTGCCCCAGCACATGACCGTCAAGCCCAGCCCAGTTCGGGAACTTGGACGCCTTCGGGCGCATCCCCGCCTCTTCGTAAAAAGGCGCCAGCAGGCGGTCAACGTCGTAGCTGAGGAGTGTTTCGACATTCAAGTCCTGCCGCTCCTTTAGCACACCGTCCAGCAGTTGCACATCCGACAAGGCGAACATGTCGGGGTAAAGCAAATCTTGTGAAAAACCGAGGCTACATGAAAGCCCCATTAAGGCGATCGCTGCGCGAACGCTTTTGCCAAACCATCCCAACTTCATATTTTTTTCCTTTTTGGTTGAAGTTTCTTTAAAACTACATTTTTTATCATGTATAGTACAATTCATAGTAAACTTTTACACAAACCAGTTCCCAACAATAACAAAATAAATACGAAAACGGGCCCTTTTAAGGACCCGTTCCATTTAGCTTTGTTAAAACCGCAAAGGCGTTTTTGGGAATTTTAGAACTGTTCAAAGAACTTGTGGACTTCTTCGGGGACCCAGGTTTGTTCCCAGTTCCAGCCGACGCCCATGTTGCCAGTGTCGTGCGCGGTCCATTGGTGGTCACCCGGCCAGGTGCACCACTTGACGGGGAAGCGTTCGTCTACGTTCTTGAAGTCGTAGCACACGTGCCCTGTATTGCCGCTGATTTCTTGCGGCTTTTCGCTGCTCGCGTCTGTGAAGTCGCCGTTCGCGTCGGCCTTGCCGTTACGCTTGAGGATGCGCGGAAGGGCGCTGTTCTTTGCACGGTCGTAATTGCAACGGCCATCGTTTACGCCATGTACGTTCATCCAGGCGATGGGCAGGTCCTTCATGTTGCTGCCTTCGGGCAGCCAGATGTTGTAGTCGGCCACGGCGTAGGTGGCTGCTGCGCGGACTCGGCTCTGCATGTCCTGCATCAGCGAGTAGCTGAACATGGCGCCGAAGCTGAAGCCTGTAATGAACACGCGGCTCGTGTCGATGCAGTAGTTCTCCTCGAGGGTGGTGAGCGTCTGCGCGAAGAAGTCGTGGTCGGGCTGGCCCTTGTTCCATAGGCCGCCAACCGCATCGAGAGAGACAAAGATGTAGTCGCCGTTCTTGTCGAGCACCTGTTGGCCGTAGTAAGGCGTGGGATGGTCATAGTCGGGATTGTGGTGCACAAAGTCTTCGCCGTTACTGCCGTAGCAGTGCAGCGCAAAGAGCACCTTGTGCGGCTTCTTGTTGTCGTAGTTCTTGGGCAGGGTAACAAAGTAGGTGCGGTTGTCGCTGCCTACCCGGATCTGGAACTGGTCGCCGTTCTCGACGCTCTTGACCTTTTGCAGCTTGGAATTGGAGCCGCAGCCCTTACTCGGGGTCGGATCATTTTTGAGCGCGTAGCCGAACTTGAATTCCGGAGCCTTCGCCTTGAGCTTCACATTGAGAGTCGTGTCAAGCGTGCCGAGCGACACAGTGAGGGTATCGAATCCATCTGCAACAAACTGGATTGCCTCGTCCTGGGCGGCTTCCTTCATGAGCGAGCCGTTTGCAGAACCGGTGGCGGAACTGAAGTTGCCTTCGCTCGTGAACTTGAAACTCTGCCTTGCACTGCCGACGCCCACGTTTGCAAAGTAGGTGCCACATGCCTTGACGGCACGGCCCAAGTCGTACGTGCCGGAGCCCAGCAAGGTTTTGCTAAAGACCTGGTGACCAAGCGTGTTGAAAATTTTCACCTGGACCGGTTGCGTACCGCTCTGCGAGTACGAAAGCACTCCGTTACTCACACCGATGTAGCCAACAGCATTCCCGGCCGCACGAATCGACATTTCTTCTTCGGAAATAGTGAATTTGCCCTGGTCGTCGGTCGTCGTTGTTTTGCCCTCTTTGAGAAGGCTCACCGAGGCGCCCTTGATAGCCACGCCCTGTTCGTCGGAAACGGTTCCCGACACGCTGTATGCAAACGAAAAACCGCAAAATGCCAAAAGGCACAATACGGTCAAAAGATGGGGTGCTTTGCTGAACATTGGTCCTCCTAATTAAGCCGCTTTACCGCGTACCTCACATAAGTTAATTTAAGCCGGAAACCGCCTAAAATAACAAGACAAACCACCATATTCATGGATGATTTGTCTATGTTTGAGTTAAGAGAACTTTACGATTTTTTGAAGGTCTACTTCAGAATAACATTCTTGACGTCCACCATGCCATTCTGCTCCACCCTCACCACATAGCGACCGCTGGCAAGGCCCTTGAGCTCCACGGTCCCGTTCTCGCATTTGGCGCTGAACACAGGGCGGCCCTGCATGTCGAACAGGTCTACCCTGGCGGAAGCCATCCCCGTCAGGTGCAATACACTGCCCGCGACATGGAGAGAAGCGGGTAGCCTTGCAACCGAGGGCATAATGGCATCGGTCGTATCCTTGGTCGTGGTATCTTTGACCGTGGTGTCCTTGGCGGTGGAATCATTCGCCGTCGTGTCCTGCTTGGTTGTATCGGGGATAAAGCTCTGCTTGTACGGAGAAACCACGCTTTCGACCGGGTGCTCCTTGAGGCTCGCCATAAGGCTGTCGAACGCAGGCTTGGGCCGTAAATTGTCGTCGTAGATAAGCCCCTTTTGCCTGTTAAGGCCGCCAAGCCAGCTCCACTTGTCACTCACGCCCCAAATGAGGAACGTGCCCATGTTGGGTTCTTCGAGGAACACATCCATGTATTCGCGGTAATTGCGGCCCTGGCGCGCCAGGTCGGCGCTAGAGACGTTGATGCCGCTCTTGAAGCCAATGTCGAGCTCGGTAATGTTCAGCTTGACCCCGAGTTTGGCGAGCTCCCTCGCAAAGGCGCGGAGGCTATCCGGGGAACCGATGAAGTGCTTGTCGGTGGTGGTGTCCTCGACGTGCGTCTGGGAACCCACGCAGGTGATAGGAATTCCATTGGCGACCCAGCGCTTGACCTGCTCCAGCACGAACCCGGCCTTGGCTTTGGGGCTGATTCCCTGTTCAAGGTTGTAATCGTTGTAGCAGAGCTCCGCATCCGGGTCCACGGCGTGCGCCCACACGAAGGCGGAGTCGATGAACTCAGGGCCAATTCCCTGGTACCACACAGAATAGCTGCGCCACATGGGCTCGTTGTTGCTTACCGCTTCGTTTACCACGTCCCATTCGTCAACTTGGCCTTTCCAGTGCCCAACGACTTTTTCGATGTGGTTCTTGAGCACGGCGAGAAGCTTTTTCTTATCGTTCTTGTAGTTGTTTACCCAGTTTGGGACCTGGCTATGCCAAGCAAGAGCGTGACCGCGGACGCGCATGCCGTTGGCTTTGGCATACTTGACCATCTTGTCGCCGTTGCCATAGTTGAAGCGGCCTTCCTGGGGTTCAGTGGCGTCGAACTTCATCTCGTTTTCGGCGACGACCACATTGAACTGGGTCTTGTGAATTTTTTCGTAATCACCGGGAAGTCCTCCGCCGAACCACTGGGAATTCAGGATGGCGCCGACGTAGCGGCCACGTTCCTCGGCAAGGGATCTGAGGGTGGGTTCCTGGGCGTAGGCGCTCACCGCACCAGCTCCAAATAGGGTCGCGGCAAGTATAGCCGCCATAGCAGAATGTGATTTATGCATTCTTTGTACTCCTTTGTATGCCCTAACCCTAATTTAACCCTGCGTATAAAATAAACAAAAAAAAGAATGCAGGACGTAAACAAAAATATGCAATCTGGTTTTGCTAAAATTTTTAGTTTTTTAATGAAAAAAGCAAAATCACGAGCCGAACCCATGGTTCAAGGAGCAAAAAAATGACCCGTCACTTGAAACTCGTTTTCGCCATGTCGGCAATGATTGCCACTGCAGCCACGTTCACCGCCTGCGAAAAGCAGAGTGCCGAACAAACTAAAACACAGTCCGCGCCCCAGACAAAGGCGGCCCCACAGCAGTCCAAGTCGGTGGTGGTCTACTACTCACAAACAGGCTCCACCAAAAAGCTCGCGCAAATTTTCAAGAACGCCCGCAATGCCGACGAATTTGAACTGACGCTAGAAAAGCCCTACCCCTCCACCTACGACAGCACCATCGCCGAGGTCCGCGCGGAGCGCGAAACCAAGCAGTGGCCCGCGCTGGCGAACGCCAAGCTCGAAGTCGCCAAGTACGACACCGTATTCTTGGGCTACCCCATCATGTTCGGTTCCTTTGCACCGCCAATTTACTCATTCCTAAGCGCAAACGACCTGGGCGGCAAGGTGGTTGTGCCGTTCTGCACCTATGGCAGCGGCGGACGCAAAGCAAGCTCCGAAGAACTCAAGACGCTTGAACCAGGCGCAAACGTAACGCTCGCCTATGGGATTTCGAACAAGAGAATCAACGCCGAGAACGGCACCGAAGTCGCCGTGAAGGAAGTGGAAGGATTCTTCGCCGACTTGGAAACCGGCAAAACCGAGGCAATGCTTATGGGCGGGTATTCGGAGCAAAAGCCCCTTACCGTCGAGGATTCCGCCGCCTTCGCCGAAGGCACCAGGGACTACGCCTACCTGAACTTGAAGCCGCTCAGCGTCTCAAAACAGGTTGTTGCCGGCATGAACTACCTATTCGTGTGCGAAATGAAGGCGTTTGGTGGCCCCGCGGTGCAAGCGAACGTGAAAATCTTCAAGCCGCTCCCCGGTCAGGGCGAGGCCGAACTCATTGGCGTGGAACAATAGCTTCCGCAAGATTTGAGCGGGAACCCCACAAACGCTTACTCGTCTTCGCCCTCATCTGCGTTCATGACGCAACGAAGGTTGTACAGGTTATCCTTTCTTGAATTCGGGAAATCATCCACCCAAATTGACCCTCCCCAGAAAGTCACCGCACTTGCGATAGTGCAAGTAAAGGGATCGTTGTCTTCTTCAACGAGCCAGAAACCACTTCGATCCCCAATCAAATGCATGTTGAAGCCATTGGAAAGGCCGCCAGCACCGTAAGCTTCGCAATAGTTACTACGGCTTCCGTCTTCATTTAACATATCCTCCTGAACCACCGAAGAACAGAAATACTCGCTTTCGTATCCATGTTCCAGAAGCCTGCGCAAACTTTTTTCCAATGTCAAAGCTTCTTTTGCGGAAGGCACATGCCACCCGGGCGGACAAAGCCCCTGGAATCCTGTCGTATCTCTGATGGCCAGCCACTTGCGATCGTAGTCGTGTCCTTTACCCATCGCTTCGGACCAGGTATAAAGGCATTCATCCCCAACACCTTTTTCACAGAGGGTGTCTTCGGGCGAATACTTCATGTTCTCCGCCATCCAAATCTGATCTCCGAATTTAATGACTTTATATGTACTAGAATCGCGCGGATCGATAATGGTCGAATCCTCGTTGATTATAGTAGAGAGCACTATAGACGAACTGCTTTCTGGCACAGTCTCGCTAGACGTGATTTCTTCTGAAGAAGAACTTGGCAAAGGTTCTTCTTTTGCGCCCGATGACGAATCGTCCCCGCACGCAATCAGGGTAACGGCCAAAATGGAGCAAGCAGCAAATAAAGGATAAAATTTCATCTGTAACTCCCGATGTTAAAGTGTTTAGTATTTTAAATATACATTCTTGTTGGGGACAAAGTCTGCGCCATACTCAACCAGCACCTTTCCAAAGAAGCGCCCCTGCAAATCGAAAGCCTTCACCAAGCGCGACGTTTTGAGGTCACGAGAATTGCGGACAGCTTTCCTGAAAATCGGCGTCGTGCTACCCGAGCTCATCCCGTATTCGAACGCACCCAAGTCAGGTGCTTCGCCCACAAACGGGAACCCGAGATCTTCGCCCTTGTCGATGGCACGGCTCCCCTTCTTGAGTTTCAAGAAGCCCACATCGGGCAAGCTACCGTCAGCGTTACGCGGGCCCAAGATTCCCGAAATCGTCGAGAGGTCCTTGCCGGTGACGGTCATGCTCGGGTCATCGAGACTCTCAAAATCGTCTTCGGTCAGGTCGAGTTTCAGGTTCCAAGTGTTGTTTTCGCCGGCGGGGCATTCCACGTAGTGGTCGATGCCCTGGCTCGGTATATACTCCCAGCATTCCCCGACTTGAGAATTCTTGTTCGGGAAGGCGATGTTGTTCTTGAGCACGTGCGCGTTGTCGCCGGTGAGGGGCGCCACCTCGGCAATGCGGTTCCCCTGAGAATCGAAGAGCGTCGATGCCATGGCAAATTCGCGGTCCTTGTTCATGTACGACGTGTTGTTGAGCCACTTGCTGCCCACGCCGGTATAGTTTGCATAAAAGCCCGTCGCCTTGTTTTTCCAGGCGGCGCAGAACTTGATGGTATGCCGCCCGCCGCCGAGGGTGCTCTCACCCATCTTGATGCCGTGACCGTTGCCGTTCTTCGGGTTTCCAAGTCCGTAATCGCTGTAGCCGTTCCCCATGGCGTAGCAGTTCTCCAGCACCACGGGGAATTCCTGGTTGATGAAGTCGAAGCCATCGTCGCTGTTCCACCAGGAGCGGCACCCGATGAACTTCGTGGTATCACCCTCGCCGGGTTTCTGGTAATGCGCGCCGAAGCCGTCGGCATTTTCGCCGTCGCCCTGCCAGCCCAAGGGGTCGTAGTTGTCGTGGGCATCGCAGTTCAAGAAGATGTGTCCGCCGCCATCTGGCGCGCCGTCGTTCGCGAAGAACCCGGGGCCTGCGTTGTGGTGGCTGTCCATATTTTCCAAGAAGATGTGCTTGCTCGCGTAAAGAAACACGCCGGAATTCGAGTTGTGCTTCATGGGCGTGTTCCGCACCTCGAAACCCTTCAAATGCAAATACTTTGCCGAAATCACGATGGGAGACGTGTACATCGCGCCTTCGGGAGTGCCGTCGCTATGGTCCGTGCCTGCGGCCACGGGGAGGTTCGCGCCGTCAAAAATCGGGCGCTCGCCCGGGTAGGCCAGGTAATGGATGCGGTTGTCGTCGCTCTCGCCGCTTGCCGTCAAGACTATTGCCGCAGTCATTTTGTACCGTGCAAAAAAGACGGTATCGCGCAGGTCGTAGATGCCGCCGCGAACCCACACGGTGTCGCCCGCGTGCACCACGGTATTCGCCTTGTTGAGCGAGGCGAAGGGCTTGTCCTTTGTGCCCGCGCTGGCATCGTTGCCATCGGGTGCCACGTAATACACGGCACCGAAGGATTGCAGCGCCGCGAGGGCGAGCCCTAGCGCAAAAAAGAACCTCTTTGCCATACAACCTCCACAGATGTTTATAATATAAACAAAATGTGTCGTATGCGAAACAAAAAAAAATTAGACCTAGCAAGAGCCGAAGTTGAATACGTGGCGGTTGTAGCTCGATGTGAGCAGGTAAACCTTGTCCACATGCGTCGACATGAACATGTTCACAAGGTAAGCGCGAAGGTCCGTCACCGCGCGCTCCAAGTCCGTCACGTCCATGATGACACCGTTGTCCTTCACAATAAGCGTAATTCCGCTTTTCTTTACAATGACGCTGAACTCCATGTAGATTTTGCGGCCGCGGTTGCGTTCGTAAATCGTCATGCCAAGTTCCTCAACAAGGAGCATCACCTTCGTGCGCATTGCTGTATCAAAGCCCCTCGATTCCAAAAGCGTCCCCACGTCATCGCGGAAAGCCAACAGACTCTCTGGGAAAAGCAGCACGTTTCGCATATGCCAATCACCCGAGGCCTTGAACTCGTCCAGCAAAAGCGGGAACCCCTTGCGTCCGTAAAGCAGCAGGTGCAAAACAATTGACAAAGCTAACGCCAAAAACGGCGCCACGGCAAAGCCCATCCAAAATCCGTCCGGAATAAGCGTTTGCAGCCCGAACGCACAGACGACAGGACTCAAAAAGACGATCATAACAATCATCGATATCGAAAGCACCGGTTGCTCATGCTCATAGTAGGCGGCATATACCTTTACGATCGCCATCGGCAGCATGCCCACGGCGGCGGCACGCACAGCAAGCACCGCTGCGCCCACCAGTTCACCCGAATGGATGTGAAACAGGTGCACCACCCACGGGGCAAACAAAAAGAGGGCGACCGATACGAGAACGCCTTCCTTAAAAAGTGTGTAATTCACAAACCGCATCGCCTGCGCAACGCCGTTCCCGTTCTTCTCGCCGCGGTAAATATTGATGAGCGGTTCCGCCGCAAGCCATACCCCGTTAAACAGCACGCCCATTTCGATGAGTTCGTACATCATCGAGAGTACGGGCAACGGCCCCGTACCGTGCACTGTGATAAAGTAATGGTTCGTTACAGCAGTAAACAACGTAAAAAAGAGGAACTCGAGCGATTCCGCCATGCTGAACCGCACTACCGAAGCGCTATCGCGGGCGGTCACGTGCCATATAAACTTGAGGGTATTCGTCTTCTTGAAAAAATGCACGGCAAGCACAAGCGTGCTCAGGACATTCGCAAGGAGCGTACCGAGCGCAATGCCCTCCATGCCCATTTGACGGCCCAGCAAAAACGAGAGCGCAGCGTTTGAGCCGAGCAGCACCGTATAAGACGCATTACAGATTTTCACGTCGCCGTCGGCATACACCATCTGCTGCAAAAAGCAATTCACCGGGATGGCAAAGGCCACCCACACAAAATAACGGTAGAACTCGTTGACATAGTTGCCTAAATCTGGGTCCACCCCCACAAAGTTCAATATGGCAACGCGGGCCATGAAGAACAAGGCAAGGAGGGCAAGGCCAATCACCGTCGAAAGGATGAGCCCCTGGCCAAAGAACCCATTGGCGCGAACCCGGCACAAGCGCCCAATTTCAATCGAATAGCACACGCGGCTTCCAACCATCACGATCGCGCTCACAAAGAACACGAACGAAAACATGGGTGTAAACATGGAAACGGCGGCAAGCGCCTTCTCGCCCAACACCTGTGCCGAGACCACTTTGTCTACGAGCACGTTCGCGATTTCTACACACGCAGAAACCGACGCCGTAAAGAGCATCGACTTGAAGCGCCTGCCGCAAAACGTGTCGTTTATTTTCATTTGGGACTATGCGAGCGTCAAGATATCGCTGAAGCCTGTGACGTCAAAGATCTCCTTCACTTCGGGTCCGGCGTTCTTGATGACCATGGAACCCTGCTTGTTCATCACCTTCTGTGCCGAAAGCAAAATGCGGAGGCCCGCCGACGAAATGTAGGCGAGTTTCGCGAAATCGAACACAAGGTTCTTGACGCCATCGAGCTTTCCCTGGATCTCGTTGCCGAGTTCGGGCGCGGTAAGCGTATCAAGGCGACCTTCGAGGCTCACTGTCAGTGTATCGTTTTCTTGTATCTTTTCAATTTTCATATTGACCTCTTTTTTATTATCAAACTTTTTTTGTAATGATCTTTGTGAGCGTGAGCTGGTTCTTTTCGCCATTGCGCTCATACTCAAGCGAATCCATCATCTTTTTCACAATAAAGATGCCGAGCCCGCCCACGCCGCGCTCTTCCGCAGAAAGCGTCACATCCGGATCGTCCTTTTCGAGCGGGTTATAGGGCTTGCCGTCGTCCACAAACGTCAATTTTATTGCCGACGGGTTGTCCATAATGTAAATCGTCAGCGTCACCTCCGTGGCACCGGAGTAACTTACAATGTTGCTGAACACCTCGTCAATTGCCACGTCCATCTGCGTTATGGTCTTCATGGGCGTATCCGTATTCCCAAGAACGCCCTCCACGAACGCGGTGAGCCTTTCCAGGTTTTCGACCTTCGGGAACACCTTCACCGAGATTGACGTACCGCCGCAAATAAACTTCACCGCGAGCATCGTGATGTCGTCGAACTGCGGGGCCGAGCCAACAAAGGCATCCACGTCCTTCTTTACGCGAGCGCAGACTTCTTCGGGATCGCACTCGTTGCAAGCAGCGAGTGACGAAAGCAAGCGGTCGTCACCAAAGAGTTCGTTCTGGGCGTTCGTCGCTTCCGTCACGCCGTCGGTATAAAGCAAAAGCGTATCGCCCGGATCCAGTTGCGCCGTATGTTCCGTGTAATGGACATCTCCCATCGCCGCCATGACGATTCCCGGCTTTACCTTTAAGAATTCGGTCGTCCCGTCCTTTCGCAAGATGGCGGGCGGATTATGCCCGGCCGAGGCGAAATGCAGCTGCCCCGTGCGCAAATCCAGTATGCCCGCCCATACGGTGACGAACATTTCCAGCTTGTTCTTCAAGAACATCTTCTGGTTTGCGGAGTCGAACGCGTCCGATATAGAATCCAGAGTCGCGATCATCGTCTTCACGACAATAAGCGCCGCCATCATGAACAGCGCCGCCGGCACGCCCTTGCCCGAAACGTCTGCGATAAGCACGCAAAGGCGGTTGTCGTCCAGCTTAAAGAAGTCGTAGAAGTCGCCGCCGATTTCCTTCGCCGGCAACAGGAAGGGAGCCAGTTTGTGGCGGCAATCGTCCATCTTCTCGTCCATTTCGCTCTTGGGGAGCATGCCCATCTGGATGCCCCGGGCAAACCCAAGCTCGCTCTCGATGCGTTCAAGACCCTTTTGCGTCTGGATGTATTCCTGCAACGAGGAGCGCATCTTCCCGAACGCCGCCGCAAAATGCGAAATTTCGTCATTGCCTTCGAGGTTCGGGATTTCTGCGTCAAAATCCCCCTGGCCTAACTTATCGGCAACATTGGAGAGCGTCACGAGCGGTCGCGTCACACGGAGCGAAACGAGAAGGAGAATAACGATGATTAAAATGTATCCGCAAGCACTGAGTATAATGAATGTGCGCCCAAGGGAACGCTGTTCCTCGAAGAATTTTTGCGAAGGCCACACGACCATGTAGGTCCAGCCATTAACGGTCATGCGGCGGAAATAGACGACGGCATCCGTTTCGTCTAATACGGATGCGACAAAGAGGCCCTGGTCACGACTGCGGAAGTTCTTTTCCAGTTCAAAGAACTGAGGTCTGTAATTTTTACCGGCCTCCCTGTGTCCTTCGGCCCCAATGGCAAAATTGCCAGAGGAAAGGATAAAGGCGAACCCGGAATTCGCGATGGGAATGCTTTCCAACGCCTCGTTCAAGAACTTGAGCGAAATGTCGACGCAGAGGACGCCCGCGAATTTTTTCTCGCCAGCCTTGTCGGTCTTGAAAATAGGAATTGTGTAGACCGCGATGGGTCCCGGCACAAACTGCCCAATGAACGGCTCCTGCCACAACGCCTTTTGCTTATTTTTGGTGCTTGTGTACCAAAGTTTTTCTTGGTAGCTGTGGCCGTCCTTGACCACTATGGAATCCCCTTCGCGCATCGCGAGCCGCATATATTCATTGGCACGCGCATTGGGAGCCATTCCCTGTTCATAGGCGACAACAATCGCTTCCACCTGCGGGAGCCTGAACATGGCCTCCTCAAGGGCCTTGCGGAGGAACATTCCCTGTTCCTCGGGCGTCATCGTCTCGGTTTCAATGGTACTGACGGCGGCCTCGCCTATGGCTATCGCATCGTTAAAAATGCGTTCAAAGAGCACGATGTTCGCTTGGCTCACCTCTTCGCTGCGCTTGGTAAGCATTTCACCAAGTTTCTCATTTGACAGATAACGCATCACGCCAAGGACACCCCCGAACACGATGGTAATGCCAACGAGTATCATCAGGGACTGTTTAAACGCCAGACCATGGATATTGAATTTCATGTTCACCCCTAGTTGTGCGTACACCTAACGGCATCAAGTCCATTCGATGTACGTTAATAATTTAAAATATTCGACCGAAAAATGGGATTTCTTCGCCAAAACAAGGCGAATTTCTAGGGTTCTAAAAAGGCCAATGACGACAACACGCGCTTGTTTTGACATCACCCTTGTAAATTTCTAAGTTTATGCCATGGACAAGTCGTTCTTTCGCCCTTTTGCCCTTCTCTTGTTGGCTTCAGCCCTTGCTGCGCCGGCAGTGTTCGGCTATGCCGGCGAGGGCTGTAAGGACGGGACGCCCATCGGGACGGTATCCCTGGAGGGAATGACCCGAACAAAACCCCATGTGGTCCTTCGCGAACTTTCCATGAAGTCGGGAGTCGCCTATTCGGACTCCTTGTTTACCGCCGACGCCCGGCGGCTTGAAAGCCTGGACCTGTTTTCTGATATCAAGCTGAGCTGCGTCCAAGAGGGCGACCAACAGAACATCGTCCTGCAACTGACCGAAATTTTTCCGTTCATTCCCGCCCCTGCGGGCAAAAAGACCGATCAGGACGGCTGGATGCTGGGAGGCGCCCTCGCCTACCTGAACCTCTTTGGCGAAGACATCCGCAGCGAAATCCAATACAGGACTTCCCTGGACCCCCTGTTCGACAACAACGAATATGCTATTTACACATCGTCTCCCTGGCTCTTTGGACTACCCGTAGGGTGGAACATCGAGCTCCTCCGCACCGACAGCTATGACGAACTGCGAAATTTTCACAACGCCTCCTGGCTTGCCGACTTAGATTTGGAATGGAACTTCACACAGCGATTCGCCCTTCTTGTTTCTGGGGCATACCGCTACATGGAGAAATTCGGCCATGTTCCCGAGGGAGGGCTCGGGATTTCCTTTGACACCAGGGATTCCCCGCTGGATTCCCGACGCGGCACCTATGACGAGATAATGCTGACCCGAGTCGGGGCGCACGACTTGCCGGAAAACTTCTTTGAAATCCTGACGGACTTCCGGGGGTACTACACAGCGGGCAGGTTTATTTCTGGATTGTCGGCTCTTTTCCGTTACCGGTTCGGCCATGCGGAATTCTTTGACCGTTTTCACCATGGAGGCGCCAACACCTTCCGCGGGGCAGACGCGGATACTTCCAGACACGGCAAGCACGAAAGCCTCTTGAACTTCGAAGAGCGTTTTGTCCTGCTGGAACGCAGGCCTGCAAGTGTCGTCGGAATCAACTTTTTCTATGGAGTCCAGCTGGTGGCGGGTTTGGACGGATCTTTTTTGTGGGATGATTCGGACCTGGACTGGAGCGAGTATTCTGGAGCCGTCTATGGAGGCATCCACTTGCTGATACCGGCACTGGACCGCATCCGCATAGAAGTCGGCTACGCACCGGATACTGGCGAGCCCAAAATTTTTGTCGGGCTCTTCGAAAAGAACGTCTCCCAGAGATGGCGCTCCAGGTAAACCGAACTAAACACAACGGGTATACGGACAGCATCATTTACTGCACAAAATGTCACTCGTTGTCAAAAAGTTTTGCTATATTGTTCTTAAAGGCAAATCCAGGCGGGGGTTTCCCGAAAGGACTCGCGAAAATATCTAAAATTGCACCACGAGTGCCGGTTTAATGCCGATTTTTGCATAATTTGGGCAATTTTGGACAAATCAGAAGCTTTTTTAGACTAGGAACAAGTTAAGGATCTAGCGTTTTATGGCAAGTAATTACGACGAACGGAACATCAAGACTTTGGAATGGTACGAGCATATCCGCATGCGTCCGGGTATGTACATCGGCAAGCTAGGCGACGGCCAGAGCCCCGACGACGGTATCTACGTCTTGGCGAAGGAAGTCATCGACAACTCCATTGACGAATTCGCGATGGGCGCCGGAAAAAAGATCATCATCGAGATGGCGGACAGGAGCTGCCGCGTGCGCGACTTCGGCCGCGGCATCCCGCTGGGCAAGGTCATCGACTGCGTTTCCAAAATGAACACCGGCGGCAAGTACGACTCCGAGGCGTTCCAAAAGTCTGTGGGCATGAACGGCGTGGGTACCAAGGCGGTCAACGCGCTTTCCACCACCTTTATCGTGCAGAGTTTCCGTGACGGTCGCTGCAAAAGGGCGGAATTCAGCAAGGGCATTTTGGTGAAGGAATATCGCGAATGCGCCACCAACGAGAAAAACGGCACCGAAATCTACTTTGAACCCGACGCGGACCTGTTCAAGAACTACCGGTTCCTCCCCGCCTACATGGAAGAGAAAATCTGGAACTACGCGTACCTGAACACGGGCCTCACGATGGTGATGAACGACAAGCAGTACGTGAGCCCGAACGGTCTTTTGGATTTGCTCAAGAGCCGCGTGGACGAAACCATCCGCTACGACATCATCCACTGCAAACTCAAGGATTTGGAGTTCGCCCTCACGCACTCGAACCAGGAAGGCGAACATTACTTCAGTTTTGTGAACGGCCAGCACACCACGCAGGGCGGCACCCACCTGGCGGCATTCCGCGAGGCGGTGGTCAAGGGCGTTCGCGACCACTTCAAAAAGGAATTCGACGCCAGCGACGTGCGCAATTGCATCATCGGCGCGATCTCGGTGCGCATCCAAGAGCCTGTTTTTGAATCGCAGACCAAGACGAAGCTCGGCAGCACGACCACTGCCCCCAACGGTCCCGCGCTCCGCTCGTGGATCGTGGACAGCGTCTCGAAGGAACTCGACAACTACCTGCACAAGAACGAGGCGGTGGCGAAGGCGATCCTCGACCGCATCAACCAGAACGAAAAACTGAGGAAGGAACTTGCGGGCGTCAAAAAACTCGCGAACGAACGCGCCAAGAAGGCGAACCTCAACAACAAGAAACTCCGCGACTGTAGCGTCCACCTGAGCGACGCCAAGAACCCGCTCAAGAACGAGACCATGATATTTATCACCGAGGGTAATTCCGCCTCCGGTACCATTACTACGGCGCGTAACCCCAAGACGCAGGCAGTGTTCAGCCTCCGCGGCAAACCCAAGAACAGCTACGGTCTCTCCAAAAAAATCGTGTACGAGAACGAGGAATGGAACCTGTTGCAGGCGGCACTCAACATAGAGAACGGGCTCGACGACCTGCGCTACGACAAGGTGATTATCGCGACCGATGCCGACGTGGACGGCATGCACATCCGCCTTTTGGTGATGACGTTCTTCCTCCAGTACTTCCCGGAACTGGTGGAGCAAAAGCACCTGTACATTTTGCAGGCGCCGCTGTTCCGCGTGCGTAACCGCAAAGACAAAAAGAAGACGTTCTACTGCTACGACGAGGAGGAACGCGACAAGGCGGCAAAGGAAATCGGCAAGACTGACCTGGAAATCACCCGATTCAAAGGCCTTGGCGAAATGGACTCCGAGGACTTCAAGCTGCTTATTGGCGAGAACATGCACCTGGAAACTGTCACCATGCCTACGGACGCCTCTCTGGGCAAGATGCTCGAGTACTACATGGGCAAAAACACGCAGGCGCGCCAGGACTACATCGTGGAGAACCTGAGAACCGAGGCTGTAGAGGAGCTATAGAGCTTAAACCGGGACCTAGGCCCCTCTTAGAACTTAGTTCGCTTCGCTGCAGACCTAAAATTGCAACCTCTAAGCACTAAGTTCTAAGTTCTGCCTACTAGATTTTTAAAACGAGCGATAAGAAACTATGGACGAAGAACAGAAAACTTTAGGACTTTCGAACGTAAACCACCTGGAAAAGCTGTACAACGGCTGGTTCCTGGACTATGCGAGCTACACCATTTTGGACCGTGCCGTTCCCTATTTTGAAGACGGCCTCAAGCCCGTGCAGCGCCGCATTCTGCACACGATGTTCGAAATGAATGATGGTAGTTTTCACAAGGTGGCGGGCATTGTTGGCGACACCATGCACTATCACCCACACGGCGACGCTTCCATCTACACCGCCCTCGTGAACATGGGCCAAAAGAACCTGCTCATCGAGCCGCAGGGCAACTGGGGCAACCCTCTCACGGGCGACGAAGCCGCTGCCCCGCGTTACATTGAAGGCAAGCTCAGCGACTTTGCACTCGATGTGATGTTCAACCCCGAGACCACGGAATGGATCCCGAACTACGACGGACGCTCCAAGGAACCGGTGACGCTCCCTGCGAAATTCCCGATTTTGCTCGCGCAAGGCGTGGACGGCATTGCGGTCGGTCTTTCGACGACGATTCTCCCCCACAACTTCAAGGAACTTTGCCAAGCTAGCATCGACTACCTGCGCGGCCGCAAGTTCACTCTGTACCCGGACTTCTACACGGGCGGCATCATCGACGTTAGCGAATACAACGACGGCGAGCGCGGCGGACGCCTCAAAGTGCGAGCCCGCATCGAGAAGCTCGACAACAAGACGCTCGTCATCCGCGAAATTCCCTTTGGCACCACGACCGACAGCCTTATTGACTCCATCGTGGCGGCAAACGAAAAAGGCAAAATCAAGGTCAAGCAGATTGTGGACCACACGACCGAAAACGTGGAAATCCAAGTGCTGTTGCAGCCGGGTACCGACCCGCAGGTGGCAATCGACGCCCTCTACGCCTTTACCGACTGCCAAACGACCTTGGCCGCGAACAGCTGCGTGATTATCGACAAAAAGCCGAAGTTCAGCAACACCACGGAACTATTGAAGCTCAGCACCGACCATACGGTAAAGCTTTTGGATTGGGAACTCGACAACGAACTCGGCCACCTGCAAGACCGCTGGCACATGACAAGCCTCGAGAAGATATTCATTGAGAAGGAAGTCTACGAGGTCATTAAGCAAGCGAAATCGCATGACGAAATGGTGGAACTCATTGCCGAGGGACTCAAGCCCCACATCAAAAAACTCCGCCGCGAAGTAACCCGCGAAGAGATTTTGAAGCTCGCCGAAATCCCGGTACGCCGCATCAGTCGTTTTGACCGCAAAAAGGCGGACGAACTTTTGAAGGAACTGGACGCAAAGATTGACGAGGTAAAGTACAACAAGGAACACCTCACCGACTACGCCGTAAACTACTTCAAGAACATCCTCAAAAAATACGGCGAAGGCCGCGACCGCAAAACGGAAATCGGCGAATTCGGCACGGTGAGCGCCGTACACGTGGCACTTGCAAACCAAAAACTCTATGTGAACCGCAAGGAAGGATTCGTAGGTACCGGCATGAAGAAGGAGGAATACCTCTTTGACGTGTCGGAATACGACGACCTCATTGTGTTCAAGGCCGACGGCAGTTTCAAGGTGGTGCGCGTAAGCGACAAGGATTTTGTAGGTAAAGACATCGTGCTCGTTGAAAAGTTCAACAAGGACGACGAGCGTCACATCTACAACGTGATCCACCAGGACGGCAAGGAAGGCTACGCCTACATCAAGCGCTTCAACGTGGGTGGTGTCACTCGCGACAAGGATTACTACATGGGCAAAAACAAGCCCGGCAGCAAGCTCCTGTACATGTCGAGCAACCTGAACGGCGAAGCCGAAGTTGTCGAGGTCGTGCTGAAGCCGCGCCCACGCATCAAGCTCAATTTCGAAGTGGATTTCAGTACCATTGAGGTCAAGGGCCGTGGTGCCATCGGAAACATCGTGACAAAGTACCCGGTCAAGACCGTAAAGCGCATCCGTAAGGGCGTGAGCACACTCGGCGCACGCGTCCTGTACTTTGACGCCCCCAGCGGCATCATCAGCACGCAAAGGAAGGGTGACCGCATCGGCGAATTCGGCGAGAAGGACAAGATTCTCATCATCAAGGAGAACGGCACCGCCCGCGTGCACGACATGGCGGACCCGATCCTCGTGGGTACCGGCATCAAGTACATCCACAAATTTGACCCCGCTCAGGTGTTCACCATCCTCTACTTTGAGGGCGGGAACTTCAACTACATGGTCAAGCGCTTCAACCTGGAAGGCTGCCCCATGACGACGGAGTTCAACCTGATTACCGACCACAAGGATTCCCAGATGATCGAGCTCTTCGCTACCGATGACGCCCGCCAGCTGATGGAATACCAGGTGGGTCGAGAAGTTCAGAAAGAGGAACTGGATTTGACCGAGGTGGCCGACGTCAAGAGCTACAAGGCAATGGGCAGCAAGTTCACCGCCAAGAAGGTCAAACGTACGAGCCGCGTCACCCCGCCCGACCCGTTTGACGACGGCGCCGGTGAGGAATCGACCGACGACAGCGACCCGAGCCTGTTTTAGCGAGTCCTTCATCCTGAAGGGTAAAGCCAGTTGTCATCCCGAGGGGAAACGCCCCAAGGGATCGAACGACATGCTTTCTACATGCGCTTGATTTCGGAGTGCATGGACTGCTTCATGGCGTACATACACTCATCGGCAAAGCGGTAGACCTCTTCGGCGGTAACGGTCGTCTTGGAGAGCCTTGCCATGGTCTCTTCACGTGTAGCCACGCCATAGGCGGCCTCCAGCGGTACGGGAAGTTCACCCGTGTATTCCTTTTCGAGCGTTTCCAAACGCTTTAAGCAAGAATCCAATTCGGGCATATGCTCGCTCCTCACAATCGCCACGTACTCGTCGCCACCCATGCGGATGGCAGTGCCCAATCCTTCAAACGCTTTTTTGAATACCTCGGCAAAGGCCTTGAGCAGGATGTCTCCCTCGGCATGGCCGTAGCGGTCGTTCACATATTTCAAGCCGTTCATGTCGATGCTCACGATGGCGTAATTAGACGTACCCCTGTCCAGCACCCCAAAGATTTGCTCGCACTTGGTGCGGTTGAAAAGCCCTGTCAAATTGTCCATGTAGACCATGGTCGACAAGACCTCACGTTCCGCCTTGGCAGTAATGCCATCCAGAATATAAACAAAGTCGCAAGCGAAAAGGGCCAACACAAAGAACAGCGCCCCAAAGGGGATAAGCGAAAAATCTTGCACAAATCCACGAATGTCAAAGATTTCGCAGATGCCGTACCTAAAGAGTTCTCCAAAAACGAACAAGCCAAAAAGGCCCACTCCCCAAGTGAGGTATCGCGACGAATGGTCAAACCCATGCTGCCTGTACGGCAAAACAAGAACCGCAATAAACAGGAAAGAAATGAATATGTACAAGTGGAACACCAGGAGGAAATCGGAATAGTAGGCACAGCCAAAGGCCTGCGCCAAAGACGACACCACAAAGAGCAACGCCCCGAACACGGCAAAGCCCTTGACCGCGTTAATTTTCCACGGGGAAACCCTGCCATTTCGCATGTACACGAGCAACGAGAAAAATGCGACAGGCGCCAAATAAAGCGCCGCATACTCCAAATGCGAATTGAATGTCAGGTTCAAAGAGAACATTTGGAGTGTTTTGGTGTAGCACATGCTCCAGAAGCCCATCAAGAGCGAAACAATGCCCATCATGAGGATGCTGAAGTAGCTCGGCGTGTAAAAAGCCATGACCACACCCGCGACAATCGCAATAAGCCCGACGAACACGAGGAACATGCCAATGATAATCGTCACCAGGTTACGGGCGTTGTAATCGCTGACCGCTCCACCCGCCGGCAGCAACTCGAACTGAGGGAGCTTTGAAAAAGAAGTTGGCTCCGTCAGCACAAACTGGATGCGAACCGGGTCTTTAGTCCTCGAGATTTCAAAAAACGCATAGTGGAAGCCGCTTCCCACATACAAGTTCTTGTCGATACGTTCATGACCATATGAATAGATGAGTTCCGGTGCAAACACGTCCACCACGGCACGATAGCACTTGAACCGCAAAAACGCACGGTCAAAAGGCGCCTTGTTTATGAAACGGCTAAGCGTGAGCGTGTCGCCTGCCGCCAGTTCAAAGGGGACATTGTAATTCTTGATGGATTCAATGGTACGCGTTTCGCCCTTGTATTCAAGACTCCAGCCGTCATCGAGAATCTCGCGCGAGTGCGAAATGCCTGCATTGCGCAGTTGGACCATAACGGCGATAAAAAGAACAATGAAGGAGAGTGCAAGCAGGGGCACCACCGGTTTAATTTTTCTTTTTTCGATCATACCACAAATCTCGAAACAATCCGTTTTCTATGCGAGTCTTGGTTTTCCCGTCCAGCCAAGTTTTTCTTTAAGGGCGCCGACAAATCCCGTGTGGCGCATACGGATAAAGGTCGTCACGGCCTTGCTCTCGGCAAGGACCACGCTTTCGCCAGGTTTCATCACCCTCGCAATGCGGCCGTCAAACACCAGGTCCACGGGACTCTTGATGGCCGAGGCGATTTTGAGAGTCTTGGGCGAGAGCGAGAGCACCAGCGGGCGCATCGAGAGGCTGCTCGGGGCAACGGGCGTCAGCACTACCGCCGGAGTCGACGGGTGGATAATGGGCCCGCCCGCGGCCAAATTGTAGGCGGTGGATCCCGTAGGAGTCGAGACCAAAAGGGAATCGGCCCAGTATTCGGTCAGCGCGGAGCCGTTGTACTCCACGTTCACGTTCACCATGCGCTCGGGGGCGTGGGCACGCACGTGGACTTCGTTCAAAACAGTCTGCTTGCAAACGCACTTTTTGCCATGGAAAACGTTCGCGTCAATCATCATACGGTCGCGAGTCGAAAAATCGCCGACGGCAAGCGCGTTCAGGGTGTTCTTCAAATCTTCTACGCGGGTCTCGGCCAAAAAGCCAACCCGTCCCGCGTTCACTCCAAGAATCGGTATTTTGTAGCCGAGGGCGATATGCGCCGCGGTCAACACCGTGCCGTCGCCACCAATGGCCAAAAGCAAGTCGCACTTGTGGAGCCCCGCCTCCTTGACCACGCGAATGGGCTTGTTCACCAGCTCGCGCAAACTTTCGAGGGCAAAGAACGTCACCTCGCGGTGAGTCATCGCCCATACCGTAATCTGGTTCAGGGCACAAGCGAGGTCGGCACTCTTGTCTTTAAAGCCGACAATGCCAATCTTTTTGAACGTCATTCTTGAGCCTCCTTCTCGGTCTCCAGCACTTGCTTGAGCTTGTCCAAGATTCCCGGGTAACTCGCTTCCACCAGTTCGCTGTGGCCCACAGGTTCGTCGTTCTGCAAAGCGAGCGAAAGCACCGAGAGGGCAAGCCCAATGGCAGGCCATTCACCGCCGTCAAAGTCGCTGCCGTTCACAATGGTTTCCATGCCGCGGATCACCAGGCCGTCGTCGTACACGCCCACTTCCACACCGGTCTTGCGCAGGTTCTCTGCCAAGAACTCGTTAACGGGGCGCATACGCTCGCGCACTTCCTTGGGCAAACGTAAAATGGTCTCGCCCTCGGCAAAGCAGGCCGCCACCGCCAAAAGCGCATATTCCTCGAATCCGGTCGCGATGGTGTCTTCGCCAAAGCGGCGACCCTGCAGGCGTTTGCCCGCTTCCATCGGGAACACTTCCACGTCACCGAACACGTCGCCGAACTTTTCGCGGCGGGTCACGGTCTCCACGTTGGCGCCCATGCGCTTGAGGCAAGTGAGCGCCCCGGCGCGGGTCGAATTCAGGTCGACATTTAAAAGGCGGACCACGTTCTCCTTGGGCATGTTCCCCACCGTGGTCAAAACCGCAAGGGCCGTGGCCTCGGTCGTATCGCCCGGCACATAGTAGTCGCGGGCGGTAATCACGCGGGTTTCGCTCATCTCGGTGAACTGCGTGCGTTCAATCTTTTTGCCCTGCGCCATCATGAGGCGACGTTCGAACTCGCTCAGCTGTTCCATGCCGCGGCCTTCGTACTTGAGGTCCACGCCAAAGTACATGAGCATCTTGGTCAGTTGGTCATGAACCGAGACCTTCTCCTCGAAACTCAGGTACTCGTTGCGGACGAGCGAACGCAACAGCAATCGGTTGCGCATGGCATAAGGGATGCCCCCCAGCGAATCCTTTTTGATGGCGACGTCCGCCTCGTCAAAACGGAACACGAACTTCGCCGGCCCATCGGTCTCGACCTTCACCTTGAAGTACTTGAGCAGCGACGCCTTGGCTGCGACCACCTTGGCGACGCCTTCCCTGTCGGGCTCGGCAGCAAGGGTGTAAAGCTGTTCGGTGTCCTTGCTCGCGAGCGTCCACAGCAAAACGTTCTCGGGTTCGTCAAAATCAAACGGGAGCATGGATGGGAGGCTGTACTGGTAGCCCATGCCGTCAAGCACCAGCTGGTGCCCGCTCTGCGCGTAGTTTAGCCCAAATTCCTTGAGGGCGCAGGCAAATCGCTCCGACCCGCTGGCCCAGGCAAAATCCTCAAGCACGGTACGCCCGTTCACCAGGAGTCCCATCACCAGCGTCAAGTTCATGCGTTCACGGTCGGGGTTCAGCAAAAAATCCATTAACGTTCCTTTACTTCGTAGCCCAGGTAGTTAAGCAGCTTAACCGCCCTCACGGCCTCATCCTGCGTTTTGAACGCGAGCAGCAACGTGCCCGCCACGTTCTCGCGGACCTTCATCAATTCAATATCGCGAATGTTGATGCCCTCTTGCGCCAAGGGCTCCATCACGCTGAGGAGCGCCCCCGGTTTATCCTTGAGCATCACGGTAATCTCGAAGAAAGCGACCGAGGCGTTGCGGCCAGGCACAAAGAGGCTGGCGCGGCCATCGTTCCCGGCCTTGAAAATCCCCGCCAGGGCGGCGCTGTTATCGGCGGCACAGTCCTTCCCCGTAAAATCGCCGCCAGCGGGCTTGCCGTCTTCAACGACCTTGAGCGAATTCATCGCATCGATGGTCCTGTTCAAGCCGTCGCGCACACCGGTCAGGGCGCGCACCATCTCGGAGCGATTCGTCACGGCAATGTCGTGCCACATTCCCCACCCGCTCGCGGCAATGCGCGTCATGTCGCGGAAGGCGCGTCCGGCGTAGTGCTGGTAGTTGTGGCTCAGCAAAAATTCGGGCAGGCTCCCCGCCAAGGTGGAGCTCAGCATTTGCGGCATATGACTCACCCAGCCCATGGTCATGTCGTGGTGCTCCGGCGGGAATACCACGGCGCTCGCGCCCAAAAACTTGACGAGTTCAAGGAGCGGGGCGTACACACTCTCGGGAGTTCCCTCGGGAGGGCACACGAACCAGTAGGCGTTCTCGAAAATCGCGGGGTCATTGAACTCACAAGTGCGCTTTTCGGAACCCGCCATGGGGTGGCTACCCACAAACTGGAACGGAGGAGGCAGTTTGGCACCTGCCTTGCATATTTCGACCTTCGTGCTGCCAATATCGCTCACCAGGCAAGTACGTTCAGCGCCTGCGGTGGCCCACGAAACCTTCGAGAGGGAGTCGATGGTCTTTAAAATGTGGAGGATCGGGGCGCACAGCAAAATGAGGTCGCTGTCCTTGGCCCACTGCTCAGTCTCACCGTATTCAAAGAACTCGTCGGCAAGGCCCAGCTCCCCCGCGCGCTTGAGGGTCGCAGGGGAACTCACCGCACGGATGACCGTCGGCAGTTTCGCCTGCTTTATGGCGGCGGCGATGGAACTCGCCAAAAGACCAAAACCCACCAGAGTAACGCGTTTCATTATTCCTCCACCTTGCGGGTCTCTTGCATTATCGCCTTAAAAATATTCTTGATGGACTCTTCGCCGAGCGGTCCCCCGACCTCGACGGCCTTGGCGGCGACCTCGGCGAGCACGGACTCTTCGCGGGCGGAATCGAGCACCGGCAAACCGGCGGCCTTTTTGATTTTACCGATTTCGGCAGCGAAACCCGCCCTCTTGTTCAAAAGACGGATCAGTTCTTCGTTCAGCTCGTCAATACGTTTGCGCCAGTCAGAAATTTCCATAGCGAGAAAGATAGAAAAGACAACCGAAGTCTATGGGACAACCCGGCGTAACTGACGGGGGGACGCCTGTATTTGGACATCCCCCAAAACAATAAAACACATGGTACACTTAATTCATTTTGTCTTTACATAACCTTGTTGGAGAGCCTCCAGCAACCTATTTTAATTGTTGTTATTGTTAGGAGTTTTAAAAATGAACATCAAATCAATCATAACCTGTGGGATGGTTATAGGGATGGCAGCACTGGCAAGCGCAAAGGATTACAGTGGAGCGGAACTCTTCACTCTCGACGAGTTCCAGTACGGCAAATTTGAAGCCCGCATGAAAATGGCAGCCATTTCCGGAACGGTCAGCTCCATGTTCCTCTACCAGAACGGCTCCGAAATCGCTGACGGTAGGCCCTGGGTCGAAGTCGACATCGAGGTTTTGGGCAAGAACCCGAGCAGCTTCCAGTCCAACATCATTACAGGCAAGGCCGGCGCACAAAAAACAAGTGAAGAGCACCACAACGTGAACCCGGCATGCGACCAGGCGTTCCACACCTACGGCCTCGAATGGACCCCGAATTACGTCCGCTGGACCGTGGACGGCGTGGAAGTGCGCAAGACCGAAGGCGGCCAGGTTTCCGACCTCAAGGGCACGCAGGGACTCCGTTTTAACCTCTGGTCCTCCGAAGACCCGAATTGGGTCGGCCAGTTCAACCCCAACCAACTGCCCATTTTCCAGTTCATCAACTGGGTCAAGGCCTACAAGTACACCCCGGGCCAGGGCGAAAACGGCAGCGACTTCACGCTGGACTGGACCGACAACTTTGACACCTTCAACGCCTCCCGCTGGGGCAAGGGCGACTGGACATTTGACGGCAACCGCGTGGACCTCACCGACAAGAACATTTACTCCAAAGATGGCATGCTGATTCTCGCCCTCACCCGCAAGGGCCAGGAGAGCTTCAACGGGCAGGTTCCCAAGGACAACGAGCCGCAGCCCACCGTGAGCAGCTCCAGCCAGGCTCCGGCAAGCTCCAGCAGCCAGCAGGTGTTCCCGCCCGTATCGTCGAGTTCGACCACCGCGATTCCGCAGGCATACGCACAGCCGGCCCCCGCCAAGGTGTACCACCATACGGTGAATGCCAAGGGCGCCCGCGTCAAGGGCAACGAACGCTACCGCGTCAATTTCAAATTCTAATTATCACTCCCCAAACAACAAAGCTCACGCGACTTTATGCCGCGTGAGTTTTTTTTTGCGCTTCGCCCCTTTTATATATATTTAAAACATGCGCAAGGAACTCGCAAACAAACTTTTGGAATTCCCACACAAGGACGGCGACCGCCTCCCCAGCGTCCGCGCACTCATGAAGGCCTACGGGGTCTCGTCAAGCACGGTGCAGGCGGCCCTGCGGATTCTCGAAGGGCAGTCCAAAATTTGCAGCATCCAGGGCAAAGGAACCTTCTGGGCGTCGTCGGGAATCCTGCCCGTAGAGGATTTACCGCTCCCCCGCGAATCGGCAAGCGAAAAGATTTCACGGCTGTTTCGCGAGGACTGGGAACGCGGCTTCCTAAAGACCGATGAGCCGCTCCCCCTCATGAAGGAACTCGCCCAGCGCTACAACGTTTCCCAAGCCGTGTTGCGGCGCTTCCTCGGCAAATCGGTGCGGCAAGGGTTGCTCACCCGCTCTGGGCGGCAGTTCATGTTCACGCAAAGGAAGCATACCCCCGTCCAAAACCCGCTCAGTGAACTCCTGTTCGTGACCCGCTGCAACAGCTGGGGCGGCTTTACCGCCGAGAGCGAACGCGAAATGGACTTTTTGCGCATGGTCTACAAAAAGGCGGGTGCCGACCATTACAAGCTCACCCTGCTGGGCATCACCGAGAACGGCGGCAAACTCATTGACCGGAGCGGCAAGGCCTGCAAACTTTCCGACTTCAAGAACGCCGTGGGAGCCATACTCTCTACGCTTTTGGTGAGCACGCCCCAGCAACTGCTCCAAATTTTTGCAGGAGTCAAGTACCCCGTGGCCGTGTGGTGGGAGCTCCCCGAAGCAAGCCTTCCCCAGCGCTTTTTACACAAGCCCAACTGGACATTCTTCAATTCCACATTCGGGCCCATTCCCGGAATCGAGATGGGCAGGCAGTTGCAGCTGGGAGGCATCACGCAGGTTGCCTACTTTTCGCCATACCACGACAGTTCATGGTCGGTGGACCGCATGGCGGGCCTCAAGGAATCGGGCCTCAGCGTTCTGGACTACACCGACAACGAGTTCGCCAGCCCCTGGGACTACAAGCAAATTGCCCGCAAGACCGTCGAAAAATTCTCGGTGGAAGCTTACGCGCGTGAACTTTTGAAAAAGAAGATTATCGTCCTCACCAGCAGGAACAAGGACTACGAGCAGTTACCCGTGGTGTGCGTGAACGACGAGGTCGCAGGCGTGCTTTTGGAAATGGCAGACGAAGGGAGCCTCAATCTACACGGCAAGATATTCGCCTTCGACAACTCCGCCGAGAGCTACCTGCTGCGTATTCCCTCCTACGACTTCAACACGCAGGCGCTGGTGGACCACATGTTCTACAGCATCGAGAACCCCGACATCCTCGGCAAAAAAAAGGTCCAGCACATTCTGGGCCAGATTGTGGAAAAATAAGCTACCCCTAGAGAATCGAGTCGCCACTACCCTTTTTTCACCAGACGCATAATGCCCTGGCGGTTGAACTCGGGAGCATCCTTGGCAAAGGGGTTTTTGGCTTCGGCACGGAGCGTGAAGACGCCCGCGTCGCCGCAGTCCACCTCGGTACCCGATTTGGGCGAAAGGCCGTCCACAAACAGGCTGTCGGCGGCAACGCCCAGAATGTCGCGCAATTCTTCATCCGACGACGCCGACTTGCCCGAAATGCAGAGGTCCGGCAGGTGGAAGGTCTCGAGGCCCAGCGTGTAGAGCACGTCTTCACCCTCCACGAAATTGATCCACGGGTCCATGGGGAACTCGGCGTCGCCCAGTTCCTCCCGGAAAGCGTCGGCAGTCCACGCCGTGCCCGAGTGCTGCATGTACACGCCCGTGGCGCCGGCGGCAAAGCACTTGAGTATGGCGAGGTTCACCATGCGCAGGTCATCGGCGGTCTTGACCTCGCCCAGCAAGAACAACAGGGACTTGTGGGCGTCAATGGCCGCGGCCGCCTCGACCGAAATCTCCTGGTGCTCCTTGAAAATCTCCGAGAGGCCTGCAGAGGCCGGGTGGCGCACCACGCCAAACTGCACGCTGCACCCGGGTACCATCAGAGTCTTCGCCTCTGGCGTGACCGAAACCGTCTCGGTAAGCATAAAGTTCTCCGTCTCCAAGACAGGGATGGGAAAAGCTAAAACAAACTTGTTCATCATCAAACCTCTTATTTGCGGGCGCTCAGCACCCGGGTGACGGCGTCGCGAAGCAGGTTCTGCTGTGACGGGAGATGCAACTTCACATCCGCATTGAACGCATCTGCAAGGGAGTCGGCATTCAGCGCGTCGGCGGGAATCTGCACGGCGTAGCCCGCCTTGGAAAGCTCGCGTGCCAAAACGATTTGCTCGTACTGCCCCGGCGTGGGCACAAAAATGCACTTGGCGCCCAATACAGCCATGTCCATCACGGTGCTGTAGCCGCCTCGGCTCACCACCCAGTTGGCGCGGAGCACCGCCTGCTTGAACTCCTCGGTGGGCAGGTGGTTGTGGAATTCGATATTGCCTTCGGTCCACCTTTTTTGAGGCGCCGAGGGCTTGCCCAAAATCATCATGTGGCGGCCCGGGATGCACGCCAGGGCTTCGCGAAGCTGCCGTTCGAACTGCGTGCGTGCGGGTTCCACTCCCGAGACAATGGCGACCACGTTCAAGGGGGTTCCCGCGGGCGTGCCCACAACAGAAGTCGTCTCGGAAAAACGTGACAAAGCCCCTACAAAAGTCACCGGGCGCGGCGCTACGTCCACATGCGAAAGCGCACCCGCATAACCGGGAGCCTGCTCCAAGTCGGGCACCCACACCTCATCGAACTTCTTCATTTGCATCGCGTGCCACTTGATGCCCACGCCCTCAAAGGCGGCAAGCGCCGGCGGGAAGGCAATACGGCGCTGGTGCGTCATGTAAATGCTGTAGGCCTTGGGCGAATGGAAAGCAAAACGGTTGTCGGAGAACAGAATGTCGTAGCCGTGACGTTCCACCATCTCTTGGGCATAGCGGCGCTCGTAACGCATCACCGCGTTCAGGTGGGCGCTGTTCTTGAGCAGCCACAAACACATGTTGAACCCATGCCTGGGGTAAACCACGTTGTAGCCGGGGGCTATACGTTGGCGCAATTCCGGGAAAATTTCGCGAAACAGGCTGGCGTTCTGCTTGACCACCGCCAGTTCCACCTCGGCACCCTGCCGCAAAAACTCCCTTACCACGGGCACGCACCTGGTCGCGTGCCCCAGCCCCCAATCCAAAGGGGCTACCAGGATTTTCACCTGGCCTCCAGCCAGGCGTTAGCCCAGTCGCCGTGGTCGCAATCCTTGTCGCCACCCATCTCAATGCGGAGTTTCAAATGAATGGCTCCGTTGAGTTCCACATCCAGCTTTTGCTTTTCGGTGGAATAGAGTTTTTTGGAGCGGGCCAGTTCACGACCGTTCGCCTCAACAACAAAGTAGGCTCCGTCACCGCAGGCGCTCTCGTCATCGAGGCCCACAGTCGCGTGGAAAAAGTCATAGGCGCGAGGCAATTCGTATTCAATGATCGAGTTCGCATGGCTTCCAATACCGTAGCGGAACGGTTCTCCGTCCAGGGTCAGCTTGTGGTGTTCCACCGACTGGTCTACCTCGGGCGAACCCCAGTCCTGCGAGTAGCGGCCCATCTTGAGCGCCGAGAGAAGCGCCACCTTGTCGCCATCGATAAAGAAGTCCTTGTAAATGGGGAGCGTATCGCCGTCGGGCATGGAGCAGCTAAACAGCACGCGGTTCATGCCGTAACGAATGTCCGCCGAATCCAAATGGAGCGTATCGACCTCGTTGGACACGAGCATTTCGGCCTGGGAATCGCCGTTCAGCGTGTATTCGCAGGCAATGGACTCGGGGAAGCGCTTGTTCAACACAAAGCGACCGTCCTCCTGTTCCGAGACAATGAAATTCTGCGCGTACTGCGACACGCCCCTCTTCGAGATAATCTTGTAAATCACCAGCGGGTAGCCAAAGAGTTTGGGCTCGACAAGCACACGCTCGTTCTTGTAGCCGTCCAAAATCTGGTCAATTTGGTCAGTCGTCTTAAAGCCGACTACGCGGCTGTCGCGATTCACCTTGCCGTAGCCGTCTTGACCGCGCACCAGGTAAATGTTGCCGTTCGTCTTTTGCATCCACTCGGCAAACACCTCGGTGCTCCAGCCTTCAAAAGTGCGTTCGCTAAAAGCGCTGTGCCCCTGCGCAAGCATTTGCCAAGGCCTTGAATAAATGAACACCGAGTTTTCGGGGTAAGTCGCGAGTTCGGTATTGAGGAAGTCCTCCTCGCCCAGCAACTTGTTCTTGTAATAGAGCATGTTGTTCTTGTAACTGGGGGCGTGATACAGCATGAGGCCCAAAGACAAGCCGCAGGCGACAAACATCACAATCTTCGCCGCAGCATCGGGCTGCATCTTGGTCGCAAACTGCAGCGCGTCGTAAAGCCCCAGTGCCATGAGCATGGCAAACAGCGGGAGCGCCACCAGCACATAGCGCTGGTTGATGTCAATGGTAAAGGTCCCCGACACGTTCAGCAAAATCACAAAAATCTGGATGCAAAAGAAAATCCCCAAAATGAACCCGCGCACATAACGGCGGGAATAGAACATGCGGAACAACAGCCACGCCGTCGCCGCAAGCAAAATCACGGTAAAGGTCGTGTAGAACGGGTTCTGCATAATGCCGCCAAACGCCGAATCCTGTTCCAGGTTCATCATGACCTCGATATTCGTCTTGAGGTTGAACCACAGGTTCTCAAACGAGTGCGCCGCATGCTCGCCGCCCTGGAAGTCGTAACCGCGGTAGGCCGCCATCGTGTTGATGGAGGGCCAGCTCACCGCCACAACCGCCGTCACAAAGGCGGGCAAACGGTAGGGTTTCTCGAGAAAATAGCGGTAATAATAGAGGGCAAACGGGATAAACGCAAACACCGTCTCTTGGCGGGTCTGGGCAAAAAAGCCGAGCAGCGGCACCGTGAGCACAAAATGCTTCCACGTCACCTTGTTCGTGGGCACAAAGGCATACCACGCCATGAGCGCCGCCAAAAGGAATATGTAAAGGACCTCGGTTGAGGCCGATCGCGCCTGCAAAAGGTAAATGGGCATGCCGCCCAAAAACGCCACAGCTGCAAGCGCGATTTTGTCGCTCTTGAACCACCGCGTAAGCGCAAAGAAGAACGCGATGAGACTCAATATGTAAAACGGGTAGTTCACCAGGAGGGCGGTATCGCGATTGGGTTCCATAAAATTGAACACCAGCGAATACACAAAGCCAAGCGCCTTGCCCTTGAAGTTGTTCACTTCCGTTTTGCAGTCGAGTACGCCGTCAACCCAAACGCCCTCGTTGCAAATACCACCCGTGTGTTCAAAGTACATTTGGAGGCCCATCGACTCCCAGCTGGTCTCGTCAGAGAGCACGCGGTGGGTGTTGCCGATGTTGTCGAACATGAACACCGAAAAAACAATGAGGAGGATGGCAAGCCCGCAGAGCCCCTTGCCCCGCGGCAAATACCCGCGGAAGTTCTTCGCCACAAAAGGCATATTGATAACAACGCCTGCAATGAGCAGAACAAAGGTCAACAATATGCTGTAGTAGCCCCAGTCAATGTCCCAGCGGCGGGCATACGATACCGAGAGGTTGTTAAAGATGAGGAACGAGGCCACAAGAATCGTAAACGTGACTGCAGCCATCACCGCCTGGGGCTTGCCCAGGTGCAGCGACGCCACCCAATCTTTAACAAGTTCAACCACAGATTTCTTTGGCTGTTTCGTCTCTGCAGGCATCTCTGCCGTTTTCTTTTTATTTGAATTCTTCATACACAAAAAAGATAGATTTTAGCCTTTTTTCAATCAACTAGTTGGCGCTAATGCCAAGCCTTTCCATCGCGATTTTTTTGCCGGTCTGTACGTCGGACTTGCCGCTCCCAAGCCTCGGGAGTTCATCGACTTTCACAACCGCACCCGGCACCATCAAAGGCGGGAGGCCAATCTGGCGGAGCATGCCCTTGACCTCCTCCTCGCTCTGTTCGCCCGCATAAATGAGGACGATCTTTTCGCCCTTGGAACCGTCGGGAACCGACACAGCAAAATGGTTGATCGAATCAAAGTCCGCGTTCTCCGAAATCTTGAAGTCCACGGCGCCAAGGCTAATCATTTCGCCACCGATCTTGGCAAAGCGACTGTAGCGGTCCACAATCGTAATAAAGCCGTCTTCGTCCACATGGCCCTTGTCGCCCGTCTTGTACCAGCGTTTGCCATCGATAACCGCAATCGCTTTCTCGGTGCGTTCTGGGTCATTCAGGTAACCTCGCATAATCTGCGCGCCGCCCACCAGCAAAAGGCCGTCTTCACCCAGCGGGAGTTCTTCCATGGTATCGGGGTCCACCACGCGGAACTGGCTTCCCGGAAGCGGACGCCCTACGGTGCCCGGCTTGTTGCCCACCACGACCGTCTTGAAGTCGTCGAGCAAAAAGTCCTCGGTATTCACGGCCGAAACCGGCGTGGTTTCGGTGCAGCCAAAGCCCTCGAAAATATCGAGTTTGAACTTGGTGCGGTAAAGGTTGCGTACGTCCTCGCGAATTTTCTCGGCGCCGGCAAAAATGCTGCGCACATGCGAGAACATGAGCGGGTGAATGTAGCGGCTCGTGCCCCACATGCGAAGGAACGTGCCCGTTGCCACCATGATAGACACCTTGAACTCGGCGCAAACACGGCCAATGAGGCGGATATCGGTCGGGTCGGGGCAGGTCGCCACCGGGATGCCCTCCACCATGCAAAGCATGGTCGTGATGCTAAAGCCAAAGGCGTGGAACAGCGGTAAAAGTCCAAGGAACACGTCGTCGGGACGCACATGCAAAACGCTGCCGCACTGCTTGATATTGCCCATCAGGTTCATGTGCGTGAGTTCAACGCCTTTGGGACGCCCCTCGGAACCCGAGCTAAAGATGATCGTCGCCACATCGTCGAGCGAGACCTTCTTGAAGAATCTAAGTTCCAGGTACCAGGCCGGGAGAACAATGGCACGGAACAAGTTCAAAATCAGGGTCGGCTTCTTGACCGCCTTGGCCTCGTCCTCCATATAGTAGACCTGGTAGTTGTCCAAAAGCTGTTCCAGAGGCACGCCCTTCTGCTTGAGTTTGTCTACAAAGGCGTGCGCCGTGATGATCGTCTGGACTCCAGCCACCTTGCAACAGTAGTCCATGCTCTCGGGTGTGCTGGAGTAGTTCAGGTTGCAAACCGTTTTGCCCTTGATGAGGAGCGCTAGGTTCACCATGATGCCCGGGCCCGAAGGCGGGATAAGTACGCCCACGCACTTTTCGTTGCCCAAAAGCTTTGCAAAAACATGACTGAAGGTCAATGCCGCCGTCGCAAGCGAATAACCGGAGAAGTGCTTGCCGTCGGGGCTAAAAATCATCGGGGAGAACTTTTTGCGCTTGGCGGTACGAATCCAGGCCGAGGCCACCGGCTTTAGCCTGCGAATGTAGTTGGTCCAAGCCGTAATCGAGAGTTCCTGGATAGCGCGCATCACCTGCACATTGCTGGAATCCACCGGGAGCGGTTCCCCAAACGCCACGGAGACCACGCGGTTCCCGCCGCTGTGCACCATCTCGCGGTAACCGGCGTCGGCCATGGAGTAGCTACTCCCCCACAGGCCCTGCGTGTAAATCGGGACCAGCTTGAGGTTCGGCACGTCCTTAGTCGCCGCGCTGTAGTCCATGCGGAATTTGCAAACGTTACCCGTCTGCGTGAGGCAGTTCTCGGGGAACACCACCACCGCTTCTCCGCGCAAAAGAGCCTCGCGGGCTTCTTCCATCGCCTTTTCGGGGTGTTCCAAGTCCAGGTTAATCACGTTCATTTGCGTGAGGATCAGGCGAATGTACCACTTTTCGTAAGAACGGCGACTCAGCACAAAGCGGAGCGGTCTGGGGGACGCCATCTGGATAAGCGCCCAGTCAATATAAGAGATGTGGTTACCAACCAAAAGGACGGGACCTTCCCACGGCAGGTTCTTGACTCCGTTCACCAGGAACTTGTAGTGAAGCGAAAGCGTGGTGCGGAAAATCTGACGCAACAAGGACTGCGGCATCACACAGAGCGCCCATATGGTACCGGCCAAGCAGAGCACGCCCAAAATAAAGAACAGGTCCATCCTGTCAACGCCAAGGAAACGGATGGCTGCAATCGCCAAAATGTCGAAAGCGATAATGCAAAGGTTCTGCGTGGTGCTGTTCAACGCCAGCACGTGGCCCGCCGAACGCGGCTTGGTGTGGTACAAAAGCATCGCGAACATCGGGAGGGCGTAAATACCGCCGCAAAAACCGAGGAGTGTAAAGGCTATCGCGTTATACGGGCGCGGGATCAAGGGAATCAAGAAAATCAAGATGGCGGAACCCGCCGTGCCCATGGGAACAAGACCCGTCTCGATAAAGTTCTTGGACATGCGCATGGCGTAGACAAAGCCCAGAATGAGACCGATTGCCGTACCGATGATGGCGTAGTTCACCAGGGAGTCCTGGTGGAAAAGACTACCGGAGCCGAACTGGTCCTGGATGACAAAGACCATGAGGAAGATCATCACCCAGAACATGCTGAGGCCAATAATGGACTGGCGCAGAGCATGGTTGTTCCACGCCTTGGCTACCTTACGACGGGCAAACTTGAAGTTCCAGTAGCGGTCCCACGGGAAGTGGAGGTCCATGTCGTAGGCGCCAATCGCCGGCAAGCGAAGTGCAAAGATTAGGCCAAAGAGTTGCATAGCACCCACGACCGAAATCACGGGAATCACGAACTCCTTGAGGCTCGCAAAGGCAAGCCACGCTCCCGAGAGAACCAGGGCAACAAACGACACAATCATCAAAATGCCCGTACCGCTCGCCAAGTAGCGCACGCCCATGAGTTCCTTCATGTAGCCGTTTCGGGCAGGCCCCTGGAACGCCTGCAATACAAAGAACAACCCTATAGACGTAAAAAGGACCGGCATGTTTGCCGTATAGGCGCCAAAACCAAAGAGGCCCACCACAGGTATCGAGAGCACTGTAGTCCAAAGCAAAACGCGTTCCTTGGGGTACTTGTCCGAGAAGAATCCCGCCGGAGTCATCAAAAAGATGCAAGGCAACAGGAACAGCAGGTGAAGCAGGTAGAACTGCCAAGAATCGGTAGCCGTGAAACCCATGCGGGAAAGGGAGAGCTCCATGTAGCCCATCACAATAGTCGCAACAGCTACCTGAGTAAAGGTCAACCCGAAGAAAGAGAAAAAGCCTTTGATCTTGTTCATGTCTTTCGCTTATCCTTTTATGTTTCTTTTTAAATTAGCACTTCCACGAGCAAAACCGGGACCGATCCGGGAAAAAAAGCTGTTTTACGGCATAAAAAAGCCCGGCAGCCATCTGGCCACCGGGTTTTTCAAATTCGTTCAGCAATTACTTGCTTTCAAAGTAGTAAGTCTGGAGGGTCTTGCCATCCTGGGAGAACTGAATGATCTGCTTGCCCTTGAGGAGTTCGCCGCTGATCTTGAACAGGTTCTCGGCAATGTAGGTCACCGTCAGGTCCTTGCCGTTGTCCTTGTCGGCAAAGATACCGCGTTCGTCAGCGTCAAAGCCCTTGCAGTCCTTATGGTTGGCAACCTTGTCTTCCTTGGCCGGGAAGGTCTTGGCAACGAGCGGAGTCGTCACGGAGGCGGCGTTGCGGTAGAACACTTCGAACTTGCCTTCGATCACGCGCGGAGCCGGAAGCGGAGTCATCTTGCCAGCCGGAGCGGCAGCAGCAGCGGCGGCCTTCTTGCCCTTCTTACCCTTCTTGCCCTTCTTCTTGTCGGCCTTGGGCGGAACCTTCATGGAACCATCCTGCTGAGGGAAGGCGAGGCGGTAGCCGGCAATGGACTGGTCGCACTGCGTTGACCAGATTACCCATTCGTTCGAGATCTTCTTGGGGCCGAGGTCGCCACCGGGGACATACATGCCCGGGTCAATCTGGTCGCTATAGATGTAGAGCGTCAGCTTGGCGTTCGGGTTCTCTTCGGTCGTAGAGACCGAGTTGCGGCTCTTGATGTACTTGGAGCGGCCAGCAATAATCCTGTAGTTGCCCACAGGGACCTTTTCGAACTTGAACTGGCCCTTGCGGAGTTCCTGTTTGTACTTGTACTTTTCCTTGAGGGTGGAGAAAATCGTAGAGTCCATCCACACAGTGGGCATTTCAAGTGCTTTGTCTGTGAAAGCATCACGGACTTCACCTTCGATGGTACCGGTCTTTTCGCAAGCAGTCATGGCGAGGGCAATGAGGCCTGCGGCACACAGAGTAAGGTATTTCTTCATTTTATTTCCTCGTAGTTAAAATGCGCAAAAGCCCTCCCCGTTACGGGAGGGCCAAATTTGCAAAAATTATGCTTCTTCAGCCTTGGCGGGCACAACCTTGCGGGTCTTGCGCTTGGCGCCAGTGATGTTGCCAGCAAAACGCTTGTTGAAGCGGTCGATACGGCCTGCCGTATCCACGCGATGCTGCTTACCCGTCCAGAACGGATGGGTATCAGCCGTAATTTCCAGGGAAATTACGCTATATTCAACACCATCGATAGTCTTCTTTTCGGCGGAAGACTTCGTGGAGCGGGTGATGTATTCTTTACCCGTATTCGCATCGACGAACACGACCGGTTGATAGTTAGGGTGGATACCTTCTTTCATTTTGATAACTTCCTATTGAAGTGAGTTTGAAAGTCCCAAATTTAGACTATATTCGGCATTTTGGCAAGCGAGGGCGGCATTTTTAGTATTTTTGGGAGCATGAAACAAGCGTTTTTCGTGTTCGGAACAATCGTTTTGGCCGGGATGGCCCTGAGCCTTTGCGCCTGCAAGGGCGACGCGCCCCACGCCTCAATCATCGAGGTCGACAAAAAAATGCCCCTCCTCGAGTGGCCCGACAGCAACTACGTAGCCTCCCTCGATTCCATCTTGGCGCTGGAACCCCTCAAAAAAGACGCCAAAGACAAGCCGAACATTGCGATGAACGCCTACAAAGCACCCACCTTTTTGCTTCCCAGTTCTGTGACCGGCAAAAAGGAGCCGCCCAGGGCAGCCAAGGCTGGCCACAGGGGCAACAATGGCGCCGGTTCAGCCACGGCCGCTTCGCCAAACCGCAGCGCCGAGGAATTTATGGACAAGTTCAGCACGGCGCTCTCCGCCCTCCAGTCCGACCCGTCGAACCCGAGTCTTTACAAGGTGGTCGAAGCCCGCGAAGGCGACGACCTTTTCAAGCTGCTCAAGCGGACCTACGGTGCCGGTTCGCAGAACCTCCCCCGCTTTTACGTGCTCTCGACCCTCCAGTCGGTAAACGCCGGCGTCATGCTAGAGCACCTCAAAGCCGGCGACAAAGTGCGAGTTCCGAGGATTTAACGAAATCCTACAGCACGCCCTTGCTACTGGGCACGCCCTTCAGGTTGCGGCTCGGGGCAACAGCCATCGCCACAGAGCGGGCGAACGCCTTGAAAATGCTCTCGAGGCAGTGGTGGTTATCATTACCGTAGAACAATTCCACATGCAAGTTCATGCGGGCGTTCTCGCAGACCGTCTTAAAGAAGTGCTCGAACATGCTGGCCTCGATGCCACCCGCCATGGCGGCCGGGAGATTCACGTTCCACACAAAGCCTATGCGGTTGCTAAAGTCAATACACACACGGCTCAAAGCCTCGTCCATCGGCACAAAGTAAAAGCCGTAGCGTTCAATGCCCTTCTTGTCGCCCAGGCACTCCACAAGCGCCTGTCCAAGCACAATGCCAATGTCTTCCATGCTGTGGTGCATGTCAACGGCAGTGTCGCCCTTGCAGGTCAAGTCCAAATGGAACCCGCCGTGCACCTGGAACAAGTCCAGCATGTGGTCCAAAAAGGCGTTCCCCGAATCCACCTTGCCGCGGCTCGCCTCGTCCAGGTTCAAAGAGAGTTCAATGTCGGTCTCGCCGGTCTTTCTGGTAATTTTTGCACTGCGCATTAGTTTGTTCCTACTGGAAGAATGGCACCGTCATAAACAGTAAAGCGGGTCACGCGGCCAAACTTCATCTCGGGGAGCGGCGTTTCGACCCCGTTGAGAATCAGTTTCGAAATGGCACGCGGTTCGCCGATGACTACATACAAAGTATCACTAGAGTTGTAGACCATCTTGACGCCCGCCTTGGCAAGGTTAGCCTCTTTCAAAAAGGCGCCGTCGTCTTCGTGGCGCTTGAGGCCAACCCAGGTGCGCATTTCACCGGAGGCGATCAGTTCAAACTTCGTCTTGCCGTGGTTCGAGACAGGCTTCACTTCGGCACTGTCCTTCTTGGTCGAAGTCGACGAGATAAAAATCGTCGCCGATTCAGGAAGGTCCGACTTCTTTATCGCTTCGTCCACCTGCGCCTGCGTCACCGTGCTATCGGAAGCCTTCTTCACAGAATCCACCGCGGCAAAATCCACCTGCAGCGAATCGGCGGGAACCGCCTCGGCGCCCTCGGGCATTTCGGGAGTCTCGGCAGCAACCGGTTCTTCGACCACAGTTGCCTTGGGCTGCTCAGCAACTGCCTCGGCATTGCCCAAATCCTTCAAAAAATGAGACCCGACCACAAATGCCAGTCCAAGCACCACAATCACTATTGGCACGGCCTTGCTCTTGGGCTTCAAATCTTCGTCGTCCAGCTTTTTCACCTTCACCGGCTTGGCTGGAGTTTCGGCCAAAAGGCTCGCATACTTGGAACCGCACTCGGCACTGTACCAATCCAGCACGTGCTTCGAGTCCAAGCCAAGTTTGTTACAAATGGAATTCAAGTAACCGCGAAGGTAGGCTTCTACCTGGAAGGCCTTCCAGTCGCCGCTTTCAATAAGTACGATGTTCTTGACCGTAAGCCTGGTCAAGTTCGCCAAATCATCCACAGACAACCCACGTGCTTCGCGAGCACGCGTCAAATAAGCGCCGAGTCTTTCATCGGGCCTTTTGTCTTCTATGGGGTTCAAATTCGTCATATCTACCCTTTAAACTTTCCCAACATATCCAATGTACGGGCCACCGGGAGCCCAACCACATTGTAGTAGCACCCCTCGATTCGGCTGATGAGCCTCGCACCCTGAGTTTGGATGCCGTAAGCTCCGGCTTTGTCTAGCGGGTCCTTAGAATTTACATAATCTTTGAGCTCTTGTAATGTGTTGTTTCTAAAATATACCCTTGTTTCTTCTTGTTGAGCATCAACGACTTGCCCGTTTTTCGCAATCGCCACTCCAGTGATTACTTTGTGCGCTTTCCCGTTTAGTTTATTTAACATTTCGAGGGCGTCCGCCTCGTCCTTCGGCTTACCCAGGGGGACCCCGTCCAGGAACACCAGGGTGTCATAGCCGAGCACTACGGCACCCGGCTCCTTTTTCGAGACCGCCAGGGCCTTCGCCGCCGCATTTTCCCTAGGGAAGTCCAGGGGATTTTTGGATTTCGGGTGCTCCTCGTCGCCGCTCACCACCACGCGGAATTCAACGCCAATTTTTGTCAGTATTTCGCGGCGCCTCGGAGAACCGCTCGCCAGTATTAAATCTACCTTCATTTTCAACTATTCACCATTAATTACACATTACTCATTATTCATTGTTCATTGTCAATCCGTCTCCGTGCTGCCCATGTTCAACTTGAGATCGGGCAAGTCACGCACATAAATGGCAAAGCTCCAACCCGCAGCAGGGCCCGTCGGGGTCCACGTGAAGTCGAGCTGCCAGCAGTGCAAAGTCCTGTTGAAGGTAAAGTTGTGTGTCACGAACTTGCCTTCGTTGTAATCGTAACGGGTGCTGTAGCTCATCTCCCAGTTCACCGTGGGCTGGAACGTGGCGTTGAGTCCCGTCGAGTGGCTGATGTTGTCTTGGAACAAGTCCTTCGCCACGCGCGTGCTCGAGAACGTGTAGCGGTAATCCAGCCCGAACGACCACTTGAGCATCTCGTACTTGCCCATTTGCGAGGGGAGCCCCGCATTAAAGTTACCGCTCCAGTGGAAGCTGCGCGAGAGTTCGTAGCTGTAGTACGTGAGCTCGGGGAACTGCGCCTTGGTGGGCTCGTCAGTGAACCTGTGGTAAACGCTGTGGCGGGTATTCACCGTGAACATGTAGTCGGGCAACACCTGCAAGCCAAAGCTCGACGTGATGTCGGACCACTGGAGCGAATCGGCGGCAAAATTATACGACACGTTGTGGCGCGTCGTAAAGAGGCGGCGGTTCCCGTACTGGTCGTCCACCGCCTTCGCGGTGTCGCCCTTCGTGGTGTCGGGCTTGTACCCCCGCACCTTGAGGTACTTGATGTCGAAGTCGTTGTTCAGCCCGAGGCCGATCGTCTTCTGCTCAATCTGGTACGGCGTCTGCCCCAGCAAGGGGTGCGGCGCGAACTTTTTGACCGTATCTATCTCGGGCGCATACGTGTACGAAACGCTTGGCGAGAGCACGTGGCGAAGTCCAGTAAAGCGTCCTATCTCGGGCACCCAAATACCGTAGAGCTTGGTATCGGCGGTAATGCTGTAATTGTGGTTGTAGGCGACCTGGCCGTACTCGTCGTGCTCCGGGTCCAGGCTCATGTAACGCTTGCGGTACTTTGCAGAATCATTCGGGTTGATCCAGCCCGTCCCGGTCCAGTAGCCGGTGAACGAAGCGCGTGGCGTCAAGTTGATCACGTCAAAGAGCGAGCCCGAGTAATCCAGGGTGTAGGTTCCCGTGTAGCCCACGTACTCCGCCGTCGTGTCAATCTCGTTGATAGTGTCCTGGGCTCGGCGCGTGTAGTAGTTGAAGCGGTTCGTAAAGCTGTAATTGAACTTTTCGAGGTAAGTCTCGATGGAGCCGTCCTCGGCAGCCATCTCGTCCTCGTCGTACTCAAAGGTGAACAAGGGACCGCTCTGCCGGTACTGAATGTCGGGGATTTCGCGTTCCATGAGGTCGGTCACCAGGTTGTGCTGTTGCCTCGCCTTGACCGTGAGGCTCTTGTTGTTGCTGAACCTTCCCGAGTAGGTCAGCTGCGCGTTCGCCTGCTGGTTCAAAATCGTCTCGGCCTCGAGGGCATTGTCCTTACGCACGCTTTGGCTGCTTACAAAAGAGCCCGAGCCGCTCAACGTGTGCTTGCCGTCGGGAGTCAGGTTCTGGTTGTGCGCAAAGTTGATGTCGTAGCCGCTGTTCGCGAGGTCGAACTCCTCGAGGTAGCTCGTGTAGCTCACGTTACCGTCAAGCACGTAGCGCTTTTTGTAGCGCACCTCGCCCGTCATGGTCGAGCGCTCGAACCGCGCCTCCTCGCCCTCGATAATGTCGCCCTTGAGGGTCGCGTCCCAGTAATCGTTGGGGGCGTAATAAAAGCCCAAGTTGCTCATGTAGTAACCCTGCACCTGGTCTCCGCCGAACTTGGGCGTCAAAAGGCCCGACTTGCGCCCGCTCTTGAGTGGTGCCACAATCATGGGGAGTACTGCCACCGGCACATCGGCGATGTTCAGCACCACGGGTCGCGCCGTGATGGTCTCCTTGGGCTTAACCACCATGCGGCGGCCATAAAAATAGAAGTGCTGGTGCGTGGAATCGTTACAGGTGCTAAAATCGCCGCGGGCAATTTGCAGGCGCGTGTCGGGCAGGCGCCGCACCTCCATGCCGTTCAGCTGCTGGTTGTCTTGGTAGGTCGTCGCGTAGTAAATCTCGCCTATGCGGTTCTTCATGTTGTACTTGAGCCGCATACCCGAAAGCGAGGGGTTCTTGGTCTCGCGCAAAACCGGCTCGCCCGCCGCCACCAGCACCTCGTTCTCCTGGTCAAAGAGGATGGTGTCGGCATCGAGGGTCGCCGTGCGATACTTGAGCTGGGCACTGTTGTTCAGGTTGAAGGTGGACTTTTCCACGTCGTACACCAGGTCCACGGCACGGTACTCGATGGTATCGGTCCCCGTGGTATCGTTCATCCAGTCCACCTCGGTGGTGTCTTCTTCGACCTGTTCGCGTTCTTCGAGTTCAAAGCGGGTAAGCTCCTGTCCGTGCACGGAAGGAGCAGCGATAAGCGCCAGTAAAAACACCAAAACGGCCCACAGGAGCCTATGGGTTCTAGATAAAATCACGTGAACCGCAAGATAGAAAAATCCCCGCCTAAAAAAGCGGGGATTCTTTCAAATTTATTCAAAAACAAATGAGCGAACGGTTCTCGTAAAACGAGTGGTCGTTTTGCCTGTTTACTTCAAGATAGCAAACTTGCCGCTCACAGAGCCGTTATGGTCAATGCTCACCATATAGCGACCGCTCGGGATGTTGGAGGCGTCCCAGGCGACGGTGTTGATGCCGGCGAGGGCGCCGTCATTCACGAGCCTAGCCACCTGTTCGCCGTCGGCGTTCATGATAGTCACCACAGTCTTGCCCGGGGTCTTAACGCTGTAGCTCACCGCCTTGCGGGTAAAGCCGCGGAGGGCGATGTCGTTATTGCGCACAACGTTGTTCGTTTGCACCTTGGGTCCAAACTGTTCAGCCTTCTCCACATAAATGCCGTTGAAGTCCGCCGTCGCCACACGGGCATCTTCCTTAACGAGGCTACCCCTGTTGAGCACGGCCACCAGCTGTTTGTCGTTCACCTTGGCGCTGGCAAAGGTCTCCAGTTCCTGGGCGTTGAGCTCGGCCTTGTCGCCGTACCAGGCCGACACGTCCTTGTTGTTCAGGTCCTTCACAGTGATCTGGGCACGGCGGAGGGTGGCGGTATAGGTTTCGCCTTCGCTAATGTAAGTGATTTCGAGGGGCTTGTTGACCTGCCCACGGAGTTGGTCCTTCGAAAAATCGATGTCGTGACCGGCAAGGGCGACACCATCCACGGCGGTAATCACGTCGCCAGCCTGGAGCTTGGTCTCGGCAGCCGGAGTGCCCGGGATGACCTCGGCCACATGTACACCATCCTTGACCTGGTAAATGGTGATACCGATACCGCCGAAAGATTCATCGGCCATGAGGGGGGCGGCAAGCATCGCCGCCACAAGAGAAGCCTTCACAAGATTCTTCATAAGAACTCCTTATAAAAATCAATCCACATAAAATATATAATAAAAAATGCCGGATAGGCCGGCATTTTGACGTAATTTTTCAAGGAAAAATCAACAAACGCGCCTAATCATCGGACGCATCCGGCATGGATTCCACCAGATTGGGGCAGACAATCATGTCTATATGGCACTCGCAACCTTCCGGCAATTCCACTGATTCGCATCCTCCAAGCCTAATAGGTTCGCGAAACGGGAACACTTCGTCGCCGATGACCACAGTCCTTATACCGGCATATTCCTGCGCGACCATGAACGACAGGCCGGCTCCCGTACAGAGGCAGGTCGTTTCAACATCTGGAGCATAAACCGGCGTAACATAAAGCGTATCGCCACCCTGACGGAAGTCGACTTTCCTGACAATCTTATTGCAAGCAGCGACAACCCCATCAATCGACACCAAAACGGAATCCCCGTTTTCTTCGAGCGTGAAATTGCGGTCCGGCTGCCATTCCCTAGCCGCAGTATCGTCGGAAGCCTCTTTTTTCAAGGCGCCCTTTTTCATGTTTTCGACATAATCAAAGTAGGATTCGTCGAAATGGCATGAGCTATGCACGCTGGAGCCGTGCTCCATTTCCGACACCAGGGATTGAGATTCGTTATTCTGGGCCGAAGATCCATTCGCCTGGGTCGAAGCATCGTCCGAACAGGCGAAAAAGAACATTGCAGATGCAGCTATCGCTAAAAGTTTGTTTTTCATAACGGCCTCCTATTTTCACTTGTTCCAAATATACACCCCGCAAACTGACTACGCAAGCCATTTCACAAAAAAACATCTATTTGGCAATATTGAACGACTGGCGTCACTCTTTTTTACACGATGTCGCTACTCGAACAGGGCGCCTTCGTCCTCTTCGCCGTCATCGTAATCTTCGAGGGTCTTGCCGCTACCGGGGACAATGATGAGCCCTAGCGTCACGGGTTCGCCCTTCAAATTGACGTATGCTTCCAAATAGAGCGTGGTCGAGAGGCGGATGAGCCTAAGGTCGAGCATGGTGCCGCCCTTGTGGATGCTCTTGGGGTTCCTGTTGAAGAAGAGGAACTTCTTGTTGATGTACTCAAAGCGGTCCTGTTCGTAGTTTATTTGCCATTCAGAGTTGCCGTCGTTCTCCTGGCGGTAAGTGCAGCGGTCCTTGTCAATGTCGCACTCAAAGCTTGCGCTTTCCTGGTAACGCTTGTTCCACTCGCGGCTAAAGGCGCAGCTCTGCACGCGGCGACCACCGTTACGTTGTTTGTTCAACTGGTCGTTGATGACCACGTAGTCCATCTTTTTGTCTTTGACCTGGTTGTACACGTTCATCAAAATGATGTACGCCTCGATATTCTTAGGGCACTTGCCATCCAGTTCCACTTCCTCGTGAGCTTTTAAAAGGGTCTGTTGCAAGTCGAGGTCAATGGCGTCGGGGATCTCGCTCTCCTTGAGCTTGTCCAACACCTTCTTGGGGGGCACCACCACCACCTTGTCGCCCTGCTTAATAGCGTAACCCAGTTCGTCGCGCACGTAGTCCAGACACTGCTGCACGTGGATGTGCACCGTATTGGACCCGCCCGAAACAAAGTCCACACCAATGCGCACATTCCATGTGCCGGCATCGCTCGTGGAGCCCTTAATCAATTCGCAGAACGGCTCCTCGCGGATACCGTCAATGAACACGACCTTCGCGTTCAGCTTGGTCACCAGGGAGCCCTCCTTTTCGACGGCACCGCCCAGGCTCCAAAAGTTGGGGTTCAGGCGAAGCACCTCGGCAAAGGCCTTGTCGCCATCGAGCGCGGGGAGCAGGCTGTCGTTCCTCGCGTTCTTCTCCTTGAGGAGTTCCGAATACTCCGTCGTCACGTTCATGTTGCTAAAGCCGCTGCGCGCCTTGACCGGCACGCCCACCGTCGCCGCAAACGAGGCCTGCGCAAGCAAAAGCACCAGGGAGAAAAGCATAACAAAGGCAATGGAAAGATTCTTCATATAAAACCGTAAAAAGCTAGCACAATCCTGTCTCAGGTAAATTTAGCAAATGCGGTATGTGAAAATCCACCCAACTTGGGGCCTCCGCTTTGGGGTTCACCAAAATAGTGGTCCAGCCGCGGGCGTGGGCAGGCTCCAAGTTGCGCAGGGCATCCTCCAAAAGCACGATTTCGCGCCTGTTTTCGGGGAGTTCCCCGCGGGATTCCAGCCACTTTTCCATCTTTTGGTAGGCGCTCTCATGGGGCTTGCCTTCCCAGCCCAGCTGCTTGAGGTCAAAGACCGCGTCAATCGCGCTGTCGATTTTCATGTGAGCCAAGCCTGCCTCGCTCCAGTCGTGGCGACCGTTTGTAAATACGTACCTCGGGCCCGGTAGTTTTTGCAGGAGGGCGTACTTTTCGGGAGCCTCCTTGGGGTAAATCAAATACCTGGGCTCATGGATAAAGTCAAAAAAGTCGTCGGGGTCGGTGCCGTTCATCGCCATGAGCCCCGAGAGGGTCGTCCCAAAGCGCAGCAGGTAATCCTTGCGGATGCGGGTCGCATTCTCGAAGTCACCGCCCACGGTCTTTTGCACAAACTCGGCAATGCGCCTGTCGAGCGAATCCAGGACAAAGCGTTCCTCTTCGCCATACAGGGTCAGGTCGTAGTCAAAAAGCCAGATCAGAGCTACACTCCCATGGCAAGCCCGCCAATCTGGCGGGCCAGATAGGTCGCGTAGTTGTCCGTCATGCCGCTCACAAAGTCGAGCACCTGGTGGTAGGCCTCGGCAGCAGATACGCTCTGCCCGATTTTCGCCTGACCAATCAGGCGCACAATGCGGTCGGCGCGGTAGGAATTCTTGCCGTTCAGGCGGTAGTCGTACACGCCGTTGATGAACGCGTCGAGCACGGTGGCAAGCGTCGTGTAGCTACCCACTTCCAGTTCCGTCTTACGGCGGTCCGGATAGATGCGCTCCACGCCAAGGCGCTTCGCGATGCGGATTCCCCACATCACGTCGGACTTGGAGAGGTCTATCAGGTGCTTGGAAAGCTTGCCCTCCATGATTTCTTCGTAATGGTTCACGAATACGACCGCCACGTCGTCAATCAGGTTCTGGATAGCCTTGCCGCGGATGCTGCTGAGAAAGTCGCGAAAATTCCTCCCGTTCTCCTCGTACTCGCGATCAATATTCACCTCGGGGCCGCACAAGTAGCTGAACATGTCACGCACGTCGGCAAACGTCAAGATGCCGAGCTCGATGGCGTCCTCTACATCGAGAATGGAATAGCAAATATCGTCGGCAGCCTCTATGAGGTAGACCAGCGGGTGGCGAACCCACTTGCCGCTATCGATTTGCGGAAGCCCGAGAGTCTCCGCAGTAATGCTGTAGAGGTCGGCCTCGGTCGAAAAGAGGCTTGTCGGGCAGCCGTACTTGGCGATTTGCGGGTACTTCATCATCGAGCCGATGGTCGCGTACGTGAGGCGCATGCCACCGTCAAGGAAGTGGTATTCCAGCTTGCTCAAAATGCGGTGGCCCTGGGCGTTGCCGTCAAAATTCTCGAAATCGGCGATTTCCTTCTCGCTCAGGCCGCATAGCGGCGCGCTGGTGCGGTTCTTGCGGAACCATTCGCGTATGGCAGCCTCCCCCGCATGGCCGAACGGCGGGTTGCCTATGTCGTGCGCCAGGCAAGCCGACTGCACGATGGTGCCGAACTGGTACTCGTTAATGTACTTGGGCAAATACTGCTTGATCAGGTGGAAAATGGTGATAGCAAGGCTTCGGCCCACGCTCGAGACTTCGATGCTGTGCGTGAGGCGGCTGTGCACGTGGTCGTTCACCGAGAAGGGATGTACCTGAGTCTTACGGCCCAGGCGGCGAAAAGCGGTAGAAAAAACAATGCGGTCGTAATCGCGATGGTAATCGGAGCGGTTCGGGTCGCGATCGGCAGGATGGCCGTATCGCGTCGCCGACAAAAGAGTTTCCCAGTTGAGCATGCGGTAAATATAGCTAATTGTTTGACCACATGGTTTTTACCGGATACCCGGGAATAGTTTTGTCACTAGTTATTATTGTCAAATTTTCTGTTTGAGCCTGGCTGATTATCAAACGATCAAACGGATCCCTATGTATAAGTTCCAATGATTTAGTATGCTCAATATGTTCAGGAGTCATCCTTAATTGGACGAATCCAGCATCAGCGCACAGTTTAGCCTCTTCTACAACAGAAAAGCCCAGATCAATTTTTCCCAATTTTTGTTTAATCGCGATTTCCCATAACGAGGCAATGCTGTAAAAGCAAAGTTCCCGTTCCATTAAATCCTTAATGGAACGCGGCAACTCACTACTTCCTTGGGCATACCAAAGAATAGCACATGTATCCAGTAAAAACTGCATTACATGTAATCCGCAAAGTCAGCTACTGGCGCATTGAAGTCTGGAGCAATGTAAGTAATCTTATCTTTCATTGCCCCAAAACAGGATTTTCTGGGAGTCTTTGCCGATGCGCTATTTTTGGCGATGAGAAAATCAGCAAAATCCAACATCTCCTGCAGATACTGCAGGGGAATCTTTGAAATTTTTTCTTCCAGTAATTCGTACGGCATTATACAGCCTCTCCACTGATAAATATATAGTTCCGTACGTATTTTAGCAAGATACGTGCCACAAAAATGCGACGTTTTTATTTAAAAAACGCCTTATCTGTCTAAAAAAAGTCCAGACAGTGTTCAACTTACACATTTATGGACAGTATTTGATCGCTATTCGTCTTCGTCCTTGATGCAACGGACGGAGTGACCATCTATCTTTCCATAATGATAACCACTAATAAGCGCAGAAGATTCTCCGTACAAAAGCCATAAGTAAGCAAATTCACCATTAAATTCAGAAGCACTCCAAAAAGTAGCGTTTTCTCCAATAGCGAACGGCTCTAAACCATCATAGACTCCAGAAGGCAGCGCAGAAAAACCAAAATCATCCGAAGAATTCTTCCAATGATTGCGGAAATTCTTCGCTTGCATAGCTTTATAATCATTTCCCACATTAGAATACAATACATTCCATTCCTCATTGTTGGGCACATGCCACCCTTCGGGACAAATCCCCTTGACTGTTTGAGGCAAACCACAATTAACGTAATCATCCTCATCATCAACTTTAATATAACCACACTTTTTATTCTGTTTTGCCCAATAGATTGAATCAATAGCCGCACTCCAGGAATACAATCTTCCGTATTTTATGCAACTATCAGATTTGCTTTTATAGCACCAATTTCCATTTATCATACTCGGATAAATACTTTCATCAGCAAAATTCAAATTTTCCGCCATCCATGTCTGACTACCAATTTCAACCGTACGATAAATTTGTCCATCACGTTTATCAATCAATCTCCCATAGGAGATAGCTTCATTGCCATAAAAAAGTTTCCATTCATTTCCATAACAAAAATACGCATAATCATCATTGACGCTGCCATGGATTACTTGTCCAAATTCGAGGCACTTAATTCTTTCATTCTTTTCATAGTCATATGTATCAATTTCAATGGATGTCGCGTTTCGCCACATTTTCTTATCGGCATCATACATGTAATAGATGTCTTTATTGATTTGGCCTGTACGTATTTCTCCATCATTTTTTCCGACACCCCAAGTCGCAGTATCCTGTTCAATGTTTGTCGCTTTGCGCCAGTTCTTAGCATCGCAAATATACCAGACATTATCCTTGCCAAGTCCTACCGTATCTTGACGGTTCTTGGTACACCCGCGCAATTCAAGAGCACAATCGCTTTCAGACCCGCTGCACCAACTACTATCTTCAAATACATAGCAGTTAGACTTGACTACATCACCATTTTTTACGTCACCATCTTTTCCATCTTTCCATTTGTATGTATCTTTCTCGATATCCGTCGCCAAACGCCATTCGCGATTTTCACAGATGAAATGCGTTTCAAGGGCTTCTGCGACTTCGTTAAAGCGTTTTTCGATGCAACCACCAAGCATTCCTTCGACTTCAGTTGCCATTCGCCAAACGGTCTTGTCAAACACATAAACAACGTCTGTCACATTTCCTTTCTTAATTGATCCATCAGTAGAATCTTTCCATCCGAAAGTATCCTTTTCAATATTTATCGCTTCGCGCCAGCTCTTTGCATCGCAAATATACCAGACATTATCCTTGCCAAGTCCTACCGTATCTTGACGGTTCTTGGTACACCCGCGCAATTCAAGAGAGCAATCGCTTTCATACCCGCTTCGCCAACTACTATCCTCAAACACATAGCAGTTAGACTTGACTACATCACCATTTTTTACGTCACCATCTTTTCCATCTTTCCATTTGTATGTATCTTTCTCGATATCCGTCGCCTCACGCCATTCGCGTTTTTCACAGATGTAATGCGTTTCAAGAGCTTCTACAACTTCGTTAAAGCGTTTTTCGATGCAACCACCTATTTTTCCCTCGACTTCTGTCGCCACACGCCAAGATTTTCCATCACAATCGTATGGTTGTTCCTTATTCACGTTACCGAACACTATCTTGCCATCTTCATCACACTTCTTTTCATATGTATCATATTCCAACGCCGTCGCCTCATACCACAAATTCGACCTGCATATAAAGTACTTGTCCGCATAAACGCTTGCAGCATTCTGGTTCTTCTTCACCTCGCCTTCGCGCTCTTTATCGCATGTCCCAAGGCCGTAGTTCCGCCACCAGAAATTGTCCACATATTTTTCAAACGCCGGGACTCCGGTAGAAAGTTTCCAACCTGCGATATTATTGCGAATCAAGGCTAGCCCGCCGCTCATGCTCTGCGTAATCGCCCAGTCGGCAATCTGCGTTGCCGTTTTCGTATCGTTCCAAACACCATCGGACTCGATGTCGGCAGCATAATTCGCCAATCTTTCGCTAAAATCACCTTCAGAGAGATTTCCTTGCATAAGCACGCTTACGGCAAGGAGTGCCGCACTCTGGTCGCTTTCGCCAAAAATATTCAGGTCTTCGGCATCATCAAAATCCCCCTCTATTTCAAAGGATTTGAGCACCTCGGTTTCGGCCTGTTTTTTTGCTTCTGCCACAGAAACAGACTCTTCTTCCGTAGCCAAGTACAGCGAGCGTTCATACGACAAATGCGTAAGCAAGTTGACGTTCACCTCATCGCGCTTGGACAGGTCCGTAAGCGCATAGAGCGTCACCTGCGACCTGGATTTTTCGCCGGTAACCTCGTTCCGGTAAAAACCATTCGCCTTGAGGAGCGCATACTGCGATTCCAGCTTGTTCACCTTCACGGAGAACTCGCCCATGTCGTTCTTGATTTTGCCTTCAAAGCCAAGACCCGTTTGTGCCAGCGTTTCTCCGTTGAGTTCCTGCACAGTCACGCTGGAGCCGTTTACGAACGGTCCCTTCTGCGAGACTCCCGTAACGGTCTTGTCGGAAATCGCAATAATCTCCTGGTCTTCTACAGACCCCCCGGCATTTTTACTGTCGTCGCCGCAAGCGGCGAAAAGCAGTGCCACGCTAGATACGATCGCTAAGACATTATTCTTGGTAAAGTTTCTCATTTTTTCCTCCTCTTGGCAGAAGGTCTGTTTTGTTTAGAATTCATATCCGTCAGCGGAAAGAACTGCATGTTCAAGCGATAGACTTCGTCGGTCCTGGGCGTCATGGTCGCAATCGCATTGATGCGACGCCTGCATTCCGCAAGTTCCGCCACAACCCGGTCATAAGATTCACGAGTAATCCCGACGGTGAGTCCCGTCATATTACGCTTCTCGGGCGGTTCATTTTTCAAGGCATCTACGGCAAGCTCCGCATACTGGCGCTGTAAATCAGAAGATACCGCCTTCGCCACATGGGGATCCATACGCAAGGAGCGATTACATTCGCGATAACCGCCATCCGCCCCCTGTTCCAGGAAGCCCGCCCGCACAAGAAAATCCAGAATTTCGTGGACTTCGCTCGTCGGGATTCGGTTCCTGCTCGCCTTGGACAGCTGTTTCGCCGTAGCCTTCGGCATTGCAGAGGCCAGTTCCCTCAAAAGCGAATTCTTCCACGACTTGAAGAAATCATATTCCTTGATCCCGACAATGCGGACCTTGTGAATGCGCGCAAGCTCGCCAATCTGTTCAAGCACGGCCTTCTTTTCCGCATCCTTTTTTGCATTGGCATACGCCACCAGCAGACAGAAGTAAGTTTCTTCGTACCCGACAAGGCCCATTGCGGCAGCCACTTGAGGCGCCGACTTATCGCCTAGATTCTTTTTCCCTTCGCACACATATTGCAAAAACACCGGCGAAGCAATCCCCGCCTTTTTAGCAAAGACTCCCCATGAAAAGGGAACAGCGGAATCAGCCTTCCGTTCCCTATAAAAATCCCGGATATACCTCCGGTAATCGACATATTCCATGACGGGTTTCATCATTCATGAAATTAAATAAAAAAGTCAATTTTTGCAATATTTAGAATATAAAATTTGCTTAAATTTGCGCAAAATCACAAATTCTCAATATAAAACGTCATTTTTTGCTAAAATTCAGTATACAATCGGATAAAAAAGCCCATACATGCCAAATTGGCCGCATTCTCCACTTTCAACTTTTTCTAACTTGTCCCGCATGATTACACGCACCATCGACAGAAACTTCGCCAACATGCGCCTGGACCGCTTTTTGCGTAAAGCCTTCCCCGACGAATCGTTGTCGGTCTTTTTCGCCGTGCTCCGCAAAAAGAAGGTGCGCGTGAACGGGGTCGTCGGCAAGGCGAACCAGATGCTCGCCGAGGGCGACGTCGTCAACATCTACGAAAACTTCAAGAGCGTGGCCGAAGAGGAACGCGACGGAACCGCCCACGCAGCAAAGCCCGCAGAAACGACCGCGGCAAATCCCGGTTGGGGCAAGCCCAAGACCGAAAAAGAGAAAAACGCTGCTTGGGGCGTCTCCAAAAAACTCGACATCGTCATCCAGACCGAGGACTACGTGATTGTGAACAAGCCCTCGGGACTCGCAAGTCAACCGGGCAGCGGCACGCGCCCCGGCGAGAGCCTTGTGGAATACCTCTGGGAATGGGGTAACGAGGAAGGGCTCGACTTCCGCCCCACCATAGCCCACCGCCTGGACCAGGAAACCTCGGGGCTTTTGATTGCCGCCCTCCATGGCGACACGCTCCGTGAACTCACGCGCCTCATTCGCGAACACGAAGTCGACAAGTTCTACTACGCGCTAGTCAAGGGGAACCTCAAACGCGACAAGGGCACCATTGACGAGAGCCTCACCCGCACCGACGCCGCCAAGGGCAGCAAAATGAAGGTCGGCGAAACGGGCAAAGACGCCCAGCGCGCCATTACGCATTACCGCGTCAAGCAGCACTACGAGGGCTACGACCTCGTAAAAATCAAGCTTGAGACCGGTCGCATGCACCAGATCCGTGCCCATTTCGCAAGCATCGGCCACCCGCTCTTGGGCGACACCCGTTACGGCGACTTTGCCCTCAACCGCGAAGTCAAAAAGGAACTCGGGTTGAACCGGCTGTTTTTGCACAGTTGCCGCCTCGAATTTGTGTGGAAGGGCAACAAGATTGTGCTCGACTGCCCGCTTCCCAAGGAACTCGATGACATAATCCGGCAACTGAAGCCCATCAGGTTCAACCGGGAACGGTAAAAAATTCAGGGGTTAGCGTTTGATGAAACTTTGGGCATCGGTATTATCTTGTCTATTCTTGCTCGCCGCCTGTGACGACCATTCGTCCAGTTCCGAGGAACTCCCGCCCGAAGAGGACCTCTCGAGCAGCGTCCCCGAAAGTTCCGGCAGCATCAATTCTTCGGCACAATTCGCCTACCCCAGCGAAGCCCTCATCGGCATGAATCTCATTGACGACGCGAGCAAGGTGGCTGAACTCGAAAACAAGATGAAAGTTTCGATAGACTACGATTACTACATCGGGACCCGCGAAGTCACCTGCGGCGAATTCTTTGCCTTCATCCCCTACCCGCCAATAAAAACAGCCGTTTGTGCCGACGACAGCCTCCCAGTGGCAAACGTCTCGTTCTTTGACGCCGTGCTGTTTTTGAACGCCAAGAGCAAGGCTCACCACCTGGATACCGCCTACAGCTACACCAACATACTCTACGACACCGAAGGGCACGTGCTGAACCTCGAGAGTTTCGCCTTCCACAACGACGCCAACGGTTTCCGCCTGCCCACCGAATCCGAGTGGACCTATGTTGCCTCCAAGGGGTGGAAACCCCAAAAAAGCTGGAACGCATCCAATTCAAATTTCACTTCGCACAAGGTGTGCTCCATTGGCAACGACAGCCAAGGCTATTGCGACTTCGCCGGGAACGTGATGGAATGGGCAAATGACTGGTACAGCCCCCTCTTTGATACGACCGTCGTGAACTACACCGGAGCCCCTGACGGGGGGATTATCGGCAAACGAGTTGTCAAGGGGGGCTGCTACGCCAACAGCGAAGCCTCCATAACCCTGTTCAGCCGCAACGACATCTACACCATCACCTCGGCAACACGCTCCGCCTACATCGGCTTCCGCCTTGCCCTGGGCGCCATCCCCAACCCCACCTGGATGGACGGCAGCAAAAACACCGTCATAAGCAGGACCATCCCCCTCGCAAGCGCGAGCATCATCAAGAACATCTACAAGACCTACAACGCCAAGCTGGTGTTCCGCAACGATGTTTCGCAAAAGCTCAACCTCATCAAGTACAATGAAGACATCCCCGCCGTCATCGAGATCAACGACACGCTGAACGCCTACCACCCCGACATCTCTCCCGACGGCAAATACGTCGCGTTCTGCACGAACCTCGAAGGGGTCACCGGCAAATCCAAACTGTACGTGCGTGACTTAAACGAGACCGGAATCAAGCATGTGGAACTTGACGTCGAAAGCGCAGCCATCCCGCGGTGGCGCGTCCTGGAGAACGGCGACACCGTCATCACCTACGTGACCGACGCCGGCAACAACAAGGACAACGCGACATTCGCCGCCACCAGCACTTGGCAAGTCAAGTTCGAGAACGGCAAATTCGGCACTCCCGAAAAGCTCTTTGATGGAGCCTACCACGGCGGCATCAGCAGCGACGGCAAACTCGCCGTAACTGGAGCAAGGCTCCTCCGTGCCCGCGTGAACGGAGTCGACACCATTTGGTACAACGGCAATCAGGCGTGCAACGCAAGTCTCGCGATGGACGGCACCAAGCGCACCGTATTCCTGGACTTTGGCGGGGAAACGGGTTCCGGCTACGTAGGCAGTTCCTACACCGCCCGCGAATACGCCTTTATCGCCGACAGCACCGGCAAACTCCTCCAGGCAATCAAGGCAAAAAGCGGATACACTTACGACCATGTGGAATGGGCTTCCGACGGAATCCACTCCAACATCGTGGCGACCCTCGCCGACAACAACGGTCTCCACGGGAAAATCGTCCTTATCGACCCCAACCTGGGAACGGTCACCGACCTCGCCGAGAGCGACGACCTGTGGCACCCCTGCCTTTGGGTCAAACGGACGGATCCTGCGAACAGCTCCACCCATTTAAACCCCGACAGCGCCGGCATCTACTTTATTCCCGGCTACCCCGAAAACGTCATCCAGTGGCGCTACAAAATGGAATCGTTCTGGCAGTTCAAGGATTCCGCCACCACGGTGTTCCTCGGTTCCTCCAGGTCCCACTACGGATTGGTACCCGAGAACATCACCAGTCCCGATTTGGCAATCAACATGGCTGTGCCCTTCAACGTCAACCACGGAGTGTACTTTTTGGCAAAGAACTACGTACTGAACCTGATGCCAAAGCTAAAATACATTGTCATCGGCCTCGACATGGACCGCTTTGTGGTGCCGTCGTCATCCAGTTTTTTCCTTACCCTGTATAAGAATCTCCCCGGCTACACCTATGACGAGAACCACAAATTCTGGGCCGGTGAAGACGTCTCCGAAATGTACGAAATGACCCACGGGGCGCTTGGTCGCGAATCCTACGCCATCCACCTGCTACCACCCCGTGGCTACGACGACGGCCCAGGGCATCCTTGGCCCGCTGTACCCGAGATTGTCCGCGACACCATTTGGAGTGCCGTGGACTCGGCCTCGTACCGCGAGAACTTCAACTACATCGAAGAGACCTTGAAGCTCGCCAAGGCCAAAAACATTCGTGTCGTTGGCGTGGAACTCCCCTCGAACCCCAACTACCGCAACACAGGCGCTTATGGGAAAGAGGGAATTCAACGCAGCAAGGCGCCGGCTCTATTGCAGGAGATTGCCGACCTCAGCAAAACATACCCCAACTTCACTTTCTTTGACGCGAACCAAATGGGAAACCACGACTTTTACGGGGACGTGGCTCGCGATTCCGACCACCTTGGTCACGACGGAGCACACCGTATCACCACGAAAATTGATTCGCTGCTTAAAACCTTGCCTTGAGCAACGAATCCAGGCGAGACGTGAATTGTTTTGCGCCCTCGATACTTAAATGCACGCTGTTATTAGCCATGCGATCGCTGTAATCGTGGTTGCCGCCCTTGTTTTCGTCAAACACGTAAAAACCCATGTCCTTGGCTTTTTGGATAATCTTCTCGGCCACAGAACGGCGAGGTCCAAAAAGGCAATAACTTCCCGTACTCCTATAGTCCGGGCTTCGTGGCGTAATCGCGAGGAACACCTTGATTCCACGCTCTTCTGCTTTCCGCTTAATTGCAGCCAATGAACTAAACGAGTTTTTCAAATTTCGGTCATCCCATTCGCGGAGGGTAGTATCCACGGTCACGCTTGCCTTGTTCCAATCAATCGTGGGCAACAAGAATGTTCCCTCAATGTAGTCTGACGAAAGCAAATCCATGGAATATTCCTGAACCTGACTATACCTCGCAATGTCATCCTTGGTAGCTTCACTCAAATGATTTCTGTCATATTTCAAGCCAGGAGAGTTGCTATAAATGAAGTTCCAAAACTCCTGACGAGTCCTAAACATAAAGCCCGGATTCAACTCTATCATAATAACTTTCACGTTTTTGGCAAAGGGGAACACATAGGTATCCAACAAGAACCGGATTGCAAAAAGGTCACCAAGCGTAAATGCCATATTGAGCGGCTTATATGCGGTAATGGAATCGTCAATGACCGCATTTAAAATCATGGAGCTTCCCATGGAAATAAACTCTACTTCTTTATACACCTGCCAGAATTTCTGAATTTTAATTGCCACTTCCGCTGTTGCCGAGGAATAGCCATAAAAAACACTATACCCATAGTAAACTCCAGCGCTGTCTATGTCGACGTAATTTTCACTAGAGCCTTCACTTTTTTGAATCCACAAACTCGGGTGCCAAATTTCGTCGCCCTTGACCAGATCCATCACAGAACTGTCCTTGGGATTCAACAACACTATTTTTTCGTGAGAACCGCCTGCATTCGTCAACGTCGCCACAACAAGGTCGTCCGCCCACTCCGTATGATCAAAACTGTAGCCCGATGGAGAAGGAATCCCCTGAACCAGGTTTCCAAGGCTATCGACAATCAAGATCATCTCGTGGGTTCCATAATTCACACCAGTAAATTTCCGTCCCGGAGCGCCACCAAAATCCAAGAACAGGGTCTGTTTCCCTATTTTAGAAAGGCTCACATTGCAAGCCTGCTCCCCACTATACCACAGCGTATTGGCTCCATGGACCCTAGCCCGCAAAAGCCTGGCTCCCGTCACAGCAAGGGCACCGTCGTCGCTAACCCCTCCATGATAAGACCCGTCAAAAAGTTTTTGAGGCGTCTTGAACTCGCCATTGGCAAAAACGACCTGCCATGTGCTCGCCTTGGCAAAATCAGCGTCAGATTTGTTGTTGGCAGCACCACTCACATACACAATGGCGGTATCGCCATTTTCAAGGACTCTCCACCGCGGAATCGCCGCGCTCTCGACATCCAACCGAACCGCACGGGATCCCTTCGCCGTCAGTTCCCGTACATAGACAGAGGATTTTCCTTCGACGCCTTCAATTCCCGTACAAAAAGCCACGAGCTTTCCGTCAGGGGAAATTTCAGGATGATAGGCATCAAGGGTATCCTCTATTTCTATGGCAGACATTCCCCCAATAGAGTAATCCACATACGCCAAATTTCCCGTCGCATCATTCCTAAAGACCAGCTTGGTTTTAAATGTCCCCGTCAAGTCGTGGACTCTCACTGCATTTGCAATGGGCACAACAGGAGTTTCGCTCACCTTGCCAGTCGAAGTCAGATACGTGGGATTGGGGATTTTTCCAAACGCAAGACGGAATCCCAAGTAATAAGTCCTTGTAGTCGAGGTGATTGTATAGACATCCCCTCTAGAATAGGGCTTAAAAGTAGCGAGGTCTGTCCGGTAACTACCTCCCTTGAGGACGCGTTCACCGAGGTTCCCTCCATTGGGAGCCCCCACATAATTGGCAACAGTCGTATCTTTAAAGAGCCCAAGCCAGTCATTGACCCACTCCATGACGTTCCCCTCCATATCACAAAAGGTGGCGTCCATATTGGTCTTGCAAACTTCGTGAGTCCCTAAGTTCAAATACTCAGCGAGCCTGGTTCCGTAAAACAAAGATTTACGGGGAGACCAATCCACACTCGCCGCAAGCATCCATTCGGCCTCGGTCGGCAAACGGTAGGCGTCTACATTAGGGTTAAAAGCATAGCCTTCCAATCCCACACAATGCCCTTTGTCGTCAAAGGAGGTTCCCACATAAGTGTAGGCGGTATCAAGCCCCTCGTCCTTGCTTCTGGCATTGGCAAAAAGAACCGCATCGTAAAAAGTGACATCGGCAGCAGGACGCCCCGTGCTGGGGCAATAAACCTTGGCGTGTTTGCTCATGAACTTGTTGTATTCGCTACAGGTAACCTCATGGCGCCCTATCGAATAATCGTAACCGAATTCGGCCCTCATAGAGGGTCTTTCCTTGATAAGCCCCTCATTGGAACCCAAGGAAACGCTTTTCCCTGTCGCCAAGATACGAACCATGTCGCTCGCCAAGGAATCCGCCAAAACGTAGGAATGCGAAAGCACAAAGGAATCGTCGTCAGGCAACACGGAATTGGAGCATGCGCCCAAAAGGCTCAAACTCCAAACCAAAACCAATCTGCCGACGAATTTCATGTGCGCAAATTTACCATTTTACTGGCAACCGATCCCCGCCAATTCACAAACGGGAGCAAAAATTCCTATATTTTCGCGCGAAATTTAGCGTTCCAAGAGGAATAAAAAAATGAAAGTTTCTTTGAATTGGCTCAGGCGTCACGTTGATCTTCCGGAATCTGCGGAAGAGGTTGCAAAGGCCCTCACCTCCATTGGCCTTGAAGTCGAAGGCATGGAAGAACCGGGCAAGGTCTACGACAAGCTTATCGTAGCGAAGGTTCTCACATGCGAACCGCACCCCGATAGTGACCACCTGCATATCACCACGGTGAACGATGGAAAGGAGACGCTCCAGGTAGTTTGCGGCGCCCCGAACGTGGCCGCAGGCCAGACTGTGGTGCTCGCCCCGATTGGCGCGGAACTCCCGCTCCCCGACGGCACCAAGCTCAAGATGAAGAAATCCAAGATCCGCGGTGTCGAGAGCTTCGGCATGATTTGCGCCGAAGACGAGATTGGCCTCAGCGACGACCACGCGGGCATCATGGTCTTGGACGACAGCATCCCGGCGGGCACCCCGTTTGTTTCGCTCGGTATGTACGACGTGTGCTACGAACTGAACGTGACCCCGAACCGTCCCGACGCCCTAAGCCACCGCGGAGTCGCCCGTGAACTCGCTGCCAAGTTCAACCGCCCGCTCAAGCCCCTCCAGTACGAACTCAAGGAAGACGCCGAGGCGGCAAGTTCCGCCATCAGCCTCGAAGTAGTTCCGGGTTGCGGCTGCACCCGCTACGTGGGCCGCGTCATCAAAGACGTGAAGGTCGAAAAGTCTCCCGCCTGGCTCGCGAAACTCTTGCACGCGGTGGGCATGAACAGCATCAACAACGTGGTCGACGTCACGAACTTCATTTTGATGGACGTGGGCCAGCCGCTCCACAGCTTTGACATGGATCAGTTGAACGGGAAGACCATCAAGGTTCGCCGCGCCGTGAAGGGCGAAAAGATCGAGACCATCGACCACACCGCCCACGAACTTTTGGAAAGCGACCTCGTGATTTGCGACGGCGACCGTCCCGCCTGCGTCGCAGGTGTCATGGGTGGCGTAGAATCCGAAATCGTCGACGCGACCAAGAACGTGTTCCTCGAGAGCGCCTGGTTCAACCCGACCATCGTCCGTAAGCAAAGCAAGCGCCTTTGCATCACGACCGACTCCAGCTATCGCTTTGAACGCGAAATCGACTTCTGCACCCAGGACGAATACAGCCGTTACGCCTGCGCCATGATCCAGGAACTGGCCGGCGGTCGCATTTTGAAGGGCTCAGTCGAATACACCGGCGACGACCACAAAAAGGAACTGGACCAGGTGACGCTCCGCACCGAACGTGCAGCGAAGGTCATCGGCATGGAAGTGACGACCGAGCAAATCGAAAAGCTCCTCACGGGCATCTGCCTCGAAGTAATTACGAAGGATGCCGATTCCATCACGTTCCGCATCCCGAGTTTCCGCCCCGACCTCACCCGCGAGGTGGACCTCATCGAAGAAATCGCGCGCCTCATCGGGTTCGACAACATCCCGTACAGCCTCCCGAAATTCACCATGCAGCCGAACGAACTTCCGGCGATTGAAGTTTTGAACCGCAAAATCCGCAAGACGCTCTCGGCCATGGGACTCCACGAATGCCTCTCGCTCCGCTTTACGAGCAAGGCACGTACCGAGGCCCTGTTCGGTGCCGCAAACGACGCCGACAAGAGGAGCATGCCCGCGCTTTTGCTGAACCCGCTTAGCGAAGAACTGGGAGCCGTGCCCACAAGCCTTCTCCCGAACCTCCTCAAGGCCGTCGCCGAAAACGAAAAGAACCGCCCCGGCAACATTCGCTTGTTCGAAGTCGCCAAGGGCCAGTTCAAGCGCGACCGCAAGGACGTGCGCGACCCGGGATTCGATGAATCGAACCTCGTGGCCATCGCTGTCGCAGGCGCCTTTGACGTGGACCCGCTGAACGACAAGCCCAAGCAGATTGACTTTGCCTCCTTCAAGGGTCTCGTGGTCTCGTTCTTCAAGCGTCTGGGCTTCGTGGTCGAAATCCGCGTCCCTCAAAAGCTCGAAGTATTCCTCCACCCGGGTAAGCAGGCGGAAGTCCTCGTGAACGGCAATTCCGTTGCGACGTTCGGCGCGCTCCACCCCTCGGCCATGGCAGCAAACGAAATCACGTACGACACCTACGTGCTCGAAGCCGACATGGACAAGCTCGTGAAGGAATCGCACAAGAAGATTGTGTTCCAGCCGTTCAGCCGCCAGGTGCCCTCGAGCCGCGACATCTCGATTGAAGTCACCAAGGCAATGACGCACGAAGAAGTGCTCGCCCGCATCAAAAGCTTCAACCCGAAGAACCTCGCGAAGATCACCCTCAAGAGCATCTACGAAGGCGAAAAGATCGAGGCCGGCAAAAAGAACATGGTGTACAGCCTCGTCTACCAGGCAATGGACCGCACGCTCACCGACGACGAAGTCAACAAGGCGCACAACAAGCTCCGCGAAAAGCTCGTGCAGAACGGTGACATCGTCCTCAGGTAATTAACTACCGGTTGCCATGGCGATCCCAGCCCAGCATAAAAAAAGCTGCCATAAGGCAGCTTTTTTTACACCCGGAATTCAAAGCCCTTATTCGGCAAGGCGACTCTGGACTTCTTCAATAAAATTGCGTTCCTCGGGCGAAATCGCATCTTCGTTATCGTTCTCCTTGCTTGCCGCAGCAATGCGGACCATAGCCTCGAGCACGCGGGCCTTGCACTCAGGAGGCTCGTTCTTCAGGGCGAGGATGCAAGCGTCGGTACGGTCCTTGGCATTTTGGAAGTCGGCGTAGGCTTCGTTCAGTTCGTCCCAAGAAACGTCGGGCGTCATTTCGTCGTGAATCTTGTCAAGTTCCGCGCTTTCGGCCTCGGTCGCCGAGGTCGCGCCCGGTAGGAGCTTTTCTACTTCCTTCTCATGAAAAAGGCAGGCAACCTGCCAAGCAAGAATCAAAAGAGCCATATCTGGTTTCATAGCGTACCTCGTGGTTTTCTATACAAATAATAAAAAAGTTACCAGTTACTAGTTACTTCGCCCTTCGGGCTAGTTACTAGTTTTTGACGTTACAAGAGTTTTATTCCAAAGCAACTCTAGTAACTAGCAACTTAGAACTCGGAACTCGCATCATTTTTTACTATACTTTACGCATGGCTTACGTTGCAATGGCGCGCAAGTGGCGCCCCAAATCTTTTTCCGACATGGTCGGGCAGGAGCATATTGCCAAAACGCTCCAGAATGCGATTGAAGGAGACCGTCTCCACCGCGCATTCCTCTTTACCGGCACCCGTGGTGTGGGCAAGACCACTTCCGCCCGCATCCTAGCCCGTACCCTCAACTGCAAGGGCGGCGACCCGCTGCACCCGTGCGGCGTTTGCGACAGCTGCAAGGACATTGACGGCGGAAACCCGATGGACGTTTTGGAAATCGACGCCGCCTCCAACACAGGCGTCGACAACATCCGCGACGTGCTTGAACGCGTGCAGTACCCGCCCGTGATTGGCAAGTACAAGGTGTTCATCATCGACGAAGTCCACATGCTCTCGACCGGGGCCTTCAACGCCCTCTTAAAGACGCTCGAAGAACCGCCCGAACACGTGATTTTCATTTTTGCGACGACCGAAGTAAACAAGGTTCCGCAGACCATTTTGAGCCGCGTGCAGCGCTTTGACTTCAAACGCCTCACCATGGACCAAATCCGCAGCCGTCTCCGCTTCATTTGCGAGCAAGAGGGCATCAACGCGACCGACGAAGCCCTCGACATTTTCGCCGAAAAAGCCGACGGTTCCATGCGCGACGGTCTCACCTACTTTGACCAGGCGTACGCCTTTACCGGGAGCGAAATGACCGCCGACGCCGTTCGCAGCATTTTGGGCATCCCGCCGGTAGAGCTCTTTTTCAACCTTATCAGCGCCATCGAAGGTCACGACCTCAAGGGAGTGTTCAAGATGGTGGACGACGCCTGCACCCGCGGCATCGAGTTCACTCCGTTATTGGACGGTTTCGGCAAGTTCCTCAGAAACCTGCTGTACACGCGCATCGACGCGTTTACCGCCGACGACCTCTCCATTACCGAGGAACTTTATTCAAAATTCAAGACCACCGGTCTTGGGCTCAGCAACGGCGACCTTCTCCGCATTTCCAAGATGCTCATCGACCTGCAGTCAAGCCTCCGCTACAGCACCAACCCGCGGCTCCTTGTAGAGACGACTTTCGCCCGCATGGCGTGGCTTGACCGCTTGACGGACCTTCGACGCGCGCTCGCCGCTATCAACGACCCCAAAAGCGCCTCCGACGAGGCGTTAAAAAAAAAAAGTAGCTGAAGTTTCGGCCGCCATTGACGCAGCACAGGCTCCCAAGGCAGGCGAAGCCGCAGACTCCGCCCCCGAAATCGAGTACAACGACCCGTTTGCCGGCTATTCCGGCGTCTCGGCAGGGACGTATTCCCGCTACGAACTGGCTGCGGCCTGGCCCAGTATTTGCGCGAGTTTTGCCGACGACGGCGACCTGGTGTTCTCGGCCGCCATGGCGGGGACTGTCCTCGAGACAGGCGACACCAAGGCAAACCCCTTCCCGGTAGCCCTCACCTATGTGGGAGAGTCCGAAAACAACAATTCGTGGAACTACCAGAGTCTCATGGAACACCCGGAGTACGTCACCCGGTTGCAGACCATCCTCGAGGACAAACTCCAAACAAAAATCGAGCTTTCTGTAAAAACGCGCGCCTATACCGAAGAAGAGCGCCAGATCCGCGAAACCGCCAAAATGAGCCCCTACGAGCTGGACATGCAAAAAGAGCCCGCTCTCGCCAAACTCCAAGAAATTTTCGCTGCAGAATTGGTATATTCTGTGCCGTTGAAAAAGGCCTCGGTAGCCCCCGTAGGCGAAGAAAATGAAGAAAACGACAACTAAGAGGAATCCATTATGGACATGAGTAAAATGCTGAAGGACCTTCAAAAAATGCAGAGCAAGATGATGAAGGCCCAAAACGACCTAAAAACGCAAAGTTTTGAAGCCGAAGCCGGTGGCGGCATGGTCAAAGTCGCCATGAACGGGCACGGCGTGCTCACCATGATCAAAATCAACCCCGATGTCGTGGACAAGGACGACGTGGAAGCCCTCGAAGACCTCATCATGGCGGCTTTCAACGGGGCCATCAAAAAGAAGGATGAAGCCGCCCAGTCTAGCCTGAGCGACATCACCGGCGGTATGAAAATTCCCGGCCTGATGTAGCCCCTGGCGGCTCGCCCCCCGCAAAACCGATTTTTACAAAGCCCCGCTTGTGGCGGGGTTTTCCTTTTATCCTTTTTTTTGGTATTTCTGTCCATAAAACCGCATTTTACCCCTTATTTTAGACACCATATTTTTTTACATTTGGTCGCGTCTAATTTACAGGAGAACGAATGTCAAGGCAATTCGTCATTCTTACCTTTCTCGCCATGAGTTTTGCCATCCCCTCGTGGGCAGGCAAAACATATACCCGCGACGAGGCTATTAAAACCGCCCTCGAAAATTCCTCGGACATCAAGACCGCCGAAGAGGAACTGGTTTCCGCCAATTCCCAAGTCAAGGGAGGCTACGGCCGCGCTTATCCGTCGGTGGACCTCAGTGCCACAGTCACCCGCATTTTTGGCCTCGACGACGTCAAGAACACGACCGACATCACAGACGCCGCCACATCGATGGGGGCAGAACCCTTTGACGCAGTCGTGGCTGGTCCCGCCCTGGACGGCCTCATCAACGGCATGAAGGCCCAAGGTTACCGCTGGCAGTCCAAAGTCGACCTCACCGTGACCCAGGTACTCTACGCCGCGGGCCAGGTGGGCACGGGCATCGACATTGCCAAGTCCTACAAGCGCTTGAAAGAAGTGAACCTCGACAACACCAAGGCGACCGTCCGCTACGACGTTGAAAAGGCCTTTAACGACCTGATTGTTTTGGACTCCACGGTGGCATTCACCGAGGCGAGCGTCGCCCAAGTACAAGAACACACCAACTACGCCAAGTCCGCCTACGAGAGCGGTTTGGCAGGAGAACTGGACGTAATCCGCGCCCAGCTCGCCCTCGACGAGCTCCAGTCCAAACTGGAATCCGCCAAGAAGGGTCGCGTCCTCGCGAGGAACAACCTCCTCAACACCATGGGCATGCCCTACGATTCCGAAGTCGAGTTCCAGGGCGAACTCCGCAACCCCGAAGACAACCTGCCCTACCCCGACACATCCATGGCTAGCGTCAAAAAACGCCGCAAGGAACTGTTGATGCTCGAAGAGACCGAGAACATGATGGAAAAGAAAATCGACATCTCTTCGGCAGGCTACAAACCGACCGTCGCCTTAATCGGCGGCGTTGGTTACAAGAACAACCAGAACGAATTCTACAAGTGGGACGCCCCTGATTGGGACAAGAACATCAACAAGTACATTGCCCTGAACGTCTCCATGAACCTTTTCAACGGTATGCAGACCCGCGAAAACGTGGTGCAGTCCAAGTCTGACTTGCGCAACACCCAAATCCAGAAGGAGACCGCCGAACGCGGTTTCCGCATACAGATTGAAGCCTGCGCCAACACGCTCGCCGACGCCGAGACCCAGTTGGAACTCAAAAAGCGCTCGGTGGAACTCGCCCAAAAGAATATGGAACTGACCGAGGCCGCCTACAAGGTTGGCAAGGAAACACAGCTCAACTACCTGGACGCCACCATGAGCCTGAGAAACGCCAAGCTCGACTACATGAACGCCGTTTGCAACTGGAACAACGCCTACAACGCCTTACTGCAGGCCACCGGTGAATATTAAAAAGAAGAGGAAAGAATGAACAAGACTGTCAAAACCCTCCTGACCATCGCAGCGGCATCCATGCTTTTGGTTGCCTGCAACCCGAAAGAAGAAAAGGCCCAGACAAAGGCCACGACCATCGAAGAAATCCAGAAGGAAAAAGGCAAGCCCGCCCGCGTGGTAAAGGCTACCACCGCAAAGATTACGGACTTGCGCAAGTTCAGCGGCTCCATCGAGGGCATGCAGCAGAACAAGGTCATCTGCAAGATGGGTGACCCGCTCGCCAAGATTAACGTCCAGGTCGGCTCCTCTGTAAAGAAGGACCAGGTCGTCGCCGAATACCTCTTCACAGGCGACAACACCCAGTACCAGCAAGCCCAAGAACAGGTCGCCGTATTGGAGAAGGCCACTGAGCGCATGCGTGAAGTATTCCAGAAGGGCGGCATCAGCCAACAAGACATGGACACCCAAGAAATGCAGCTGAAGGTCGCCAAGATGAACCTCGAGGCAGCCCGCCGTGCATCGCTCATCCTCGCCCCCGAAGCGGGCGTCGTCACCGAGCTCAAGTTCCAGGTCGGGCAGACTCCGGGCCCGGGCGGCGTCCTCGCCACCATCGCGAAACTCGACAAGGTCATCCTCAAGCTGAACGTCACGAGCCAGGATATCGGCTACTTCAAGAAGGGAGCCATGGCAACCGTCACCATCGCCGGGGAACAGGTCAAGGGCAAAGTCAGCCTCATCCCGCTCGCCGCCGACCCGATGACGCGTTTCTTCCCGGTCGAAGTCACGTTTGACAACAAGAAAAAGAAACTCCTGCCGGGCATGTACGTGACCGCCGAACTCGACGCCCGCGAAGTGAACGGCATCATCATTCCAACCGAAGCCATTGTCTACCGCAATGGCGTGAACGCCGTATGGACTGTCGATAACGAAGGCAAGGCCCGCCGCAAAATCGTGAAGCTCGGCGTACAGACCAAGGATGACATCCAGATTGCCGAAGGCCTGGAAGAGAACGAAATCGTCATCGTGGAAGGCCAGTCCCGCATGAACGACGGCGACAAGGTGCTGGTTGTCGAATAAGGGAGTTTTGCTGAATGATTAAGGCCAGTATCTACAAACCGATTACCATGCTCATGGTCATATTGACCGTGGTGGTTTTCGGTCTATACACCTACTCCATGATGGTGGTCGACCTGATGCCGAAATTCGACGTCCCCGTGGTCACCGCAACCATCATCTACCAGGGTGCAAACCCCGAAGAAATCGAATCCACCATCATCAAGCCCATCGAAGACCAGGTGGAACTTGTTGACGGTATCGACTACGTGCAGTCCATATGCCTCGAGAACTACGGCATTTTGGTCGCCATGTTCAACATGGGCATCAACGTGGACGTGGCGGCAAACGACGTGCGTTCCAAGATCGACCTTGCGTCGGTGAACTTCCCCGATGCCGTGCAGGCACCGATTATCGCGAAGGTGGACATCAACGGTGCGGCCATCATGTCCATCTCGTTTACCGGACCGCTCAACTCCACGGAGCTCCGCCAGAAGGTGGAAGACGACATCGAACCGCTCTTTACGGCCGTTTCCGGTGTGGCAAGCGTTGACGTTTTCGGCGGTACCACGCGCCAGATTTCCATCGAGCTCGACAAGGACAAGATGCTCGACCGCAACGTGGACATCGCGACCATCATGGGGCTGTTCGGGCAGTCGAACATCAACTACCCGGTCGGCGAAGTCATCGGCAAGCACAAGAACACCTCCGTACGTACTTCGGGCAAGTTCCAGAGCCTCGATGAAATCCGCAACATGGACATCCCGACGGCGAGGGGCGTCATCAAGCTCTCCGAAATCGCAGTCGTCAAGGACACCATCGAGACCATCACGTCGGCCTCCCGCTTTAACGGCGTGAACTCCGTTTCGCTCGATATCAAGAAGCGTTCCGACGCGAACGTGGTGAAGGTTTCCGAAGGCGTCATCAAGCGCATGAACGAAATCCAGAAGACGCTCCCCGAAGGATTCGAGCTGCACCTGGTTTACGACAAGTCCGAAGCCGTGAACGAGTCCATCCAGAACGTTATCCAGAACATCATCATCGCCATCTGCCTTACCGCGGGCCTGTTGCTCCTGTTCCTCGGCAAGTTTTCGACCATGCTTATCGCCGCCCTCACGATGCCTATTTCCGTGATTGGCGCCTTTACGCTCATGTACTTTGCAGGCTTCGGCATCAACATGATGTCCCTGATGGCTCTTTCGTCATCGGTGGGCTTGCTCGTTACGAACTCCATCGTGGTGCTTGAAAACATCAACGAAAAGCTTAAACTCGGGCTCGACCCGAAGGATGCCGCCCTCAAGGGAACCTCCGAAATCATGGTGGCCATCATGGCATCGACGCTCACCAACGTGTGCGTGTTCGTGCCTATCGCCTTCATGAAGTCCATCGCCGGCATCTTCTTCCGCACCTTCGGCCTTACCATGGTGTTCGCCACGTTCGTGTCGCTCCTCGTGACCTTCACGCTTACCCCGCTCATGGCGGCCTACCTGTTCAAGGGCGTGAAGAAGGACGAGAACGGGAACATCATCGAAGGGCACCGCTCTATCGGCGAAAAGATTTTCGGAATATTCCCGGCTTTCCTTAACGGCGTACGTTTCGTTTACCTCAAGACACTCTCGTTCTGCCTTTCCATTCCTGGCGTGATTTTCCAGGTTGCAGCACTTGTCGGCACGATCATGTTCGTCGGATTCCTCGCGAAGAATTTCCTGACCGTGGAAATCATGCCGAAGCAGGACCAGGGCATGATCAGCGTCAAGCTCGAAATGCCCGTGGGCACCAACATCGAGACGACCGACAGCGTTGCGCGAATCATCGAAAGCCGCATCAAGGGCGTGCCCGAGATTGTGCACTACAGCATGAACGTGGGCGGTTCGAACGGCTTTACCACGGTGAACCAGGCCACGATGCGCGTGAAGCTTTTGAAGGACTGGGAAGGACGTACCCGCAGTACCGACCAGATTGTCGACTCCCTGCGTCCCTACCTCGCCGACATCCCGGACGCCTACATTTCCATCAAGTCCGCATCGGCATCCGAAATGAACAACAACTCCGCCGGCGACGTGGTGCTCGAAGTGAACGGCCTGCACGCGGACTCCGTCATCAAGGCCTCGCAGCTCGTGATGGACCGCATCAAGGACGAAATCGACGGTATCGTGGACCTCAAGACGAGCTACGAAGCGGGTAAGCCCGAAATCCGCCTTGTCCCGAACCGCCAGGCACTCGCCGACTACGGCGTGACACTCCAGACGGTCGCCACGTACAACTACATCGCGGTGAGCGGCTACGAAGCAGGCCAGTACACCGAAGACGGCGAAGAATACGACGTGTACGTGCGCATGATGGAAAAAGACCGTCAGAGCCATACCGATATCGAAAACCTGCCTATTTTGACCCCGAAGGGTTACCTGAACGCAAGTGAACTGTTCTACATCGAAGACGGTGCCGGCCCGACCCGAATCGACCGCAAGCGCAAGCGCACCCGTGTCGACGTATCCATGAACTTGCTCCCCGGCCACACGACCGGTGAAGTCATGGGCAAGGTCGGAGCCCTCGCCGAAAGCATGAAGGGCGAACTCCCCGAAGGCATCTCCTTCAGTTTCGGTGCCCAAGCCGACATGCAGAACGACATGGTGGCGGAATTCAAGACGGCCATCGTCATGGCAATCCTCCTCACCTACATCCTGCTGATTGCCCTCCTCGAAAGCTTCGCACAGCCCTTCATCATCATGACGACCATCCCGATGGGCGCCATCGGCGTGCTGCTCTCGCTCGTGTTTACGGGCAAGGCGCTCTCGATGATTGCCCTCATGGCCATCGTGATGCTTATCGGTGTGGTGGTGAACAACGCCATCCTTTTGCTCGACGAAGCGAACAGACTGTTGCGTAGCGGCAGCATGGGACGCAGATCCGCCATCATGACCGCCGCCAGGACCAAGTTCCAGCCCATCGTGCTTGCAACCGTCGCTTCCGTGGTCGCCCAGCTCCCGCTGGCATTCGCACTCGGTGGTAACGTGGCCGCCATGACCCAGCCGATGGGTATCGCCTCCGTGGGCGGTCTCATCGTTTCGGCCATCCTTACGATGTACCTGGTGCCCACGTTCTTCTGGCTCCCGAACGCCATCTTCCACAAGGCAAAGAAGGGCGTGAACAAGATCAAAGCCAAGCGTGCCGCCAAGACTCTCCAGGTTTAGGTAAATTAGACATAGAGCAAAGCCCTCGACGAACTCCCGTCGAGGGCTTTTTCGTTTGCATTTTGCCACTATTGTTTGCACGTTCGCACATTGGCGTTTTGTAGCTTGCGCCTTATGCAAAAGACTGTCTACAGCAAACAGGAGCAACACGATTCCGTTTTGCGCGTCGCCATTTCGAACATTCACGACGAACTCGTCCTCGAAAAATTGCGTGTGGAATCGGGCTGCCGCGTTGAGCCCGAATACCGTCCCGAAACCGAAATAAGGCAAATAATCCGCGCTCGCTCCCTAAACGAGTCGCAGAGCCTCCTCGAGGCCCTCACCTCGCCTATTGAAAATCTTTCTACCAAAAACACCTGGGAAGCAGAACCCGTCATCAACTTGGTGGATTCCTTAATCGACACCGCCCTCGGGCAAAAGGCTACCGACATCCACTTGGAACCGAACGGACAAGAACTGCGCGTGCGCTTTCGCAAGGACGGCCTGCTCACGCACTACCGGAGCCTCCCCGCATGGCTCTCAGAGCCGGTGCTTATCCGCCTCAAGCTGCTGGCAAACGTCGACATCACCGAGCGGAGACTCCCCCACGACGGCAGCTTTTGCTTTGACGGGGCATGCGGCAAGGCGAACGTTCGCCTCAGCACCATCCCCATCCAGACGGGGGAAGAACCCGCCGAGAAATGTGTGCTACGGCTTTTGCCAGCCACCGACAACGGAGCGACACTCGCAAGCCTCGGGTTCGGCGAGCCCCTGCTCCGTGCATTGCGCCGCACCTTCGAGTCACCGCAGGGGCTCTTCCTCATCACGGGTCCCACAGGGAGCGGGAAAACGACCACGCTCTACGCGGGACTCCGCGAAATCATCGGCCGCAAAATCAACGTGACGACCATCGAGGACCCGGTGGAGTACAAGCTCGAAGGCGCAAACCAGGTGCAGGTCAACGAAAAGTGCGGTTTCACGTTCGCCGCCGCACTCCGCTCGATTTTGCGCCAGGACCCCGACGTGATTCTCGTAGGAGAAATTCGCGACACCGAGACGGCGCAAATCGCGCTCCGCGCCGCCCAAACCGGCCACCTGGTGCTAGCCACGCTACACACGAACAGCGCCAGGGCAGCCACCGCACGCCTAGCCGATTTGGGCGTGTCGCCCGCCCTTTTGCAAGACTCCCTCCTCGGTGTCGTCGCACAACGTCTGGTCCGCAAGCGCCCTCCCACGGGCAACGCGGCAAGCAGTTCGGCGGGCGACACGGCGGGCGGCCGCACAGCCATCGCCGAATTTTTGAATTCCGACGGCAGCTACGTGGACGGGAGCCTGTTGGAACAGGCAAGTCGGCTCGTGGCCGAGGGCGTCATTGAAACAGCCGAGGTCACTCGTGTCCTCGGCTGCATCAATTAAAAAATCAACGCTTGGTACTGTCGGGCGGAGCCATCAGCTGGCGCAATGAATCCACCAAGACGCTATCCTTTTTGGGGAACATGTTCTGGTAGATTACGGCTCGGCGCTTGGCCATAAACTGGCTCTCGCGCATGTTCGGGTGGTGCTTACCCGGACTCGCGAGCATAGCCGCCAAATTGATGGCCTGGTCCACGCTCAGCTTGCTGCAGCTCTTTTTGTAGTAGGTCTTGCAGGCTTCTTGGCAGCCGAAAATATCCTTGCCCCACTGCGCGTAATTGAGGTAGAGTTCCAAAATGCGGTCCTTGCCCAACTCGTGCTCCATGAGCAACGCGTACGCCAGTTCCTTGAACTTGCGTTCCCAGCTGCGCTCGCCGCTCAAAAAGAGGTTCTTCGCCAACTGCTGCGTGATAGTGGATCCGCCGAACTTAGTCTTGCCCGACATACGGTTCGCGTTCAGCGCCTCGGCAATGGCGTTCACGTCAAAACCCGGGTGGAAGTAAAAGCCAGCGTCCTCGCTCGCGATGACCGCCTTCTGCAAATACTGGCTAATGGAATCGAGCGGCACAAAGGTGTGCTTGATTTCAACATCGGGGTTGGAGTCCCTGAGCGCCTGCATGTACTTGCTCATCTCGGGTTGGTCGTTTTTAAGCACTGCCACGCTGTCGTAGAGGTCGTACACATACACAAAGCCCTTGTACAGGGCGATGGATGCCACAATGGTAAAGGCGGCAGAATAAAGAATCAATCCAAGGATCACCACCCTAAGCAAAAAATTGATGAACCTGTATATGTAGCCTAGAATCTTCACAACAATGTTGTTGCGAAAGGCCTGCCAAAAACTTTTTACTTTCTGCCAATTCATGTGTCGAATAAAATAGATAAATTTTTGCGGTTATTTTTTACCGCCAAACCATTCGTTAATGTCCTGGCCTTCCGAAATCACGCCCTTGATGTTCTCCATGCCCTCGCCCAGCACAATAGTGCGAATTCCCGCCTGGCCAAACACCGTCTGCAGGTATTCGGTTCCTCGACGTCCCGCGTCGTCCTTGTCGAGGCACAGCACCACGCTCTTGTTCTTGAACAGCGGGAGCCACTCCACCTTGAAGCTGCTCACGCCGGGGATGCCCACTGCGTTGATTTTTTGATTCAAGAAGGTGAGCGTATCGACCGCGCCCTCGCACAGGTAAACCCAGCCGACCTTCTGGTCGAGTGCCGAGAGGTTGTAGGGGTACGGGACCGAGCCCGTCAAGTTGAGTTCCTTGGGCACCACCGTCTTGTCGATGGCGCGCGCCTGAAAATAGAAGGCTCGGCGTCCCTCATCCAGGTACGGGAAAATGAGCGGGTGCTTGTAATACTTGAGGTTCCCCTTTTCGCTAAAGAGGCCAACGTGCTTGAGAATCTCTAGCGGATACGTTTCCTTGAGCCGCCGGTTCAGTTCCCCGTAGTCCACGATGGTGCGCAACAGCATCTTGTCCCACACCGGCTTATAAATGCGGCGGCGCGCAAGCCAGGCGGCGGCGGGAGTGTCGTCGACCGGCGAGAGCATCTTGAGAAAATTGAGAATGAGTTTTTTGCGGTCGTCCTCCGGGATGAGCTCCTTCTTTGGGGACGGTTCGGGAACAGCAGCGACAGAAACCTTGGCGGTCGCCATTTTCGTGACAGCTGCCTTGCCACCGCCGGGGAGCAGGAACGGGTATGTTTCCACCAGCCAGTCCAGGGCCTCGGTAAAGCTGCAGTTCTTCACAATCTGCACCAGCGAAATCACGTCGCCGCGAACGTCGTCGCAGACCCAGCAACGAAAGCTCCCGCGCTCCTCCGAAATAGAGACCGAGGGCGTGCGGTCGCCGTGCACATGCCGCTGCGGGTAAAAGCAACGGCAGCGCCCACGAACCACCTCGACTCCGAGGGCTTGCGCCACGGCGGTAATCGAGAGCGACGCCTTGAATTGTTTGAGTTCTTCGCTGGTCATAACAATTAATCCCCACTAAATATATAAACTATATTTTTGTCATGGATTTACGCGAAAACGAAATGATGAGCGCCCATACTTCCCTCAAAGTGGGAGGCCCGTCACGTTTTTTTGCAAAAGCAGAATCCACAGCTGACCTCGCCGAAGCCAGGCGCTTTGCCCAGGAGCAAAAAATCCCCTGTTTTGTCGTTGGCAAGGGGACCAATTTACTGGTCAGCGACAAGGGGTTTCGGGGGCTTATCGTCCAGCTGGGCAGGGCCTACTCTAACCTGGAGAACCTCGAGGGCGCAAAGATCCGCGTCGGGGCGGCAACGCCACTGGCACGCCTCGCCCGCGAAACCATTAACCAGGGGTTCGCCGGCATGCACAAGCTCGCGGGCATCCCCGGGAGTCTCGGCGGCGCCATCTACATGAACGCGGGCGCCTACGGGCAAGAGATTTCGCAGACCTGCATCGAGGTCGAATCGGTCGACAGCGAAGGGATCGTTCGCACAAGGGCCGTCGCCGATTGCGACTTTGGCTACCGCCATAGCATTTTCCAGGAACTCGCCGCCGCGGGCAAGGGCGAAACCATTACCGCAGCCACGTTCCAGCTAACAGAAGCCAGCACCATGGGCAAATCTAGTGCCGACCTCGAAAGCGAAATGCAGGAGTGCATGGCAAAACGCAAGGCGAGCCAGCCGCTCAACATGCCGAACGCGGGTTCCACCTTCAAACGCCTTTCTGCAGGTGCCACCGAAACACCCACGCAAGTCGCACCCGGCTACTACATCGAGCAGGCGGGTTTAAAAGGTTACCGCATCGGAGGTGCCGAGGTCAGCACGCTGCATGCGAACTTCATTGTGAACGCAAGCGGCGCCACGGCAAAAGACATCAAGGAACTAAGCGAATTCGTTCAGGCAAAAGTCGCCGAAAAATTCGGCATCGAATTAAAACGCGAAATAATTCTGCTAGGCGAATTTTAAAACGAATGTGGGATGAGCTATCTCATTTGTCATTTTTTCCCGGTACCGGATCGTAGCGGTTCAGAATCCGCGTAATCATGGCATATACAACGCCGCCCATAAGTCCACCCGTCAAGTCGGCAACCAAGTCCAACACACTGCTGTCGCGGGTCTCCACAAAACTCTGGTGGAACTCATCGGTGCACCCGTAAGCGAGGGCGAGCCCCCCTACAATCAACACACGCAGCCACTGCCGCTTGGACCATTCGTTACGGGTCCAAATCATGGCGTAGCATCCGGCAAGCGTCGCGTATTCGCAAAAGTGCGCCAGCTTGTCCCAAACGTGAGGGAGGTCCTCCAGCTGTTCCACGGTCAGCGAGGAAATCTTGAAGATAATCGCCATGCAAAGAATGCAGGGCACGGCGCGGAAGAACGGATACTTTTGAAAAAGCGATTCAAACATCTTGGATGCAAATGTAGAAAATCGCGCCTCCTTTTTCTACATTTTACGCTATGAAAGCGATTACCCTGAAGGCCGGACGCGAGAAGTCCGCATTGCGTTACCATCCATGGATCTTTAGCGGCGCCGTCGACGAAGTTGTCGGCGACCCGGAACTTGGCGACACCGTCGAGGTGTACAGTTACCACAGCGACTTTTTGGGCCTTGCCGCCTACTCGCCCAAGTCCCAGATACGCGGGCGTTTTTGGACGTTCGGCGAGAAGGCAAATATTGACCGAGAATTCTTCAGCAATATTTTGGACCGCGCCATCGCAGCACGCAAGAGCCGCGGCTTCGACATCGCCGACAAGGAATCCGCCTTCCGCCTGATTAACGCCGAGAACGACGGCATCCCGGGCTGCATCATCGACAAGTACGGCGAAATCTACTCCGTCGAAATCCTTGCCGCGGGCGCCGAACTCCACCGCAAGGACATCTACGAATTGCTAGCCGAAAAGACCGGCTGCCGCGGCATCTACGAGCGCTGCGATTCCGACGTGCGCAAAAAGGAAGGGCTTCCGCTCCGCACGGGGACGGTCTTTGGCGAAGTGAGCGACGAGCCCGTGATTATCAACGAGAACGGCATCCTCTTCCCCATCGACGTGAAGAACGGCCACAAGACCGGCTACTACCTGGACCAGCGCGACGCCCGACGCCGCGTAGGAGAGCTCGCCAAGGGCAAAAAAGTTTTGAACTGCTTCTGCTACACGGGCGGCTTCGGCCTTTACGCCCTCCGCGGAGGCTGCGACCACGTTTACCAGGTGGACGTTTCCAAGGACGCGTTGAAGCTGGCGAAAGACGGCATCATGCGGAACAAACTCGCCACCGCAAAGGCGACCCACGTGGAAGCCGACGTGTTCCAGTACCTGCGCAAGTGCCGCGACAAGGCGGAAACATTCGACTTCATCGTGCTGGACCCGCCCAAGTTCGTCGAGAGCAAGGACAACCTGCAAAAGGGCGCCCGCGGCTACAAGGACATTAATTTACTTGCAATGAAACTCCTCGCCGAAGGCGGCATGCTCGCCACCTTCAGCTGCTCGGGCCTCATGGAAATGGATTTGTTCCAAAAGATTATCGCCGATGCCGCCGCCGATGCGCACCGCCATATGCAGATTATCGAACGCTTCGGACAGCCCGCCGACCACCCCGTGAATACAGCCTTCCCCGAAGGCCAGTACCTCAAGGGACTCTTGGTGCAAGTCTTTTAATTACCGCCCGCGGCCCTTGAGGTCGAACCGGCGCACTCCCGCGAACTCGTTGCCGAATTCCACAGTCCACTTGCCGTTTTTCATATAAACTCGTGAACTGTACGGAGCGACCGTCGCATTCAAGTGCGGCACAAAAATCGCCGTCGTCGACGAATCCTTCACAGTCGTGTCTTTCGCGGTCGTGTCCTTCGTCGGGACTTCATCGCCGAGCGAAAGCAAGCGCCACATCTGATTCCATTCCCAATCGTCGGCCCAGCTCTGCACCACGCGTTCGCCGTCTGTTGTCGAACGCAGGTACATGTTGCTGTGCTGCATCTTCATGCGCACTACGGAACCCTCGTACCCGGACTGTTTTTCCATCACCACCTTCTGGTGGGCGCCTCCATTCCAATTATAAAGTCCCATGGTCACGCCGGCGTCCGTCTTCTCGTTCGGGACTTCCACCACCACGTCGCCGAAGTTGATGCGGTAGGTGCTCGAAGAAATCGGAGTGATGGTTGCGACCGCGTTGTCGCCTGCACAGTCGCCCAGCGCAAGTGCGCCTTCATTATTTACCATGCAGGTGCCGAAGTTCATGTTCAAGATGCGCACCGTGTCGGGCTTTGCGGGCTTCGCCTGCCACACACGCACCCAGTCCGCCTCGAAATACGCCGGCTTGTCCGCGGTGATATCAATGTCGTCGCCCGCCCAGCCGCCAATGGCGAGGTTCACGATAATGTACTGCGCCGCGAGCTGCTTGATTTCGGTCGGGCGGCTGTAGCTTGCAAACTTCTTGTCGTCAAAATAGAAGCTGAGCGTCGTCTCGTCCCACTCCACACCGTAGTTGTGAAAGCCCGCCGAGCGGTCCACGTCATCGTCCTTATGCCCGCCGAAGGACGCCTCGTGGTCCCACGCCGAGCCGTGACTGCTGTACCAGCTCGGGTCCGTGTAGTGCAGGTAGTAATGGTGCTGCTTTCGGCTCGCGGGAATCTCGAGGATGTCGATTTCCGGAGGCCACCCGTCCTGGAGAGTCCAGAACGCGGGCCACGTACCCTTCTGTGACGGAGCCTTGAAGCGCCCTTCGATGTAGCCGTACTTCACCTCGAAATGGCCCTTGGTGTCAATCGCCCCAGAAGTGTAATCTACGGGAATTTCCTTGCCGTTGAACTTCGCCGTCCGCCCGCTCGCGTCGGGGTGCGTCTTCTTTTCGCCCTTGAGCTTGAGCGTACCGTCGGAGACAATCACATTCTCTTCGGCGCAGTAGGCACGGTGGTTGTGCGTGGGACCCCAGTTATACGTGGAGTTCCATTTTTTCTTGTCAAGGCTGGTGCCGTCGAAATTATCTTCGAACACCTTGTCCCAGCCGCTGAAATTCGCCGGAGGGTCCGCAAAGGCAAGCGATACCGCAGCCACTCCCGCAAGAACCAAGATTTTTCTTTTCATATCCTAATCCAACCTCATCCAAACAAGGAATTTAATATTCTCTCACTAACCAGGTACTTCACTTAGCCAAAATTTACGTATATATTTTATAAAATCAGGGATAGCGGTGTCGTCGCCCTTCGTAATATTATCCCGAATCTTGCCAAGACGACCCGACTTGTCAGCACCTCTTGCCCATTCGGCGATTTCTGTAATCTTTTCAGAATCGTCCCATATTCCATCATCAGCCATATCAGTTGATATTTCTGTCAAAAGATCCACGAACTCAGCCTCGCTCCTGTCTCCCTGAAGTAAAATGGTAAGAGCAAGTAATTTGGCATCATTTTCGCCATCCCCAAATATATACATAGATTCCGCATCATCTGTGCCGGTCGTATCTATGTGAAATTGGTTTAAAATTTCACAGAGTGCCGCACGTTTAGCCTGCTTAAACGTTTTCTTTTCTCTTGTAACAAGATAATAAACACGTTCAAGTTCCAAGTGCGTCAAAACATTCATATTCGCCTCGCTACGCTTACGCATATCCGTCATCCCAGATAAACTAATTTGTCCATCCGAAATACGTCCCGACACAGGATTTCTATAGAAGCCTCTAAAACGAAACTTCGCATATTGAGAAACCAAGTCTCTTGCCGCAAATTTGTAAAAACCGTAATCACGAGTTACCTCTCCGATCTGGACAACACCTGTCGTCTTCAAGGTTTTACCATCACTGAGTTCAAGCAACAAAACTTCTGATCCCTTCAGAAAAAATCCCTTTCCCAAGAAATCAACCGCAGCGTTTTGAGAAAGTGTATCCGGTTTTTCTGCACCTTTCAACGGAACCGTTAAGGAAACTTCCCCACAAATTAGCGTATACGCGGAATCCGTAAGATCAACAATGGAACACCCCCTGCTTTCATCGCCCTTCTCGCCAGTATCCCCTTTCTCGCCTTTTTCGCCAGTGTCGCCCTTTTCGCCCTTCGCACCATTCAACACAACACCGATGCTGTCGCCGTTGCAGACAATCTTGAGCCCGCTCTTGTCGGCAAGTTCTTCCGTAGAGCAACTATAGTCTTCGCCCTTCACATATACAGTATCCTTGCTGCCTTTTACAACAACCGTATCCTTGCCGCCCTGAACATAAACAGTATCGATTTTGCCCGAAAGAGAAATCCATTTTTCATCGGAGCAAATACGAGCAGAAGACTCGCCCTTCACAAAAGCCTGTGCACCTTCGTTCTCGGCACCGCATTCTGGCAAATCCTTTTCTGCGGAGACAACATCCATGCCGACCTGATTGACCTGCGTGATGTTTTCCGTAGTACTTTCATCGCATGCTGTATAGAAAAAGATGAACAGGAGTCCTAAAACAAGCTTTCCAAAAGACGCCATATTGTTACCTCAAAATCCATCGCATCTTAATTTATGTTATTGCATACAAAAAATCAATAGGCACTAGGCTGCAACAGCGCCAAATACGCCCCAAAAGCAAAGAATCCCGGCGTAAAGGCCGGGATATGCATATTGTATTTTACACCATTCACTATCGCGCGCGGCGCGGCAGTTCAGAAGCATGCTTTTCGAGCCACACGGCATCTTCGAGTGCACGTTCGGCCTCGGTGGCCCAGTCAGAATCGGGGAACTGCTGAACCACTTCACGGTAGCGCGTCACGGCGCTGTGGAAGTCACGCATTTCGCGGTAGATGTTGCCCATCTGGAGCATCGCGAAGTAACGCTCGTCGGGGCTGATCTCCGTATCGAGCAGGGCCTTGTACATCTGTAGGGCGGCCTCGAAGCTCCCCGCCTTAAAGAGCATGTTCGCATTGGCGATAGAGTTGCCTTCCGCCGTGGCGGCCTGCGGTTCCGCCTTCGGTGCTTCAACTACCTTGGGCGTATCTGCAACGGGGGCCGGTTCGGCTGCCGCGACTGCCTCGGCAGGGGTTGCGCTATCCTGGACCGCAGGGGCGTTGAGTTCCGCCAGGCGGTCCTCGGCGGGCTTGCGGAAACGTCCATCGGGAGCGGCCTTTTTCAGGTAGGCGGCGAGGGATTTCTTTTCCAGCTCCTTGCGGTTGGTCTTCTGGTAGACCATGGCGAGGTAGTAGTTGGCGTCGTTACCCTGTTCCGCGTAGGTCAGGCCCTTCTTCAGGTTGAACTCAGCCTTGTCGAACTCGCCCATTTCGTAACGGGTCACGCCGGCATAAAAATAGGCACCCGCATGCCCAGGCTTTTTCGAAAGCACTTCGCGCCACAGCGGGGCGGCTTCTTTGTACTTGCCCTCGGCGAGCAGCGCCTTGCCCTTTTCAAAGGGGTCCTCGCTTGCCGCGGCGGGTTCCGCTTTGGCAGGTTCGGCCTTGGGCGCCTCGGCGACCTTAGCGGGCTCTTTGACGGGCTCCACCTTGGCGGGTTCTGCAGCTTTCGCAGGCTCTGCGGCAGGAGCGGGTTCCGCTTTTTGCACTTCGGCAATCTTCTTGGTCGGCACGGCGGGCTCCGCGGCAGGTGCGGGCTCCGCAGCCTTGGCCTCGGCGACCGGCTCTGCGGCAGGAGTCGCCTCTGCAGCGACTTCCTCGGCAGGCTTGTTCTTGGGGTCCTTCATGCGTTCGGCGTCGGCCTTAGCCTTTTGCCCCAGCAGCTCGTACACCTTGGCGGCCCCCTCGTAGGCGGCGCTCATGGACGCGTTAAACTTGTATGCAAGACGGTAGTTGGCAAGGGCGCCACTGTAATCCTTCATCTTCACGCGGACTTCGGCGGCGGCAAAATAGGCGTCGGAATTCCTGGGGTCCTCCGCCAAAATGGAGCGGTATTCGCCCAGCGCCATGTCGTATTCGCCCTTCGCCTCAAATCGGGCGCCCTGCTCCAAGCGCGGGTCGGCGGCAAGCGAGCTGGAAATTCCAAAGAGACAAGCCAAAGCAATCGCAGAAATCCGAATATTCATGTTTTAAATGTAGTAAAAAGTCCAGGGAGAAATGGCGAAAAAAAACAAACCCTCGATACAATCGGGGGTTCGTTTTGGAGGATGTTTAAACGTTCCGAGCGAACGGTCTTATTACATCATGCCGCCCATGCCACCCATGGAGGGGTCCATGGCAGGCGCTGCCGGCTTGGGTTCCTTCTTCTCGGTCACCACGCAGTCGGTGGTAAGAATCATGGAAGCGATGGAGGCCGCATTCTTGAGGGCCGTACGAGCGACCTTAGCCGGGTCGATGACGCCAGCCTTGATGAGGTCTTCGTAGGTGTCGGTCTTCGCGTTGTAACCGAAGGCGTCCTTGCCTTCCTTCACCTTGTTCACCACCACAGAACCTTCGAGACCGGCGTTCTGCACAATCTGGCGGAGCGGCTCTTCGATGGCGCGGCGGATGATGGCAGCACCAGTCTTCTGGTCGGCGTTGTCGAATTTGAGAGCATCAATGGCCTTCTCGGCACGGATGAGGGCAACGCCACCACCCGGAACAATGCCTTCTTCGACGGCAGCACGGGTTGCGTGCATGGCGTCGTCGACGCGGTCCTTCTTTTCCTTCATTTCGACTTCGGTAGCAGCACCAACCTTGATCACGGCAACGCCGCCGGCAAGCTTGGCCAGGCGTTCCTGGAGCTTTTCGCGGTCGTAGTCGCTGGTGGTGGTTTCAATCTGCTTCTTGATCTGACCGATACGGCCCTTGATGGAGGCAGCATCACCGGCACCTTCCACAATCGTGGTGTTGTCCTTGGTGATGGTGATGGACTTGGCCTGGCCAAGGACGGTGACCGGAGCGTCTTCGAGCTTCGCGCCCGTGTCTTCGGAAACCAGCATACCGCCAGTGAGGATAGCGATGTCTTCGAGCATGGCCTTGCGACGGTCACCGAAGCCCGGAGCCTTGACGGCAGCGACCTTCAGGGTGCCACGCATCTTGTTCACAACCAGCGTTGCGAGAGCTTCGCCATCGACGTCTTCGGCGATGATGAGGAGAGACTTGCCCTGCTTTGCCACGTGTTCGAGCATCGGGAGCAAATCCTTCATAGTAGAAATCTTCTTGTCGTACAGCAAGATGTACGGATTCTCGAGGGAGACTTCCATGCTGTCGGTGTTGGTGACAAAGTACGGAGAGAGGTAGCCGCGGTCGAACTGCATACCTTCCACCACGTCGAGCACCGTGTCGGCGGTCTTGGATTCTTCGATGGTAATCACACCGTCGTTGCCGACCTTTTCCATGGCGTTGGCCAAGAGGTCGCCGATTTCGGAATCGTTGTTGGCGGAGATCGTCGCCACCTGGGCGATGTGCTCCTTGCCGTTAATCTTCACGGCCATCTTGCCGATTTCGTCGATGACGGCGTCAACGGCGGCGTCCATACCGCGCTTGATGTCCATGGGGTTTGCACCGGCGGCCACGTTCTTGAGACCTTCGCGGGTAATCGCCTGAGCGAGGACCGTTGCGGTAGTGGTACCGTCACCAGCGGCGTCGTTCGTCTTGTTCGCGACTTCCTTCGCCATCTGGGCGCCGAGGTTCTCGTAAGCGTCCTCGAGTTCAATTTCCTTGGCGACGGTGACACCGTCCTTCGTCACGTTCGGGGCGCCAAAGGACCTGCCGAGCATAACGTTGCGGCCCTTGGGGCCGAGGGTGACCTTGACTGCGTTAGCGAGCTTGTCTACGCCCTTCATGAGGGCTTCACGTGCTGCCACATCAAACTTCAATTGCTTTGCCATTTTGTTTTTCCTCTTTTTTATAAACTTTTTTGATTAGAGCGTCGCGATGACGTCCGGTTCCTTCACGATGAGGTAGTTTTCGCCATCGACGGTGACTTCGGTGCCGCTGTACTTGCCGTAGAGCACCACGTCGCCCACCTTGACTTCCATCGGGACAATTTCGCCCTTGTCGTTCTTGCGGCCCGGGCCCACGGCCACGACCTTACCCTGCATGGGCTTTTCCTTGGCGTTATCCGGAATGAAGAGTCCCGAGGAGGTCTTCTGTTCGGCTTCGGCCGGCTTGACAACGATTCGATCTGCTAAAGGCTTGATCATTTTTTTACCTCTTGTTTGCGGGCTTTTGGGTATTTTGCCCTTTGTTTAAACTTTGGTCCAAATTGGACTGCCTTGTTTTCGCCGCTAAAACAGCAAAAGCCGTGCCAAACCAGTATTATGGCGAATATTGGCAAGGTTTTTGCACTAGGGCAGGTAGAGAGACGCCGAAAAAACACCGCCTTTGTTTCATTTTGAAACAAAGATGCCGCTCACGTTTCAAAACGGAACCATTCTACAGTATCAGCAGAAATACGACCGCAGAGTCATCCCTACAGCACCCACAACACACTATCCTCCCCACGAGAACAAACTACCTGAAGCGTTTAGGCCGTCCGCGACGACCTCGCCCAGTCTTTTTTATGTACTCCGAGGGATTTGACGGTTCCGCCGCCAGCCGGTCCAATTTTTGACTTTCTGCTATGTATATCGAATCGAATTTCTCCGACATCATGGCGGGTGAAAGTCCCATGCCCCTGGCTAAAGAACAGAAGTTTTCGAAAGACGGACAACGATGACCGGACTCCAGCATCGATATGAACTGACGGGTCAAACCCGACTGTAGCGATAGTTGCTTTTGTGTAATCAACGTTTCCTGCCTTACGCGCAAGACCAACTGTTGGAAAGCCTTGCAGAACAAGTCATGATCGTAAGTCATGGAGGAAATTTTAACTATAGAGTTGTCGCGACCGTGCAATCAGTTGTTTGCAAAATTGTAAGCGTTTTGTAATATTTTGTTTTTCAACTTTTAGAAACAATAATTTCTCATATAAAAAGCTGGACGAGCTAGTCACCTCGCCCTATCGTCAGTATAAAAGAAGAGCCCCCCCCTTTACGAGGGGAGCTCTTCTTTCTGCGGGTGCCAGGACTCGAACCTGGAGCGGGTTTTAGACCGCACGAGCCTTAAAGCCAACTTGAACGTCACGTTGGGCTCGTGCTCTCGCCACCACGACTCGTTAATACGAGTCGCTTGCGGCTCACGGCGATGACCGCACGGGCCTAATTTCTTAAAAATACGCCGGTTATAGGCTCGTGCTCTCGCAACCGCCCCTGTTTAATAACAGGGGCTTTGTTGCTCACAAAGGCCCCAGTTCCTCGTCCTAAATTCGGTATTACACAAAAAGCCCCTCTCTTATCGAGAGGGGCCTTTTCTGCGGGTGCCAGGATTCGAACCTGGAGCGGGTTTTAGACCGCACGAGCCTTAAAGCCAACTTGAACGTCACGTTGGGCTCGTGCTCTCGCCACCACGACTCGTTAATACGAGTCGCTTGCGGCTCACGGCGATGACCGCACGGGCCTAATTTCTTAAAAATACGCCGGTTATAGGCTCGTGCTCTCGCAACCGCCCCTGTTTAATAACAGGGGCTTTGTTGCTCACAAAGGCCCCAGTTCCTCGTCCTAAATTCGGTATTATACAAAAAGCCCCTCTCTTATCGAGAGGGGCCTTTTCTGCGGGTGCCAGGACTCGAACCTGGAGCCTTTTGGTTCGTAGCCAAACGCTCTATCCAGTTGGGCTACATCCGCGAATTGACCCAAATATAGCATTATTGGGGGTATTGTCAAGGGGAAAGGGAAAAATTTTCGCCATTTATTTTCTAAATTTGCGACATTGTTATTCAGCCCTATATTATAAGATGGACAAGCTAAAAAAATACTTATTTATTTGCCTTGACTACCTCAAGGGTATTTTCACCGACAAAAAAGTGATCAAGTGGCTCATCATCTTCGCGATCCCCGTGGTCGCGGGAATCACCGCCGTGGTCGTCACCTACATCCACTTTTCGCCGGAGCTGCCGTCCCTCTCGCAGCTCGAACAAATCAACCCGAAACTCGTGACGAACATCTACGACATGAACGGAAAGATTGCCCACGAGTACTACGTGGAACGCCGCGAATGGACGCCGTTCGACTCCATCCCGCTTGACGCGATTCACGCGGTGATGGCGACCGAAGACCGCGCCTTTTTCAATCACTGGGGCATGAACGTCTGGGCGATCCCGAGCGCCATCATGGAAAGCATCTCCAGCGGCAAAAAACTCCGTGGCGCCTCCACCCTCACCCAGCAGTTGACCAAGCTTTTGTTCCTCACCCCAGAACGTTCCATCTCGCGTAAGATCAAAGAGGCGATGACCGCCATCCGCATCGAGCAAACCTACACCAAAGAAGAGATCTTGGAGTTCTACATGAACGAGGTGTACCTCTCGGGCGGCAACTACGGCTTCCAGGCCGCAGGCAAGTTCTACTTTGGCCACTCGCTCGACAGCCTCACCATCCCGCAGTTCGCGGTGCTCGCTGGCATGCTGCAACGCCCCGAGGCCTACCGCCCGGATCGCCACCCCGAGGCTAGCCTGGAACGCCGCAACACAGTGCTCTACGCCATGTACGACGCGGGCTACATCACCAAGGAACAGTACCACGAGTACGTTAACACGCCCATCACCCTCGCCGAAAAGGAAGAGGACACAGGATCGGGCCTCTACTTTTACGAAGAAATCCGCAAGTACATGGAGAAAAAATACGGCGAGAACTCCCTCTATGCCGACGGCGTCTCCATCAACTCGACCATCGATCCCGACATTCAGGAGTTCGCCGACAGCGTCGCCCGCGTGCAGGTCGAAAAGGTGCGCCGCCGTGTGAAGTACCGCGCCACCCGCAGGCTCCAGCTCACCAAAAAATACAACATGAAAGAGGACAGCGTCGTCGCCCACTTTGACAGCATCTACGCTGACTTCAAGAAAAACTACCTCGCCAAGGACACGAACCCAGACCTGACCAAGCGCAGGTTCCCCGACAGTATCCAGTACCACCATCCCGAAATTGCCGCCATCATCATAGAGAACCAAACGGGCGCCATCCGCGCCATGGTGGGCGGGAGCGACTTCAACAAGTCCCGCTGGAACCGCGCCGTGCAGTCTTTGCGCCAGCCGGGATCCAGTTTCAAGCCCATTGTTTACGCAACAGCCATGGACAACGGAGCCTCCCCCTGCGACTCGGTGAACGATCAGCCGGTGACGATTCCCGACCCCGACGACAAGAACCCGAACAAAGTCTGGCGCCCGGGCAACTTCGAACACGACTTCGAAGGCATGATGACGCTCCGTCGCGCCCTCTACCGTTCCAAAAACCTCCCCGCCATTTTGACCGGTATGAAGTACGGTTTGAACAACGTTGTCAACTATGCGCGCAAGTTCGGCATTGTGAGGGCACCGTTGCTCCCGGTGCCTAGCCTCGCCCTGGGTTCCGTAGGCGCGACGCTCATGGAAATGACTTCTGCCTACACGGTGTTCCCCAACGGAGGGAACCGCATTGAACCATACATGATCGAGTCGATTGTGGACCGCAACGGCGAAGTCATCGAAAAGAACACGAAGGTCGAGCACGAAGTGCTCCGCCCGGCATCGGCCTACATCATGGTCGACATGCTCAAGGACGTGAACATCCGCGGTACGGCGGCTCGCGTTTGGGCGAGCGGGTTTACGCACCCGAGCGGCGGCAAGACCGGAACCACCAACGATTACACCGACTGCTGGTACATCGGCTTCACCAAGCAATACACCATGGGCGTGTGGGTCGGTTCCGACAGCCCGGGCACCCTGGGCGCGGGCCACACCGGCACCGAGGACGCCCTCCCCGTTTGGATGGCTGTGATGAAGGAACTCCACAAAGACTTGCCCCGCAAGCCGTTCCCGGTGCCAGGCGGCGTCGTGAGCCGCGGCATTTGCAACCACACAGGCAAACTCGCCGGGGAATTCTGCTCCGAAAAAACGTACTGCCTCTACACGGCGGGTTACGCCCCCGAAGAGACCTGCGATGGCAACCACTTTGAAGTGCGCACCAAATCCGCCGACGACGCCACCCTGTTCAGCAACAAGGGCGCAAGCGAAAGCAAGAGCACGGGCGGTTCCGGCGGAGCTGCCAAAAAGACCCGCAAAATGTTCTAGCGTTTAATTCCGCTATAAAAAAGACCTCCACCACGAGGTCTTTTTTTATGCCTAAAAAACGCGTCAACCCCTTTATTTTAAACGAATTAGGGCATATTTATGCCCTTAACAAAAACATATTTTTTTGCTATCTTTACGCCCATTATGGATTGGCCGCGCAACATAAAAACACTCACGACGGACGAGCTCAAAGCTTGGCTCCGTGAAGTGGGCGAAAAAACCTACCGTGCCGACCAAATCCAAAAATGGCTTTTTTGCCAGCAGGTGCGAACCTGGGACGAGATGTTGAACGTCCCCCCCGCTCTCCGTGAAAAATTGGCAGCCCAGTTCAGCATGCGAGCCCTTACCGAGAACCAAAAATCGGTGAGTGTCGACGGCACCATCAAATGGCTATTCGAGACCTGGGACGGGCATCACATTGAAACGGTGATGATCCCCGCCAACGGCAGGTTCTCGGTCTGCGTATCGACCCAGGTGGGCTGCGCCATGAACTGCGCCTTTTGTCGCACCGCCAAGATGGGATTCACGCGCAACCTCGAGGCGGGCGAAATTCTCGAAGAAATCCTGAACGTCAACTGGCATCTCAAGGACTCGGGAGTCCTCGACGAAGAGGGCAACATCGCGCAGGTGACGAACATCATCTTTATGGGCATGGGAGAACCTCTCAACAACCTCGAGAACGTTCACCGCGTCTGCTGCACGCTGCACAACCAAAAGCTCTTTAACATGGGCGCAAAGCGCATGACCGTGAGCACCTCGGGAGTCGTCCCCAAGATCAAGGACCTTGTGGACCGCAACACACCCTGCTGCCTTGCGGTAAGCCTCAACAGCACAAACAACGAATACCGCTCCTCTGTGATGCCCGTGAACAAGACGTGGCCCATAGAGAAACTCCTGGAAGCGGTGGACGAGTACATCCGCCGCACCGACAACTACGTGACCTTTGAATTCGTCCTGATCCAAGACATCACCTGCACGCCCAAGGCGGCCAAGGAGCTCATCCGCATTTGCGCCCCCCGCCGCGTGAAGGTGAACGCCATCGTACTAAACGACGGTGACGACCCGACGCTCCACGCGCCGACCCCGGAACAGGTCGAAGATTTCCTCGCCCTAGTGCGAGCAGCCGAAATTCAAATAACGATCCGCAACCCCCGTGGCAGGGACATCCTCGCCGCGTGTGGGCAACTAGCGTACAAAAAGGAAGGTAAAAAATGTTAACGCAAAACCTCCCGGAATTCTGGGACAACCTCTATGCCGACGGCAAGGATTACTGGAATTTCAAGAAGGCGACACCGGCCCTGCTTGAATTTTTCAAGCATCCCTCCTGCCCCGCTACCGGCACAGTGCTGATACCGGGCGCCGGGTTTGGCTACGATGCCGAAGCATGGGCTTTGCGCGGCCACGACGTGCTCGCCGTGGACTTCGCCCCCACCGCCGTTGACGAACTGGACCACCTGAGCCGCAAGCACAAGAACCTGCGCTCCCTCGACCTGGACTTGTTCACGCTCTCCCCCAAGGACACAAAGCGCGGCGGTCAGCAATTTGACATTGTTTACGACTACGGCACGTTCTCGGCAATCCACCCAGGGCGTCGCGACGAATTCTTTGAAGTTTGCTACAAGATGCTCAAGGACGAAGGACTTTTCATTTGCCTCATGTACCCGCTGATGAACGGGAAGTCCCTGCAGGGGCCTCCGCACTGCACCAGCGAAGGCGAGCTCATGGCCCGTCTCGACGGCGTCTTTGACATTGTCGAGCGCATCCCCGTGAAAGAGAGCTTCCCCGGTCGCGAAGGCAAGGAAGAGTTCTGGCTCATGAAGAAAGTCGTGTAATGCAATGTAAAATGTGTAATGTGTGGGGGTGACTAAAACTTAAAACTGCCGCATAGAAAGAAAATCATAAAGATTGCTATTTTTCTTGGCAAACACTAGGTTTTTCTCAAAGCGAGCAACGCAAGCGACCTCACTCCTCAAACCTCATACCTAACAAGGATTAAACTATGTCTAAAGATTTATGCCCCTGCGGAAGCGGAAAAGAATACGGCGAATGCTGCGAACCCATCATCAAAGGCACTGCTCTTGCTTCGTCCCCCGAAGCCCTGATGCGCTCCCGCTACACCGCCTACGCCAAGCACGAAATCAAGTGGCTCAAGGACTCCCTCGAAGCCACCCAGCGTGACGACTTTGACGAACCGAGCGTGGACGCCTGGAGCCGCGAATCCGAATGGCTCGGCATCGAAATCAAGCAGACCAAGACTGAAGAAGAAAAGAATATCGGCTGGGTCGAGTTCATTGCCCGTTTCAAGCAGGGCAACATCACCCGCAACCACCACGAGCTGGGCGAGTTCCACAAGGTGGGCGGCGCTTGGTTCTTCTACGACGGTCGTGCCGTGAAGCAGGAAACCGTTCGTCACGAAGGTCCGGTGGTCGGTCGTAACGACCCGTGCCCGTGCGGATCTGGCAAGAAGTACAAGAAGTGCTGCGGCGCTGGCAAGTAAGGAATAAGAGATGTTCAAAGTTTTCGTAGATGGTGAAGCAGGGACTACAGGCCTGCAGATTTATGAGAGACTCGCAAAGCGCACCGACATCGAAGTGTTGCGTATTTCTCCCGAACTCCGCAAGGATACCGCCGAACGCAAGCGACTCATCAACGAGTCCGACGTGACGTTCCTTTGCCTGCCCGACGCTGCGGCGGTTGAAAGTGCAGCCCTCTGCGAAAACCCGAACACCCGCGTGATTGATGCCTCCACGGCGCACCGCGTGAACCCGGCCTGGACCTACGGCATGCCGGAACTCAGCCCCGCACAGCGCGAAGCCATCGCGAAAGCCAAGCGCATCGCGAACCCCGGCTGTCATGCCTCGGGCTTTATCCTGGGCGTTCACCCGCTGGTTGCCGCCGGCATTTTGCCGAAGAGCGCAAACCTCGCCGCCTACAGCATCACCGGTTACTCTGGCGGCGGCAAGAAACTGATTGCCGAATACGAAGAAGCCGCAGCCCTTTCGCATGCCGCCGGCGAATCGAAGGCCATCATGGCGCCCGCCCCGTACGCGCTTGCGCTTGCCCACAAGCATCTCCCCGAAATGAAGAAGTACTGCGAACTCGATAACACGCCGTTCTTCAACCCGGTGCTCGGCCCCTACTACAAGGGCATGGCGGTGACCGTCGCTATCTTCGCGAATGAACTCACCAAGAAGGTCGGCCCCGAAGGCCTCACCGAAATCCTCGCCAAGCATTACGAAGGTTCCCGCTTTGTGAAGGTGATGCCCTATGAAGCAGCCCCCGTGCTGTTCAACGGCCGCCTTGACGCCACCGTCTGTAACGATACGAACAACGCCCGCATCCAGGTGTTCGGCAACGAGAACGTAATGCAGGTGACGACGATTATCGACAACCTGGGCAAGGGCGCCAGCGGCGCCGCCATCCAGAACATGAATATCGCCCTCGGGCTAGACGAAGGAATCAGCCTTTAATGTTTTTAGACGAAAAATCAATCGAAGTGCGTTCCGGCAAGGGCGGAGACGGCATCTGCAGTTTCCACCGCGAAAAGTTCGTACCCCTGGGAGGCCCGGACGGCGGTGACGGCGGGCGCGGCGGCCACGTGATTCTCCAGGTGAACGAGCAGTACTCCACGCTCCTCGACATGGGCAACGCACGCCTGTACAAAGCCGGCAACGGCCAGCCGGGTGGAGCGAAGCGCTGCACCGGGCGTAGCGCCGAAGACCTCGTCGTCGATGTCCCGCGCGGCACAATCGTCAAGGATTCCGACGGGCGCATTCTCGCCGACCTCACGCAGCCGGGCCAGAAGTGGATTGCGGCGCGCGGCGGCAAGGGCGGCATGGGAAACCAGCATTTCGCCACCCCCAAGATTCAGGCTCCGCGCAAGTGCACGCCCGGCGAAAAGGGCGAAAAGCGCGAACTCTTTTTGGAACTCAAGCTCATGGCAGACGTCGGCCTCGTCGGGTTCCCGAACGCAGGCAAGTCGAGCCTAGTCCACAAGATTTCGAGCGGACGCCCCAAGGTGGGCGACTACCCCTTCACAACGCTCGAGCCGGTGCTCGGTATCGTACAAGTGAACGGACATAGCTTCGTGGTCGCCGATATTCCGGGACTCCTGGAAGGGGCAAGCGAAGGCAAGGGCCTGGGCCACCAGTTCCTCAAGCACATCGAGCGCACGCACACTCTTTTGTTTGTCATCGACGGCTTTGCCGAAAACGCCTACGAGCAGTTCAAGGTCCTGAAGGACGAACTCAAGGCATTCCACCCCAAACTCGCCGAGAAACCCTTTGTGGTAGCCCTCAACAAGGACGATCTCGGGATAGAGGCCGCCATCAAAGAATTCAAGAAGCACAGACAAAAAGTGGTGGTCACTTCGGCCCTCACGGGCGAAGGTTGTGTGGAATTGCAGCAAATCCTCGACGAAATGGTGCCCCACAAGCAGAAAAAGACAGTCGGATGGGCCAAGAAGGGCTAACCCTTTTACCGAATTTTTTGTAGTTTTAAAAATATGGCAGGAAAAGCGAACATCACCAAAAAGGATATCGTCGAAGATATCGCGCTGCGAACTGGCCTCACCCAGGTGCAAACAAAGACGATTGTCGAAAGTTTCTTGGACACCCTTGTGAACGGCTTGCTGCAGGGCAACAACGTGGAAATCCGCGGTTTTGGTCGTTTCAAGCTCAAAGAGCGCAAGGAACGCACCGCCAGGAATCCGCGTACCGGTGAGTCCGTTACAATCAATGCCGGCACCAAGCCCGTTTTTGAAGCCAGCAAAGATTTGATTAAGTCTTTAAACGATGTGCTGGAAGCCGCCGAAAAGGCGGCGGCACCTGTCAAGAACGATGCCTAAAAAAGAACAGAACACCCCCGTCATCCAGAACCGCAAGGCCAATCACCTTTACTTTGTAGACGAAACCTTCGAGGTGGGCATCATGCTCATCGGTTCCGAAGTCAAATCCATCCGTGACGGCAAATGCACCTTGGGCGAAGCCTGGGTCGACATCGACGAGAACAAGGACGAACTGTGGCTCGTGGGGGCGCACATCGACGAATACCTTTTTGCAAACCGGTTCAACCACTTCCCGGCACGCCGCCGCAAACTCCTCGCCCACACGCACGAAATTCAAAAAATGCGCAAGGCGAAGGAACTCAAGGGTTGCACAATCGTCCCCCTAAAACTTTACTTTAAAAACCGTTACGCGAAACTTGAAATAGGAATATGCCGAGGCAAAGATCAAAGAGACAAGCGACAGGACATCATCAATCGGGAAGCCAAGTTGGAAATCGCCCGCATTGCCAAGGCCCGTCGCTGATTATAGCATTGCTCTTGATGGTCGGCTGGGCTCTCTGTTTTGCCGACGTCAACGCCGTGGATGCCGAAGCGTTCGCCAAAAAGGCGGGCGCGTCGTTCCACTGGTTCCCCGTGCAAAAGACGTTCATTTTGGTGACGGCGAAGGACACCGCAAAGTTTGCCGTGGGCATTCCCTACGCTGCGGTCAACGGCAAGGCGATTGACTTGATTGCAAGCCCCGCACTCGAGGACGGGCATTTGTGGATTGCCGAAGACGATGCGAACAAGCTCTTCAAGGCGAGCTCCCCCACCAGTTCCGCGGCGACGCTTTCCAGTTCCGCGGCGGCATTGAGCGGAGCGACCTCCAGTGTTGCGACTTCGAGCGCCTCGGTGTCGAGCACTGCGGCTTCAAGCACCTCCATGTCCGTTGCAGTCAAGGCACCCAAGAACGAGACCGCGGGCACCCGCGAAGTGAAGACCATCGTCATTGACCCGGGGCATGGCGGCAAAGACACCGGCGCCCTCGGCAAAAAAGGGCAAGAAAAGGACATTGTGCTCGCCGTCTCCAAACTCCTCAAAAAGGAACTCGAAAAGGAAGGCTTCAACGTAAAGCTCACCCGCGACAAGGACGTGTTCATTGAACTCGGCCAACGCGCGAACCTCGCGAACCAGTGGGACGGAGACCTCTTTATCAGTGTACACTGCAACGCCATCGACGCGACGCCCGAACGCAAAAAGCAAATCCACGGTTTCCACTTTTATGTGCTGCGTGCGCCCGAGAGCGAAGAGGACAAGGCCATTGCCCGCCGCGAAAACAAGGTGGCGACACTCTACGGCGAAAAGAACGCCAAGGAGGAACTCTCCCCGCTCGAGTGGTTCAAGCTGGAGGCTCGCCTGGAGAAGTACAAGCAGAACAGCTACATGTTCACCGAGGAACTCCTGAAGAGCTTTGACGGCGGCAAAATCACCCGCCAGGGCGGCGGCGTCGGTGGCGCCGGCTTCATGGTCCTCGTGGGCGCGATGATGCCCGCCGTACTCATAGAGCTCGGGTTCATCAGCAACATTGACGACGAAGCCTACATGATGACGGACAAGGGCCAAAAGGACCTCGCCTCGCGCATTTCAAAGGCGGTCGCCAACTACAAGGGTGCAGTACACAACTACCGCGAAACCCTGGGTAGATAAACGCTTAGAAAAATGTCGGGCTAATTAAGCCTTTTCGCCCTTGTCAGAATGGCAGGGGCATTCACCGTCTTCGCAGGGGCAATGGTAGCAGTCACCCGTCTCGGCGTAATCCTTGCCGCTCCAGCAGTACGTGCAGAGTTGTTCCGCCGGGAGGCCAATCGCATGCACCAAGTCATCAATGCGCTGGAAGGCGAGCGTCGTCAAGTTCAGGTTCTTGCGGATGTACTCGACCATATCCTTGTATTCTTGGTTATCGGGATTGGTGTACTTTGACAAGTCGGCGTTCTCTCCTTCGCGTTCGCGAATGTAGCGGCGCGTAATGAGATCATACTCGCTCTTGGAACGGGAGAAGTTGATGAACTTGCACGGGTAAACCAGCGGCGGGCAGGCAATGCGCATGTGGGTCTCTTTACAACCAAGCGAATAGAGCTTGGCGGCCTGCTTACCGAGCTGCGTGCCGCGCACAATGGAGTCGTCGCAAAACACCAGGCGACGGTCCTTGATAAGTCCCGGGACCGGGATGAGTTTCATGGAGGCGACGTGTTCGCGCTGGCGTTGGTCCTGTGGCATAAACGAGCGTGCCCAAGTCGGCGTATACTTTACAAACGGACGGGCGAACTTCATGCCTGCCTCATGGGCATAGCCCAATGCGTGGGACGTGCCGGAATCCGGAATACCGGCGGCGGCATCCGCCTCGGTAGGAGTGCGCTTGGCGAGGGCGCTACCGCAACGGTAACGCGTCATCTCGACGTTGCGGCCTTCGTAGCTCGAAGCTGGGTAGCCGTAGTAGACCCAGAGGAACGAGCATATCGCCATCTTCTTGCCGGGTTCAACCAAAGTCGTGTCGCCTTCGGGAGTGATCTCGGCGACTTCGCCGGGGCCGAGGTCGCGCACATGGTCGTACCCGAGGTTCGGGAGGGCACAGCTCTCTTGGACGGCTATCATCGAACCGTCCTTTTTGCCAAGGATAATCGGAGTGCGGCCCCACTTGTCGCGGCTGGCATAGAACTTGCCGGTGCTGTCGACAAGCAGCACAGAACAGCTGCCCTTCACCCTATCTTGTACGTACTTGAGGCCTTCGACAATCGAGGGCTGCGTCGCAATGAGTGCCGAGACAACCTCGGTCGGACCGACCATCCCGCTTGTGGTCGAGTACTGGAGCTGCATGTAGTTGTTCTTGAAAAGTTCGTCCTTCAGTTCTTCGATGTTGCTGATGAGACCGACTGTCACAAGCGCGAAAGTGCCCAGCTTGGAGCACATCACCAGCGGTTGCGGATCGGTATCGGAGATGACTCCGATGCCAACGTTGCCAGAGAACGAGGCCAGGTCGTGCTCGAACTTGCTGCGGAAAGGAGTGTTCTGGATGTTGTGGATGGAACGATGGAAGTTCCCGTCGGCCTTCAATACGGCCAAGCCACCGCGGTGTGTTCCCAAATGAGAGTGATAGTCGGTTCCGTAGAACAAGTCACAAACGCAATCGTTCTTGGATACAACTCCGCAAAATCCACCCATATATGTCTCCTTGGCTATAGGTCTACAAAGCGACCATAAAATAGAAAAACTAGAACGTTCCGTATAGGGATTTTTTTGCGTATAAAAAACTCCCGGAGTCGTTCCGGGAGTCTTTACGAAGATAAATCTTCGTAAGTCATTTACTAACAATAATTTGAATTATGCGTCAGCAGCGTCCATGTCGGCTTCGTCGATTTCGGCGTTGTGGTAGACTTCCTGCACATCGTCGTGATCTTCGAACTTGTCGATGAGCTTGAGGAGCTTCACCGCGTCGTCGTGGCCGAGCTTGACCGGGTCGTTGGCGACGTAGCTGAGTTCGGCGCTCATCATTTCGATGTTCGCAGCTTCAAGAGCCTTGGAAACGGCATCGAATGCTTCCGGAGAGGTGGAGATTTCATGCACACCGTCTTCGGTGGACATGTCTTCGGCACCGGCTTCGAGCACGAGGTCCATCACCTGGTCTTCGGGGTACTTCTCGGCGTCGACGATAATCACGCCCTTGTAAGTGAAGGCCCAGGAAACGGAACCGGATTCACCCATGGAACCGTTGTTCTTGTTGAAGATGTTGCGGATTTCGGCAACGGTGCGGACCTTGTTGTCGGTCATGCACTGCACCATGATGGCGATTCCGCCCGGACCGCGTCCTTCGTACATCGGTTCCGTCATTTCGGTACCGGAGTTGGCACCGGTACCCTTGGCGATGGCGCTTTCGATGTTCTTGGTCGGGAGGCTCTGGCTCTTGGACTTAAGGATGGCTGCACGAAGACGCGGGTTGGCGTCGGGGTTGCCACCGCCGAGCTTGGCGGCAATGGAGATTTCCTTGATAAGCTTGTTCCAAGCCTTGGCACGAGCAACGTCGGTTTTGGCTTTCTTACGTTTGGTGGTGGCCCATTTAGAGTGACCGGACATAGATTACCTCGAATATTCAGGTTTTCGATTTAGGTGAAACTTTTGATTATCTCTTGTTCATTCTGCAACGGCGCTTTTCTTTCACAGAAAGGCTCGGGTCGTCGCATTCATCTTCTTCGACGGACTTTTTCTTCTTTTTCTTCTTTTTCTTCGGAACGTCGTCGTCATCTTCGTCTTCGTCGTAGGATTTTTTCTTCTTTTTCTTTTTGACGACCGGAGCCTCGTCCTCATCATCATCGGCCTTGGCCTTCATGCGGGAACGGCGGCTGTCATCAGCACCCATGGTTTCCTCGGCATTGGACTTGGACTTCTTTTGCATGGACTTGAGCTTTTGCTTGTCCATGGGGTTCGCCGAAGCCTTGGTAATGGCATTGTCGTACTTACCGTGCCAAATATCACCCAAAAGAGAACCCGAAGAAAGGGCGTCCTTCAAAATGCCCTGCGCCCAGTCGTCGTTGGCAGGCGGCAGCAACTTGAACTTCAAGTTGCGAATAGACGTTGCTTCCTCTTCAAAATAAAGCATCATCTCGAAAAGGCCGACATTGTACTCTTTGTTGTCGGTACCCGTGGCCGTCTGGTCCACGTAGGCAAGCACGGCGTACACATCGCCGTCAAAGAGGGCGTTGATGAGCAATTCCGGGTCACCGTTAGGGGCGCGAACCTCACCAATGGCCTGGAAAGCCCAAGGGGCGGCTTCCACCTTAAGCGAGAACTTGTGGTAGCCGTGTTCCGCGGGCTTCAACTTGAGCAAAGCACCAGAAAAAGCCTGGAACTTCGGCTTAATCGAACCTTCCTGAGCGTAGCCTGCCATGGCGAAGGCAAGCACGAGCATCATGAGAATCTTCTTCATTTTTCCATTCCCTTTTATTTTTTAGTTCTTGTAGAACAAAGCTTTGGCGGCTTCAAACATCGGATCCTTTTCGTCAGGGTTGCGGCACTCCGTGTAAATACGGACCTTGGGTTCGGTACCAGACGGACGCACGAGCATCCAGGAATCGTCCTCAAAGATGACCTTCACGCCGTCGAGCGTGAGGAGCTGCTTCACCGTCTTTTCCTTGTCGCCGACCATGACCTTGGCACCGGGCTTGGCAATCTCGGCGACAGCGTCGACCTTGGCCTTCAAGGGCGCGCCCACGAGGGACTTGTCCACCTCGAAGCCCGAACGCGTCGGGTAGAAGCGACCATATTCTTCGTAGAGGGCGTCGAGGTATTCACCCAGGTTCTTGCCCGTGGTGGCCATGATTTCGAGGGCCATGAGGAGACCGAATTGGGCGTCCTTCTCGAGGGTGTTGTTGAGGCCCGAAATGCCGTCGGATTCTTCGAAGGCGACAAGCGCCTTCTGTTTGGCATTGCGGCTGAGCCACGGGCGGAAGTTCTTGAAGCCCACCGGGGTTTCCATCACAGGCACACCGAGCTTTTCGGCAATGATGTTCACAAAGTTCGAGGTTGCGACGGACTTCGCAACGACTCCCTGTTCCTTGCGCCAGGTCGCCATGTAATGGAAGGCGATGGCTCCAAACTGGTTCATGTCAATTTCGCGCGTGCCGTCGTAGAAGCGAATGCGGTCACCATCGGGGTCAAAGATGGCGCCCAGGCGGAACTCGCTCTTGCTTTCGTCCAAAACCTTGCGGACTTTCTCGAGGTTCTTGCTCGAAGGTTCCGGAGCAATGCCGCCAAAGAGGCTGTCGTCTTCATTACGCAAAGTGATGAGGCATTCCGGATTGTCGAGAAGAGCGGCCGGACGACGACGGGTGGACCCGTGCACGTGGTCGCACACAAGCGTGAGACGCCCCTTCTTGATGAAGTCCTTGATGCGGGCGAACTTGATGGTGCCCTGCTTGATGAGGAATTCCTTGTAAATCTTGAGGGAGTCGATGATTTCCCAGTCCACCTTGGCCACCGGTTCGAATTTCCAGGTCGCCATCATCTCGTTAGAGAGCTTGGTAATGACGTTCGTGATTTCCGGACCTGCAGGACCGCCGTCGGCCGGGTTGAACTTGATGCCGTTGTAGTGGCTCGGGTTGTGGGAGGGCGTCATGTTGATGGAGCAGGCGGCACCGAGCATCTCGATGCAGGCGGAGAACTCCGGAGTCGGCATTTCGCCGCCGTAGTAGACCTTCACGCCGGCCTTGGCGAACTGGTCAGCGACCGCTTCACAAAATTCATGGCCCAAAAGGCGGTTGTCGTGGCCCACGACCACGCCGCGCTTCTGCAGTTCGGCAAAATCCTTGACGCCGAGAGCTTCAAAAAGTTCAGGAGTCGCCTCGCGATAAAGACGCACAATGGCGGCGCCCACCACCTGGAGGTTGCGGAGAGTGAATTCAGAGCCAATTTCGCCGCGCCAGCCGGAGGTACCGAAGCTGACCTTAGCCGGTTCCTGGGAGGTAAGAGCGACCTGCTTGACCTGTTCAACCAGGTTCATATCGGTTGCCAGGTTGAATTCGGGAGCCTGAATCTTTTTCCAAATCTGAGTGATCGTTTCCATGGAGGTTCCTATAGATTGTTGTTTGCGGTTCAAAAATAGAATATTTCTGTGCATTTGTTTTGACATTTATGTATTTTTAGCCCATGCAAATAACTAACGCTTCTCAACTTACTGGTGTTTTCCCCGCGTTGTTCACACCCCTTAAGAACGACGATCACAAAAACCTTCGCAATTCCATCGATTTCAAAAAGATGGGCCAGATGATCGACGATGTTATCGCCGCTGGCGCAAGCGGCGTCCTCCCGGCCGTGACTACCGGTCAGAGTGCGACCGTCTCGCCTCAACAGCATTTGGACGTCATCAAGTTCACTCTGGACTATGTGGACGGGCGCGTGCCCGTGATTGCCGGTGCTGGTTCCAACTGCACCCGCGAATCCATCGAGATGATCGAAAACGTTTTGAAAATCGCCCCGGTGGCTGTCCTCTGCGTGACAGGCTACTACAACAACCCCCCGCAGGAGGGTCTGCTCAAGCATTACCAAACCTTGAGCTCCGAGACGGGCGCCAAGATCGTCATTTACAACGTCCCTGGCCGCACCTCGAGCTACGTACACCCCGACACCCTCATCGCCCTTGCCGAAGACAAGAACATCATCGGCCTTAAGCAGGCGGTGGAATTCGGCTTTGGCGAAAAGTTCCACGAAGACACGATGCGCGTTATCAAGGAAACGAAGGGCAAGGACTTCGCCGTGATGAGCGGTGAAGACGGTCTGTTCGCAGACCTCCTCGAAATGGGCGGCACGGGCCTCATCAGCGCTTCGGGCAACATCCCCGAAGCCTGCAAGACCTTCGTCGACCTTTACAAGGCTTATGCCGCCGGCGACAAGGAGAAAGCTCACGACCTGCAAAAGGCCGCCCGCGACTACATCGAAGCGACCTTCTGCCGCAAGAACCCGATTCCGCTCGGCACGCTGTTCAATAGCCCGCTGTTCCAACCGCTGGTAAGCGTGAAGGACACTGCCCACGGTGACGAAGCGGTCGCCCGCATCATGAAGCTCATCGACGAAAAGGCACCGAGCCTAAAGAAGTATCACGCATAGTTTTTACAGGAGAATCCCATGGCCAAGAACAACAAATCCATTACCGACATCGTCTGCGACCATATCAAGAAGCAGAAGCTCCTCCCCATCCCCGTACAGACGCTGAACGAAGAAGCCGAAACGACCCGCTACTTTGGCGGCGACCTCAAGGAATTCCTTGCCGCGGCCAAGAATCTGGGCGCCAAGGGCATCTTTGTTGAGACCCTCTACCTGGAAGACGACGAGTTCTACTACGACAGCGGTATGGACGACGAAGAATACCTGGCGACCTTCAACAACAACTGCTGCGACGACGAATGTACCTGCGGCAAGTGCAAAGACAAGAAGGGCAAAAAGAACGTCAAGATTGATGAAGAAGAAGACGGCGTTTGGTTGGAACCCGAAGACCTCGACGGCCTCGACCTCTCCCTCCTCCGCCCCGAAATCGCCAAGTTCCAGGACCGCATCGGCGAATCCTGCGGCGTGCGCCTCACGGTGCCCGGCGTAGACCACCTCGAGGTGGAGCTCTTTGCCGACTGGTACGACCAGTTTGCCGAACTCGTGGACGAAGCCTCCGACATCATCGAGACCGACCCGAGCGGAGCCCTCGCCGACATGGAAGCCATGTACAGGGCCGAGGAAGCCGCCGCTAAGGCCGCTGCCGCCAAGGCCAAGGGCACAAAGAAGATTGCCGCCCATCCGCCTAAAAAGTCCAAGAAGAAGTAATCTTCTACTGAACGTTTAAGGGCCGCGGTTTCGACCGCGGTCCTTTTTTTTTGACCGAGTCTCTCCTCGCCTACGCAAAAAAAAACGCCCCCGCCGAAGCGGAGGCGCTTTTGGAGTGTATGGAGGATTTATTGAATAAGCTCTTTGATGTTCCAACCATTGCCGCTAAGATCACCTATATATTTGCAGGCGTCTACAGCGAACGAATTTGTAGTGAAAGCAACCCAATGGCAAGTGCCGTGTCTCCCTAATCTGATACCCACATATAAAATAAATCCCCCGAATTGAATTCGGGGGATTGTAAACATTTTTATGTTGTATACAGGAACAACGCTACTTCACAGCAATCCGGCGAGCCACATTGCCATTCTTGACCATGTAGACTCCAACCTTGTGGAAGCTAGCCTTGATAGCCTGGGCAACGGAGCTACCCGAAGCGACTTCGACCTTGCCAATGAACTGACCCTTGAAATCGAACACGCTGTAGGTTGCGCTTGCAGAGGCCACCAGCATTTTGGCAATGGCCTGCGGAGGATTATCGCCGCCCACAAGCGAGAACTTCACATAGTCCACGTTGGTATTGGCGTTGGCGATGGTAATGCGGAGCACGTGTTCACCCTTGGTGAGCGTCGCCTTGCCGGTAGCCTCTTCGTAGGCATTCCAGTCTTCCTGGGTACCCGTAAACGAGAGCGACGCAAGGGACTTGCCATCGAGAGAAAGGTTCAACTTGCCAGCGCCAGAACCGTTCGAAACGTAGGCAACAATATCGTATTCGCCATCCTGAGCAACATTCACCGTGTATTCGAGCCATTCATCAGCAGCGGTGTAGCCAATCGCCCTACCCTCTCCAGCGGCAACGATATCCACGGAGGCGTAGTCTTCGCCACGGTAGTCATGGTCGCCGTCGTCGCCCGAAGCACCCTGCACGCCGGAGTAGGTCACGCCGTAGTTACCTTCGTCGAAGTTTTCGGCTTCAACGGTACCCGGAATGGAAGCTGCCGTGCCACCGAACGGCTTGCGTTCGATTTCCTTAGGCGGTTCAGACGGCTGGCCGTTTTCGCTCATATCGAAATAGGAGTATTTCACGGAACCCGAAGCACCACCACCGGCTTCGGTCATGAGCATCACTTCGGTCACGTCACCAAACTTGAGAGACATGGACTGGCCGCCCTTGGACCCCTTCAACTGCTTCTGCTGGCCCGTGAAGAGTTCGTTCCACTTGTCAAAGTGGGCCTGGATATCGATATGGCCACACTGACGCGGAGTCTGGCGGACGCTGAAAATCTGCAAGAAGGTAGAAGTACCTGTCTTGGAAGGCTCCTGCTGACGCACGAAAGCATGGATGGTGTAAGTGGCTCCGTCAACGGTAATTTCGCCAAACTTGTCGCCCACATACTGTTCATTCGGCTTGCTGTACCAGTCATCCACGATGTAGTATTCCACCTGCGGGTTCACCGTCCAACCATAGATACCGATGTAGCCGTACGAAGCATTACCAGTCTTGGTGTACTTGTAGTCGGCAGTGTACTGCATGCCCTTGACGCTCTTACCCGGGCCGTTATCGCCATAGCGGAAACCCACACGGGCCAAGTAGTCATTACTACCACTCCAGCTAGCTTCGAAAGTACCGTTGTCGTAGTACTTCATTGAGTTATTACCACCGTCAAACCACTGTTCGAAGCCCCACTTGGTGCCGCTGATGGAACCCGTCTGGTTGCCGTTCACGCTGTGGCCGGAACCCTGCGGGACAGACATCGCATCCTTACAGGCATCGACTGCGAAGGCAGAAGTTGCGCTCAAGCCAAAAGCCAATACAGCGGCCGTTTTGAGCATTTTTTTTGTTCTAGTTTCCATATCATCTCCTATTCAGGTTATTAACCCCAACGCCTTAAAAATAAATCCCCCCAATTGATTTGGGGGGATTGTTAGCAAAGATTTGTTGTAGAGAAAAACAACGCTACTTTACAGCGATTCTCTGTATAAAACTACCCTGTTTGACCAAATAAACGCCACTCTTGTGGAATCTGGTCATCAAGGCGTCGTTTATGGAAACGCCCGTCACAACGTCGATCTTGCCGAGGTACTTGCCCTGCATATCAAACACCTGGAGGGACTTTTCAGTATTGAACAGGTTTATATCGGCAACCGGAATGGCGTCCGTAGAGCTGGAAATGTTCCACATGCCATTGCTGAACGGGAAGGAGAAGCCACTGCTCGACGAAGTCTTGCTAGAGCTAGACCCACCTTCCCTGCTGGAGCTGGACTTCGCCGTGCTGGAGCTCGTCGGAGAAGACTTGGCATTGTCGGTCATATCGAAGTAGGTGTAGTCCACGGAACCCGTAGCGTTACCGCCAGCTTCGGTCATGAGCATCACTTCGGTCACGTTACCGAACTTGAGCGAAGCAGATCCACCGCCCTTCGAACCGCGAAGCTGCTTCTGCTGTCCAGTAAAGAGTTCATCCCACTTCTTGAAGTGGGCAGAAATGTCGATGTGGCCGCACTGACGCGGAGTCTCGCGGATGCTGAAGAACTGCACGAACGTGGAAGTGCCCGACTTGGAGGGTTCCTGCTGGCGGAGGAACGCGTGGATGGAGTACTTGGCGCCATCGACCGTGATTTCGCCGAACTTTTCACCCACATACTGTTCGTTCGGCTTGCTGAACCAGTCGTCCACAATATAGTATTCGGTTTCCGGATTCTTGGTCCAACCGTACACGCCGATGTAGCCGTAAGACGCGCTACCTGTCTTGGTGTACTTGTAATCGACTGCAAAATTCTTCGACTTGTGGTCGATTCCGTTGCCGTTGTACTGGTAACCCACGCGGGTCAGGTAGTCGCTGGAGCCGCTCCAGTTGGCCTTGAATGTGCCATTACTATAATAAGTCATGGAAGCATTGCCGCCCTGATACCATTGTTCAAAGCCCCAAGGGGTTCCACTAATAGAACCTACCCTGTTGCCGCTCACTTGCGAGCCATTGCCAGGATGCCCCATATCTGTGGCCTTGCAAACATCAGTCACAACCGTCTGGCCACCACCCTGGGAAGAGCTAGACTTTGCCACAGATGAGCTGGACTTCGCCACGGAAGAGCTAGATTTCGTCGAGGCGCTAGAAGTCGGCGACGACGAGGCTTTGTCGGTCATGTCGAAGTAGGTGTAGTCCACGGAACCCGTAGCATTGCCACCCGCTTCGGTCATGAGCATCACTTCGGTCACGTTACCGAACTTGAGCGAAGCAGATCCACCGCCCTTCGAACCGCGAAGCTGCTTCTGCTGTCCAGTAAAGAGTTCATCCCACTTCTTGAAGTGGGCAGAAATGTCGATGTGGCCGCACTGACGCGGAGTCTCGCGGATGCTGAAGAACTGCACGAACGTGGAAGTGCCCGACTTGGAGGGTTCCTGCTGGCGGAGGAACGCGTGAATGGAGTACTTGGCGCCATCCACAGTGATTTCGCCGAACTTTTCGCCGACATACTGTTCGCTCGGCTTGCTGAACCAGTCGTCCACGATGTAGTATTCGGTTTCCGGATTCTTGGTCCAGCCATACACGCCGATGTAGCCGTAAGAGGCATTACCTGTCTTGGTGTACTTGTAATCGACTGCAAAATTCTTCGACTTGTGGTCGATTCCGTTGCCGTTGTACTGGTATCCCACGCGGGTCAGGTAGTCGCTGGAGCCGCTCCAGTTGGCCTTGAATGTGCCATTACTATAATAAGTCATGGAAGCATTGCCGCCCTGATACCATTGTTCAAAGCCCCAAGGGGTTCCACTAATAGAACCTACCCTGTTGCCGCTCACTTGCGAGCCATTGCCGGAATGCCCCATATTGTCGTTGCAAGCATCGGCAGCGAAAGCGGATGTTACACTCAAGCCAAACGCCAAAATAATAGCGGTCTTGAGCCATTTTTTTGACCCTGTTCCCATATCGTCTCCTTATGTTTGTAATCCCCCAATACCCTAAAAATATGTTCCCCCTTTTTATTCGGGGGGATTGTAAACAAAAGTATGTTGTTGCAAAAAACAACAGAAAAAAATCCCGCCGGGCATTTCCCAGCGGAATCTTTTTGCGAATTTTGCGTTATTTTAAGGAAAAAACGGAGGCTTTGTTAAACCTCTTCAGGGTTTTCCTTCGGCATCACGTCATTGTCTTCCCCGTCGTTTTTCACGATGGAGTCGTCATCGACCTCGACCCCTTCGACCTTGTCAAAGGTCTCCTTGGCCTCGGCGCTGTCCTGCTCAATGTCCTCGACGCTCGGGAGGGCTGTCGCATCGCCAACCGAGTCCCCATCGCGAAGCGTAATCGCCTTGACGCCCTGAGCATTGCGGCCCGTGACGCGGATGGAATCGGCCTTGATGCGGATGACCTGGCCTTCCTTGGTGGTGATGATCAAGTCGTAGTCGTCGGCAACGCTGTCGACAAATACGGCCGGGCCCACCTTGTCGGTGACGTTCAAGTTCTTGACGCCCTTGCTACCACGGCGTGTAATACGGTAGGAGCCCGGCTCCGAACGCTTGCCATAGCCCTTCTCGGTAATGGTGAGCACCTTGTTGCCGGCCTTGAGCCAGAGGAGCGAAATCACTTCGTCGCCTTCGGCAAGCTTGATGCCGCGTACACCGTGCGTACCGCGGCCCATGGCGCGGAAGCAGCTAATCGGGAACGTGACCGCCTGGCCATTCTTGGTGGCTAGCATCAGCAAGTCGTGCGGAATCGGGCGGTTTTCGTCATTCACCTCTTCGCCCTCGACTTCCTCGGCATTCTCGGCAACTTCGGCGGCGGAATCTTCTTCACCAAGATCAAGTTCACTGGCGGCTTCGGACGCCTTGAACTCTTCTTCGGTGAGGCCCACAAGTTGGACCTTGACCAATTCGTCGTCTTCGTCGAGGCTGATGGCGTTGACGCCAGCCTTGCGCGGACGACTGAACAGTTTGAGGTCCATCTTGTTGATAATGCCCTTCTTGGTCGCAAACACCAGGCAGAAATAACCGCCGAACTTGCGGACAGGCACAATCGCCTGGACCTTTTCGCCGTCGGTAAGGCCCACAAAGTTCACAATCGGGCGGCCCTTGCCGTTGCGAGCCCCCTCAGGCAGGCGGTAGACCTTGGTCCAGTAAGCGCGACCCTTGTTGGTGAACACGAGCAAATAGCTGTGCGTGCTCGCCGTAAAGATTTGCTCCACGTCGTCCTCGTCCTTGAGGCCCGCACCAATAATGCCCTTGCCGCCACGGCTCTGGGTCTTGAAGGTGTCAATCGGCAAGCGGCGAATGTAACCTTCGCGGCTAAGCGTAATCACCTGTTCCTCTTCGGCAATCAGGTCTTCGTCGTCGCTGTCGTCAATGGCTTCGCCAATGGTGGTGCGGCGATCGTCGCCATACTTGTCCACGACGGCATCCAGCTTTTGGAGCATGATGGCAATGCGGCGTTCGCGCTTTTCCAAAATGTCCTTGAGGTCGGCGACGGTCGCAATGAGTTCGTTGTACTCGGCTTCCAACTTTTCGATATTGAGTCCGGTAAGCTGAGCCAAACGCATGTCAACAATCGCCTGCGACTGGATTTCATCCAGATTGAAGCGCGTCTGCAACGCCTGCTTGGCATCTTCCGTGCTCTTGCTGTTACGGATGATTTGCACCACTTCGTCAATGTTCTGCGTTGCAATGCGGAGGCCTTCAATAATGTGCAAGCGGGCTTCGGCCTTTTTGAGGTCGAACTGCGTAGCACGCGTAATCACCTCCAAGCGGTGATCGATGTAGACCTGCAAAAGATCCTTGAGCGTCAGGAGCTTCGGGAGGTTGTTAACCAACGCCAAGTTGTAGATACTGAACGTGGTCTGCAACTGGGTGTATTTGAACAAATTATTTAGAACAACTTCACCAACAGCATCGCGGCGGAGTTCAATCACAATACGAACATCGCGACTCGATTCATCACGAATATCGGTAATGCCGTCCACACGCTTGTCACGGACCAAGTCGGCGATCTTTTTGCAAAGTTCCGCCTTGTTCACCATGTACGGAATTTCGGTCACAATGATACGCGATTTGCCCTTGGAATCCGTTTCAATCTCGGTACGGGCACGCACACGAACGCGGCCATGCCCTGTGAGGTAGGCGTCACGAATGCCCGCGCGGCCGCAGGCAATGGCGCCCGTCGGGAAGTCAGGTCCCTTCACATATTCCATGAGGTCTTCGCCCGTGAGGTCCGGGTTCTCGGCCAAGGCATGGATGGCGGCACCAACCTCGCGCAGGTTGTGCGGAGCCATGTTGGTCGCCATACCCACAGCAATGCCGGAGGTCCCGTTCACAATCATGTTCGGGAGCGCCGAAGGCAGCACCAACGGTTCTTCAAGGGATTCATCGTAGTTCGGGCCCATATCGACGGTATCCTTTTCAAGATCCTCGAGCATCAGGGCGCCCATGTTGTTCATCTTGGCTTCGGTGTAACGCATGGCGGCGGGACTGTCGCCGTCAATGCTACCGAAGTTTCCCTGGCCAAAAACCAGCGGGTAACGCAAAGAGAAATCCTGGGCCATACGGGCCAAGGTCTCGTACACGGCGGAGTCACCATGCGGGTGGTACTTACCGATCACGTCACCCACAATACGGGCGCTCTTGACCGTAGACTTGTTCGGAACCACGCCCAGCTTGTGCATGCTGTACATCACGCGGCGGTGCACGGGCTTAAAGCCATCTCGAGCATCGGGCAATGCACGAGCCACAATTACGCTCATCGAGTAGCGGAGGTAGCAATCCTGCATGTCCTGTTCAATCAGGCTCTTGAATTGTGTTCCTGGTACCATTTCTTCTGACATTTTATCCCTCTTAGTGATTAGCCGTTACCGGCCAACATCTCGTTTATTATTTTCAAATTCTCTTCATCCGTCTGGTCAATACGGTGCGGCGTAATGGTCGCATAGCCCTGGTGGAGCAGGTAATCGTCGCTATCCACGGGCTCCTTCTCCCACAGTTTTTCACCGTCCAACTGCCACACGCCGTCCAAGCCGGAAACCCCTTCAAGACGGTCGTAGTGGTCCGTAAACATACCCAACGCCATCTTGGTCGCCCTGACGCCTTTAAACGTTCCGTCCTTAGACTTGGGGAAATTCACGTTCCAAAAAGTATTAGGTGGCATTTGCGCATAAAGCCGGTCCCGCACCACGTGAACCGCAAAATCAAGCACGGCAGGCATCAAAGATTCGCCACCTACGCAAAGGGACAGTGCCACCGCAGGGACGCCCCAGAGGGCTGCTTCCCGTGCCCCGGCTACCGTTCCCGAGTAAAGGCTTGACACCCCGGAGTTCTCCCCCACATTCACGCCCGAAAAACAGACGTCAAAGTGGGAGCCGGGAACCTCGTTTGCAGCAGGGTCCGCGCTAAACCCGTGGGCGGCAAAACAGCCTATGGCGAACTTTGCCGCGTCAGCGGGAGTTCCCGAAACCGAATACACCTCGTACTGCCCCGAAGATCCCTTTTGCACACGGATTCCCTTGCGCACCGTAAAGGCCTGAGAAACGCCGCTCTGTTCTGTTTCGGGGGCAAACACAAAAACCTCCCCAAAGGGAGCCAAAGCGCCTGCCAAGGCGTGGATATTGGCGCTGTTCACCCCATCGTCATTGGTGATGAGGACGCGCGATTTTTGCGTGTTTTGCATGCTAATAGAAATGTAGAAAATGGCGCCCAAAAGGCGACAAAAAAAAGCAGAAAATGATGAAAAAAAGGGCGAAAAAAGAGCCTTTAACCTTTTGCACTTCTTAGGCAAAAAGCCATGATGGCAAACGCTCCGGCAACGTTCATGCTCGCCTTGCGACCGGCCATGGGGATGGTCACTTTCATGGTGGCCTCGGCCATGATTTCGGGGGCAATTCCCAGTTCCTCGTTCCCCAGCACAATCAGGCCTTTTTGCGGCCACGTTACGTTGTTTATACTGGGGATGTCCTCGCCCGTTTCGAGGGCAATAATCTCGTAGCCGTTCTCCTTGTGCCACCTGATGCAATCAAACGGACTCTCCCAGCGCTTGATGGGGATCCACTCCTGGCAACCGCGGGCGGCGCTCTTGACCGTCACATGGTCAGGGTTGCAACTGTAACCGCTCAAATGGACGCCCTCCAAGCCGAAGCAGTCGGTGCTGCGGATAATGGAACCCACATTAAAGGCGCTGCGCAAATTGTGCACCAGCACGGCAAACGAGATGGGTTTTTCATTGGCCACCTCACGGTCACCCGGTTCTTGCTCCAAGTACACATCGCGTTCAAAACCAAGACCCGCGCGGGTGCGGAACGTCTTGTACAAATCGATCATTTGCGCCTGGTTCTTGCCAATGAGCCGTTCGGTCTCGGGCAGCTTTAGCCACTCTGCGTAGGTTTCAAACTCACGACGGGCGCGAGGCACGTCGTCGCCCAACTGCAAAATGATGACCCGCAAAAGCTCAGCAAGGCGCTTTGCCTGCGAGGTCGGCTTCATCGCGAGGAACTTAGGTTCGGTGTACATGAGTACGGCTATTGCGCATCGGGCTTTGCGTTCAGCTTGTTCACGGCCTCGGTCAAACGGTCAATGGCCTTGATGAGTTCGTCCATTTTGGCATCGCTCGCCCCAACAACAGCCTGTGCGGCTGCCGGAGCCGCCTTGGCTGCCTCGGCAACCGGGGCTGGCTTTTCTTTTACGGGGACCTTGCCAAACCAAACGTCGGGCCAGCGGTCGTTACCCGTATGGTAAGTGATGCGGGCAGCGGTCTCCACCGGCTCGCCAATCTTCCACATGTAAAGCTCGTAATCGAACAGGTCGTGGTCGTGTCCCTTGTCGGTCGCACCCCACACCAGCCACTTGCCATCGGGCGAGAGCCGCGGGAAGTACTCGTGACTGCGGCGACCCGGCAAGTCCATCAACTTCACATTCTTGGGGATGCCAAAGAAGCCGACTTTTTCGACCTGCTTGCCATCCTTTGCCGAGAACCACAAAATTTCGCTAGGGGCTGCCGTGCCGCCGTTACCCGTGGGGTTCACGCGGTAAAGCTTGCTACCATCAAAGTTCCAGTCAATTTGGCAACCGTCGCCAGACTTGGTCCAGGCGCCCTTCGCCAAATCCCAAACGCCAGTCTCGCGCATGGAACCGCGAAGCGTAATCGCCAGGTGCTTGCCGTCGGGGCTCATGTTCGGTTCCTGCAAAATCACGCCCGCCTTGTTGAACGCCTTTTCGCCATCCAGCACAAGCGTCTCTTTTTTGCTCGCGAGGTCCATCGTAAAGACCTTGCCGGCGCGGCTGAACACGATGGACTTGCCGTCGGGGCGCCAAGTACCCCACGTGGCGTTGTCCACAATTTTCACGGCATTTTCGCCATCGATATCGACCGTCCACAAGTCCCACTTTTCGGGATAGTTGGCGTCGTTTTCGGGAACCCAGCCAGTTTTGCTGCGGTTGAACAAAACCTTAGAGCCGTCAGGAGCCACGCGCGGGAACCAGTCCACGTTGTTGCTCTTGGTGAGCGGCCTTGCGTTGGTGCCGTCGGCATTCATAATCCAAATGTCGTGGTGCGAGTTCGATCGGCTCGTCGCCCACACAATGACGCCTTCCACCTTCCCCTTGAGGGCATCAAGCACCTTTTGTTCCTCGGGGGTCGGGTCCACGGCAGCGCCCGTCGGGGCACCCTGCTGGGCATAAGCGACAGAGGCACACAGGGCAAATGCAGAGGCAACGGCAAATTTCTTAAAACTCATGAAGGCAATCCTCATTGTATTTGTTTTGTCTAAAAATACAAAACTTTATAGCGAACACAAAAAAAAGCCGTTTTAGAAACTCTAAAACGGCTTTTTTAACATCAAAAAATGCCGCGCACACGACTAGTGCACGTTGATTTTATACATGCGTGTCGCACCGAGAGCCGAGACCTTGGCAATGTAGAGCCCGCTCGGGACACCCCTGAGCGAAACGCTCACAGAACCCTTGGCGTCGCCGTTCCAAAGCGTCTTGACCAGGGAGCCCGTCACCGAGAATAGGTCCACACGAGCCATGCCGTTCAAGTTCGCCTGGAGCGTACGGCCATGCACCTTGAGCGTCGGGACAACAATACCCGCCGTCGCCGCAATGGACGTGGTGCTGGAGCTGCTCACCGGAAGCACTGCAGAACTGGAAGAGGAGGGCGTTGCAGAACCGGCTGTCATGAGGTTCGGCATGTTGCCCGATACAAGAAGACCGTTCAAGAGTTTGAGAGACTGGTTGAAGTAGTTCTCGTCACCGAGCGCCACGGCTTCCTTCCAATATTCGTCAAGCTTGCTCTGGTAACTCGCGTCCGAGATGAGCGCCGTCATCAGGGAGGTCACGAACGTACTGTTGTGGTCATTACCGAGAGAGCCCGAGGAGCGAATCACCGGACCTTTCATATTGGCCGCCGAAACGCCCGAAACGAATTTTGCCATCTTTTTGTCGATAGCTAGTGCACGTTGGTCGCCGTGCCAGCATACGGCCTTTGCGTTGCGCCACGGGGCGCGGGAGGCATCGTAGCTGTAGTAGTCGTCTTCGCTCTTGCCGTTCTTGTCGGTCCAGTCGTCCACCAGCCCAGTCGAAACTTCGCCAGCGCTGGTTTCGTAAAGTTTCATGTTGGCATCGTAAGCCTTGCTGCTCCAAAAGTCCGCATTTTCCTTGTCCACGGCGGCAAAGATGGGCATGTAGGCGGGGTCAAAGTAGCCCGGATTCTTGCGGTTGTATCCCGCATCACCCCACTTATCGCCCGGCAAATGGAGGCCGTTTTCTTCGAACTCGTGCTTTTTCATATTCTGGATCAGGGTCTTGGCGTCGGTCAAGTACTTCTCGTCGCCAAACTGGTAGTACGCCATCACGAGGGCGGCAGCCGCATCGATATCCCCATCAAGGGCTGCCCCCTGGTCGTACTTCTGCGAAAGGTTCCCGACCTTCCACACCATCAGGCCGTTCTCGTTCATCATCTTTTTGTAGAAGTTCCAAATCTTGTCGAACTGGCTCTGGTAACTCGTGGTGTTGTCACTGAAATAGACCATCAGGAGCATGCCGTAGCCGACACCTTCCGAGAAATACTGATCAGAACCCGGATCGGAACGCACGCCGGCCACATCACCACTTTCATTGTACATGGTCTTGAGCCAGTATTCAAAGCCCTTTTTGAGGTCCGCCGACGCCTGGTCCTTGTCGCTCAAAAGTGTCGCATAGCCGTTATAGTCGGACTTTTGCGGGAACGGGAAGTTCACCGCCGCCTGCGAAAGGCCGAATGCAACGAGACTGGCAACACCGATTTTTGCAATAAAATTCATAACATCTCCTTATTGAAGCAACGCTATACACTCTTTAATCAAAAATAGAGTTTTTTTTCGCAAAGCGGGTACGGGCCGCGTCAATCCGTGTGCCGCGTCACAAAAAAAGAGCTTACAAAAAAATAATCGGGGTCAAGCCTCCCATTTTTTGGTGTTATCTTTGACCCATGAATCTCGTGGTCCAAGATTTTACCGGTGTTTACGGCGAGCAGGCCTTTGTGCAAAGGTTCAAGGACGCATGCCATTGCGAGGGCAACGACTTTTGCTACATCGACTGCTCCGACGTGAGTGGAACGGACTGCTATTGCGACAGTGAAGCCGAGGGCTTTTTGGTTGGGATGCTGGCAAAGTACCCGCCCTCCGGAATCCATTTTTTTGACAGCGGCAACTACCATTACATGAGCAAGATCTGGACAGGGAAAATCACGGAGCCGTTCACGCTCGTGGTATTCGACCACCACCCCGACATGCAGCCGCCCCGCTTTGGCGACATTCTCAGCTGCGGCAGCTGGGTAAAAGAAGCCCTCGACAGCAACAAGTTTATCCATAATGTCGTCTTAATTGGCGTGGCCGACAAGCTCGCTACAGAGGTTCAAACCGATGAGAGCGTCGACTTTGCACGCTACGCCGAACGCGTCGCATTCATCACCGAGAGTGAGGTCTGCAGACTTTGCCAAGACGGCAACGCCCTCCCGCAAAAAGTCCTCGCCATGGTCGGCGAAAGCCTACCGGTATACATCTCCATCGACAAGGATGTGCTCTGCGAAAAAGATGCCGTCACCAACTGGGACCAGGGCTCGCTGGATGTCGCGACTCTCAAAAAAATCATCGCCGGCCTCGCCACAAGCCACAAAATCATCGGTGTAGACATCTGCGGCGAACGCGCCCGCGACTTTGCAGGCGACGAGTACCACACAGTGCAAGAAGCGGACTCCCTGAACGACCGCATAAACCGCGAATTGATAGAGTTTTTGCAGAACTTTCTGCAGTAAACGGATAAAAAAATCTATTTTTGCACGCAGAACTTAAACTCGGGACAAGCCCCGAATAACGAAGAAATAAAATCATGGATATCAACGAACTCGCTCAAAAGCACATCTTAAACCAGCCGCTCTACGTGACCGGCAAGCCCATCGCCTACACCGCCCGCGAATTCGGCCTCGACCCGAAAGACATCGACAAACTCGCGAGCAACGAGAACCCGTTCGGCCCGAGCCCGAAGGGCATGGATGAAGCCCGCAAGGCCCTGGAAGAAATCAACCTCTACCCGGATGGCGGTTCTTACGACCTCATCGGAAAGATTGCAGAGTTCCGTGGCGTGAAGCGCGAACAGATTGCCGTGGGTAACGGCAGCAACGAGCTCCTGGACATGATTGCCCAGGTGTTCCTCGGCCCCGGCACCGAAGCCGTGATGGGCAAGCACAGCTTTGCCGTCTACAAGCTCGCCACCATGGCAATGAACGCGAAGATTATCGAAGTCGACATGCCGGCCCCGGCCTACAACTACGACCTCAAGGCCATGCGCGCCGCCGTGAACGAGAAGACCCGCATCGTGTTCCTCGCGAACCCGAACAACCCGACGGGCTCCGACCTCACCGCCAAGGAAATCATTGACTTCGCCGACAGCCTCCCCGAGACCTGCGTGCTCGTGATGGACGAAGCCTACACCGAATTTATCGAAGACACGCCGGAACTGGTCCCGGATTTCAACAGCCGCATCGCCGAAGGCAGGAACATCATCTGCTGCCGTACGTTCAGCAAGATCTACGGTCTCGCCGGGCTGCGCGTGGGCTACTGCATCACCCGCCCCGAAATCGTGAACCTCATCAATCGCGTGCGTGAGCCGTTCAACGTGAACAGCATCGCCCAGGCCGCCGCCATCGGCGCCATCGACGACCAGGAATACGTGAACAAGGTCCGCGAGCTCAACAAGAAGGGCCTCGACCAGCTCAAGGCCGGTTTCAAGGAACTGGGCCTCGCCTACGTGGACAGCCACGCGAACTTCATCGCCGTCAGCGGTTTCAAGGACCCGATGGACGCGTTCAAGTTCCTGCAGGCCAAGGGCACCATCATCCGTCCGCAGCCTGCGATGGGCGACGTGCTCCGCATTACCGTGGGCACCGAACCGCAGAACAAGAAATGCCTCGCCAATATAAAGGCATACCTGGGCAAGTAAACCGCGGGGAGAAACCTCACGGGGTTGCACGCGTCATCTCGAAGCGCGGCTTTTGCAGCCGTAGCGTAGCAGAAAACCTGGTCCGCGAGGGCCGGGTTTCTTTGCGTGGTAAAATCGTGCTCGACCCCGACACGCCCGCATTCGAGAACGACGAAATCTCAGTGGACGGGAAGCTTATCGAGGTCGCCCAGAAATTCTACTTCGCGATGAACAAGCCGCGCGGCATCGTCACCACCGCAAGCGACGAGAAGGGCCGCAGGACCGTGATGGACTTGTTCCGCGAGCAATACGCCAAGATGTTCCCCGGCAGGCCCGTGCCGCACATATCGCCGGTGGGCCGCCTTGATGCCGCCAGCGAAGGATTGTTGCTGTTTACGAACGACACGCAATGGGCCGACGCACTGCTAGCCCCGCGCGACCCGAGTTCCCACTTGAAAATCTACCGCGTGCAGGTCGCGAGTAAGCCCTCCGCCGCCGAGCTCAAACAGATGGAAGACGGTTTCAACGTACCGCCCCGCGTCTTCGGCGAAAAGGAAGAATTCATGCATGCCGAGCGCGCCGTGCTCCATAGCGAAGGCGAAAAGAACTGCTGGCTCGAAATCACGCTATCCGAAGGCAAGAACCGCGAAATCCGCCGCATGCTCGCCCACCTCGGCTACGAAGTCATGCGGCTCATGCGCATCCAGTTCGACAAGTACACCCTCGGCAATTTGAAACCCGGCGAAATCCGAGAAATAAACTAAATCAAATCTCTGTTCAACAGCTCGCCGTGGTCAAGCACCAGACGGCGGAAAGGGCTGTTCAGGTAAAAGTCCGGGTTATGCGTCGCCATCACGACCGTCGTTCCGCGGGCATTGATTTCCTTGAAAATACTGAATACCTCTTCTGCGTTTTTCGGGTCAAGGTTACCAGTCGGTTCGTCCGCAAGCAACAGGTAAGGGTTGTGCACCATCGCACGCGCAATCGCCACGCGCTGCTGTTCACCGCCCGAGAGCGTGTAGGGCATGGCGAACCGCTTTTGGCTAATGCCCACGAGGGCGAGCGCGTCAAAGACCGCGGCGTTAATCTTGGAGCTGGGAGTCCCCACAATGCGGAGCGCGAGAGCCACGTTCTCGAAAACATTGCGATCCGGCAGCAGCTTAAAATCCTGGAAGATGATACCCATCTTGCGGCGAAAACCCTGGATCTTGGAATCCGGGGAATTCTTGCTGTCGTAAACGTCGTCACCGCTGAACTTCACCATGACTTGGCCGCCGCGTTCCACGTCAGGGCGTTCGTCCATATAAATGAGCTTGAGCACCGTCGACTTGCCGGCGCCCGAATGACCCGTAAGGAACACAAACTCACCCTTGTTAATACGGAAGGTGACGTTGTTGAGCGCCTTCCAGTTGTCCTCGTAGGACTTGGTAACGTGGGTGAAGTGGATCATGGTCCGCAAGGCCTCTACAAAAGCGGTTTATTCCGTCATGCGGATTTCGACGTGGACTTCCTGGCGCCATTTTTTCACGAGAGCCTTGAGTTTCTCGTTTTCCAGGTGGTTTGCGGCAAGGTTCTCAATTTTGCCGTAATCCTCTTCCATGGTGAGCTCGCGAATCTGGCGGGCGTCGTCGAGGCGGAACAAGTGGTAGTTGCCGTCGATGAGCACCGGTTCCGAGACCTCGCCCACGTTCAGGTTCGCGACCGGGTCGACGTAAGCGGGTTCCATCTCGTTTTTCTGGTACCAGCCCAAGAGACCGCCCGCAAAGTTGCTGGACTTGTCTTGGCTGAACTTCTTGGCAGCGGCAGAGAAATCTTCCTTGGTCTTGATGGCCTTGTGCAGCGAATCCGCTCGGGCCAAAATATCGGCGGAGTCCTTAGCCGTCGGAATGGTGCGGAGCAAAATCTGCGCTGAACGCACACCGTCCTCTTTGCGACCAAGCACGCGGGCAATGTGCCAGCCCAAATCCGTCTTGACGGGCGTCGTCGCATACTGACCGTTCTTGAGCTGGTCCAGGGCGCGTTCAAAGGCCGGGTCCAAAAGCCCGCGACGGAAGTAGCCCAGGTCACCACCCTTGGCGGCGGAGGAATCCTGCGAATGGTTCTTGGCCAAAAGCTCAAAATTCATGCCCAGGTTCAGGCTGTCGATCAAATTCTCGGCGACCTTCTTCACCGAGTCCACAATCATCTGGTCCGGCGTAATCGGGATTTGGATATGGCTCAGCAAAACGCAGTTGTACTGACGCGGCAGGGAATCCTTGTAAGCCTTGTAAAACGCCTCCACCTCTTTTTTGGTCGGGTTGATGGAGCCCACATGCATCTGGCGCACGCGGGTCATTTCCATGTGACTGCGAATCTGCTTTGAGAGCTGGTCGCGGTATTGCGCCATGCTCATGCCGAGCTGGGCGCGAATGGCCTTTTCGAGGGTCGCCAAATCAATGTTCTGGCTGGCGGCCAACTGCGACAAGTGCTGCGTCACACGCTGGTCCACCTCGGCGTCGCCAATCACAATGGAGTCGCGGTCAATGCGGCTCAGCAAAACCTTGTCCTCAATCATCTGCTCCAGCACGTAGTCCTTTTGCTGCTGCTCGGTCATCGCAGAGCCCTCGGGCGTCTCCTGGAAGCGGTAGAGGTTGTTCATCAACTCGGAGCGCATAATGGGCTTGCCGTCTACCACCGCCGCAACGCCTTCCATAAGCACAGGGGCGGCAAACGCAGAGGCCACAAGGGCAACTACAGCCACAACAAAAAGTTCAAAACGCTTCATCACTGGTCCTTTTTACTAAATACATCCGTTTGCGAAAAAATGGGACGTTCCGTTTTCCATTCCTTCTTGAGCTTGTCCATGACCTTGGCCCTGTGTTCCAGCCAAGCCTGGGTCGCCACATCCTCGGCAACGGCCTCGAACGGGAGCACATCGGCGGAATCCAAGCGGGCAGTCACCACAGCCATCTTGAGCGCCCCGCCGCAAACCTTCATAGGCGAGAGCTTCCCTACCTCGACCTCGTAAATATCGGGGATCAAGCAGCTATCGGGCGACACCGTGGCCGAGTCAAAAGTCTCCATTCTCTTTATCAGGTAGTGTTCACTGGGGAGCGAATCGTACTTGAGGTTCTTGTGCCCACGGTAGTACTGGTCAGCCGAAGCCCAGTCCTTAAAGAAGATGAAGGCTCCAAAAACATAGGTCTTGCCGCGCAAAAACTTATCCTGGTGGGCGTGGTAGTAATCGATTTTTTCGGCATCGCTCACGACCATCGTGTCGGCAAAGTTCTCCAAGAACTGGTCCACGACCATCTTGCGGACCGCCTGTTCAATCTGCATCGAAAGCACCGGGTCCTTGTCCGTCCCGTTTTCGACGGCCTCCTGGTACATGGTCTCTTCGTCAATCCAGTTTTCCAAAAACTTGAGGCGTTCCTGGTTGTTCCAGGAATCCCATTCCGGGGCAAGTTTTTGTATTTCGGAGAGATGCAACTTGGCCGACCCGACAGACACGACCACCGGATCCTCTTTGCCAAACGGCATATTGCAGGCCACAAAAGCAATGAGCCCGCAAATGCACAAAAAACGCATCAAAAATTTCATCGAGCCCAATTTAGCAAATTCCAGGCCCGCGGACCCGCCCCAAACGTTCAAAAAAGGGCTTTATTTGAGTTTTCCGAACCGTCCCTTAAGCTTGGCGAGGGCGTCTTCTTCCACGACCTCTTCCACGTCGCTCCCGCGGCGCTTGTAGCGGAGGATCTCGAAATCCTCGAGTAGGGCCCGCGCCTTCAGGTAAAGTTCCGCAAATTCCTTTTCGTCCTGGCCTGTGCGTTCAATTTCAGAGAGTAGTTCACGGGCGCTTTTGAGTTCGTGGTCCTTGAGGTAGCGCGACTTGAGGAACGGGCGGAACATTTCACGGAGCGCCCTCGGGTTCAAGGCTACCGTTGTTTGTACACCATCGTTTACCAAGTTCGCGTCAAGCACTTTGGACACAGCTTTAAGCCTTTCGTACAAAGTAACATCCTTTTGATAGAGCGTAAAAATTGCGTTCATCTGGGGATTGCGGGCAGCTTGGGCATGTTCTGCCCCCTGCCGCATCGAGATGCTAAACTCCTTGAGCAAACGCCAGCTCTTCACAAAAGACTCGGCGCCCAGCAGCCCCGACTCGTAGGTGGCCCGCACCAAGGCAAGGCGGATTTCTTCGTCTTCACTGCGGGTGGTGGCGGCAAGGTTTTTGAATTCGTGTATTTTTTTGCCGCGACTGAACTCGAGCCCAGTAAAGCGCACGCAGCGGTTCACGTCCAGCCGGTCGGCCACCAACGATTTTAGGACCCAGGCCTTGAGGGCGGTTTCAAAGCCGTCCAAAAACACGCCACCGGTTTCGAGCATGTTCAAACGGTCGGCAATGAGCGTCGCGTCATAGGCCTCCTGGGCGTCGCGCTCCAGGCGTTTGCGAAACGCCTGCCAAAAAGCCGATTCCCCGGGCGTCATCAATGACGATTCGCCCAAACGCCAGCCAAAGCGGAGCGTTTCGAGCGGGAAGTCAATGCCAAAAGTCACCACCGCCGGGCGAACCGCCTGAAACATGCGGAAACACCCCCACTCGGGCGAAATCTCCAGCGTGAATTTTTCGGCAACGCCCTGCTTGCAAACGCTCAGGTGCAAGCGCAAGTGATTCTCCTTGTCAGGGTTCACCGTGGCGATGGAGAGCGCCGCACCATCCTCATCGAACAACTCCTTCATCTGCGACAGGGTCTCATAAAGCGAAAGCAACGGCGCCTTGTGCGGGGCAGCTTCCAGCGCCGCATAAAAAGCGTCGTCAATCGAGGTCTTTTTGCCTTCCAGGGACTTTTTCACAGCCTTCGGGAGCTCGCGGATTACCGATTCGACCATCCATTCGCGCCACTGGTGAATAGCCATGGCTAAGTTCGCGGGCGAAACCTGCGTAAGCAAGTCGTAGGGCAAATTGAGGTTAATGCCGTCGCAGTCGCGCGTGGCGTCAAAAACCATCTCGCCCACCACCACGCGGTCGCCAATGCGGAACTGCTCGAGGGAGCCGCCGAGAGTGGGCTTTGGCAGCAACTTTTTATTATGCGTGTCACCCAGGCCCTTCGACAAGCTCAGGGTAAACTCCGTCGAAGGGTCTATCAACGGATGCATTAAATTCTTCGACTCCGTGCTTCGCACTCCGCTCAGAATGACACCGCTTATTTCACTCTCATTCTGGTCCAGCCAGAATTTCGCATCGAATTTCAGAAACTGGTCGGTGTGTTCGCGGATGTAGTCCTTGAGCGTTTTGATGGAATTCACCTCATGCGCAATGCGCACGTAGTAATCCACCAGCGCATCTTCGCTCGGGGCTAGCCCGAATTGGCGCTTGCGGGCTTCCAGCGCATGCAGGTCCTCGACGACGCGTTCATTGTGCGTCATGAAGGCAAACGGGCGCGCCATCTGGCCAAGCACTACGGCCTCGCGCCAGAAAATCTCGGCACATTCCTCGGGATTCACGCGGGCGTAATCCACGCGGTGGCCACGGCTAATCACGAGCCCGCGGAAACTCACCTCCTCCACCGCTTCCACAAAACCGCGATCCTGGTTCCACGTAGGCGCATACCAGCGGCGCGTGCAGAAGGGCTCCGCCACCTGCATAATCCATTCGGGCTTGATTTCGGCGGCCTTGTTGAGGAAGATGCGGCTCGTCTCGCGCACCTCGGCGCTAAAGAGCCATTCTGCGCTCTTGCCGTAAAGGTCACTGCCCGGGAACACGTGCGTCTCGCGCCCGCTCACCAGGCGGTAGCAACCGTTCTCGATATCGCGGAGCGCAATGCCGCCCAGGAATCCCGAAAGCAAGGCAATGTGCAGGTTGTCGCGGTGGAAACTGTCGAGCGGGCATACGCGATTCTCGAATTTCACGTCGAGGATGCGCCCGAACTGTTCGTACAAATCAATCCATTCGCGGCACCGCAAAAAGTGCAGGCTGTTCTTGTCGCAGAACTTGCGCAGTTTATTCCAGGTCTTGCCATCCCATTCGGCGCAGAAGGCATTCCACATGCAGATGAACGTGAGGAAATCGCTCTTGTGGCCCGCGAACTTGCGGTGCAGCTGGCGAATGCGGGTGCGTTCGGGTTCTTCGCTCGGCACCACGCGCGGATCCTGGATGGAGAGCGCCGAGCAGACAATCAACGCGGGCTGCAATACGCCGGCATCACGCGCCCGCAATAGCACCGCCGAGAGCGCCACATCCATCGGAAGGCGCGTCATCTCGCGGCCAAGTTTGGTCACATGCCCGCTAGCGTTATCGGCGGTCAACGCACCGAGTTCAAAAAGCGTCTTGTACGCGCCGCGGAACGCCGAATGCGGCGGCGACTGCAAAAACGGGAAATTCTCGAGTTCCAGCCCGAGGCTGCGAAGTTGCAGAACCACGTTCGCGAGATTACTCCGCCGGATTTCCGGCTCCGTAAACTCGTCTCGCTTCTCAAAATCCTCGGGAGAATAGAGGCGGATACAAACACCAGGCTTTACGCGCCCCGCACGCCCTGTGCGCTGCCGGGCACTTGCCTTCGAGATATCCTCGACAGGCAACCCCTGGATTCGAGACTGCGCGTTGTACCGCGAAATGCGGGCCGTACCCGTATCCACCACGTAGGCGATTCCCGGAATCGTGAGCGAAGTTTCCGCGATGTTCGTCGCGAGCACCACGCGGGTCTTTTCCGTACGCCTGAAGATGCGGCGCTGTTCGTCGGGGCTCATGCGCCCGTAAAGCGGCAAGATGTCGAAAGTCGCAGAGTCCAGTTCGTGCGCGAGCTCGCCCGCCAAATCTTGAATGTCGCGTTCCGTCGGTAAAAAACACAATAGGTGGTCGCGGTGGCGCGTTTCCAAATCGAGAATCGCATCGCGCGCCTCGTCCAAAAGGCCCGAATCACCCTTGCCGCTGGTGTCGCGGAATCTCGGCCCTTCGGCAAGCTCAGGGACCTTACTTAAGGTCGGTGAGCCTGTCGAACCGCCGCCGAAATAGTACTCCACATCGACGGGGAACGTTCTTCCCTCGGCTTCGAGCACGCAGCTGTTGTCGTAGAATTCCTCGAAGAGCTTGGCATCGAGCGTCGCGGAAGCCACAATCAATTTGAATTCCGGACGAGCCTGCAAAACCGTCTTGAAAATGCCGAGCAGAATGTCGATGTTCAACGAGCGTTCATGCGCTTCGTCAATCACGATGGCCGAATACTGCCTAAAGAGTCTGTCGCGACGGAATTCCTGCAGCAAAATGCCATCCGTCATCACCTTGATGGGAGCATCACTCTGGCCCTGCTCCCAGAAACGGATCTTGGTGCTGACAAGAGTTTCGTCTTTCAACTCTTCGCGCAGGCGGTCCGCAATCGAAATCGCCGCAAGTCGGCGGGGCTCTGTAACACCGATTTTGAAAGGGTTCTGAGGTCGCGCTTCGCGCTCTGTGGTATGGGCACGGGCTTCGCCCTTCGAGGAATACCATTCTAATAAAAACTTCGGCAACTGCGTCGACTTGCCCGAACCGGTGTCTGCCTTGACAATCACCACCTGATGCTTCTCGAGCATCTCGAAGAACTCTTCCCGATGTTCAACGACAGGAAGGTCCGGGTAGGCGATTTTCAAGTTCTCGTAAGACATTTGGCAATGGATAATTGATAATGGATAATGGATGATGTAAAATTATAAATCATCAATTATCAATCATCAATCACTCTTTAATGTGCCCACACTTGTCGCAGGTGAGTTTATAGCTGTTGTCGGGGTCAACGACCATCACGCCGTCACAATCCGGCTTTTCGCACGGGAGTTCACCCGGCATCACTTCACGGTATGTCTGTTTTTCTTCCATATCCCAAATATAGAAAATGCTACGGGACGAACTTCTCAATCACCTCGGTAATTCCCGAATGGTTGTTGTCGTTTACCGTCACGTAATCGGCAATGTCCTTCACCACCTGCGAGGCATTCGCCATCGCGACACCGACACCGGCAGCTTCAATCATCGGGCAATCGTTCTCTTCGTCGCCCACCGCAATCGTATCGGCAATCGGCACCTTGTAAAAATCCGCCATGAACTTCACCGCATCGCCCTTGTTGCTCTGCATGTGCGAAAACTCGAGCATCTCGGGCTTGCTGAACACGTCGAAGAGCTTGCCCTCGGTAGTCTTGCGCATCTCGGTGCGGAAATCCACGAGGCCAGAATGTTCGAAAGGCGTAATGATATTCACCTTGATGGGTGGCTTCACCACGACATTGACGAACTCGCCGTAATACTCGCGGATATCCTTCACCACCACGTAATCCATCTTCATCAGGCGGCAATACGTCTTGAGCTGTTCCGTCTCGTATTCCGAGACAACGAGGTCGCCCGAGTAGGTGTGCGCGTGCATCCCGTGGGCGTGCGCGGCATCCATGATGGCCTTGACCTCGTCGACGGGAATGTAGCGTGTGAGAATCGGCTTCTTTTCGCCGCAATCGTAGATGAGCCCTCCGTTAAAACTCACGAGGAAGAATCCCGGTTCCAGGAACCCGTACTGTTCCGCCAGTTGTTTCACGCTCGTAAGCGGCCGGCCCGTAGTCATCACGAACTTGTGGCCCGCATCGATCATCGCGCGGATGGAACGCATGTCGGTTTCCGAAATACGCTTGTCGTCGGTCAGGAGCGTGCCGTCAAGGTCTGTGAACAGGATTTTCATCGGGCTAAAATTTAGAAATTTTACGCAAGGTCAGGGCAAATCATACGTGATTTTTCAATGACATCAAAGAAACTAGACGCGACCAGACTGCATAAAATGACACTTTATGACATCATGATTAATGTATATTATGCATGTACGGAGGGAAAGCATTACTTTTTGTGTCGAAAAAAGGGTAAATTATTTCTTATGAAGTTTCTGTTAATTTTAGCAGCTTTAACTATTTTAGTTTCTTTTACACTATTCTTGTACGTCATTTTTGATGCGTATATGTTTGCCGTTGTATTTATGCCGTTGGTCTTGGCTTTGACAGCTTCTTTTGCAGCAACCATTGTGTATATCGCAATCTTCCATTACAAAGACGTTTAAAACATCCTGTTATCGAACTCACTTTTATTTTATAGAGACTATTAATGTGCCGAGAAAAAAAAATGAATGCGGAAAAGCAAAATAAAACATCGTCAAAATTTGTAAAGCATGTAATATACGCCGGCCTCTATTGGGGCTTTTATGCCATCGGATACCATTTTTGTTCTCAAATCGAATCTAGCGGTTCCTTTATTATGCAGGAATCATCAAAGTTTGAGATTATTGCATTAGCAATATTTACATATTGCGTAACCGCTTTCGAAGTAATAGAGGTTTTTCCAACCACTTTACGTTCAAAAAGATCTTCCGATACGCAATCTCAAAATCAAAAATGATGGATTAATGCCTCCACATCCATTTTTTTAATTTCAGAAGTAGCACTCCCGTTTTTCTCACTTTTTTCTATTGCTTCTTTGCAGAAACAAACTAGCCATGGTTTAAATATAAACCATGGCCAAAAATCATCAATCATTTAAGGAACATCTTTTTAATACAAGAATGGGCCTGCATACCTAGATTCATGATCACTGCAAAATAGTACAAGAATGGGCACCGAAACAAAAATATTTACAAGAGCAATACAAGATTGCACGTAAAAAATTGATTCCCGACCAACACAAAAGGCAAAAACGAGAGACGACAAAAAAGAAAAAACATAAGAAATCACCCAAAGCGAAGAAATCAATTTTCCTTTTTTTCTTCCATCTTCGTTTGTATAAAAATCAGACGAACTGTCCAAATACAAATCCAAAAGAACCATATATGCATAAAAAGGCACCAGGCATCCCAACTTTGTAATAACACCGCCCCAAAATGCAGAAATAATAATTCCCAACCAGAATAGGAAAAACGGAACAACCATCCCCAAAACAACAGACTTGGGAACATACCTAAAATCAATGTCATTCCATTTTTCCATGCCAATAATATACATTATATTAACGTCTTTTCTTCCAAATTGCAAAAACTTATGTCAAATCTTATAGAGGCTCTTTATGAGCCGAGGAAATACTAAGACATGGCTAGCAAAATAGTTGATTTAGTGAGCATCTTTTTTATTTGGATTCAGGCCAACTATACCACAAACTTCCCCATCGCATATTGAACGCCACGCACAGCAATCCACAAAAAGAGAAAAACATCATAACAACAGCATTCAAGACTGAAGACCTCAAAACAAATAAAAAGTAGTCACTTTTGGGAAAAAATCCAGCATAATACGCTACAATAACAAAAACGAGCGACACAACCCCAATAAACGCCGATGCAACAAGAGCATTCCTACAATCCGTATTTTCGTAAAGATTAGTTCCAAAATAAACATAACCATAAAACGGAATCATTGAAACTAAATAAACCAGCATCGATCCTGAACTAGCCCCCCAAAGAAGTCCAATCCAAAAAAGCACAAAAGGCAAAACAACGCAAAAAACAGCGTTTTTCAACTCCATTATGTCTTTCAGCATCCTCATAGTCTATTCCTCTAACCATAATATACACTAAATTATTGACAATTTCTAACACAAAAGGTAAAATCTTAAATGTTATAGAAGCTCTTTATGAGCCAAGAAAATACGTATCCTCACAAACTCCCATCCTTCAAGTCAGGAAAGAATTTGCTTTTGCTATTCGGGTCAATAATTCCCAAAAGCTTAACTTTCCCATCGGAACCAGCAATAAAATATCCGCTAGGCAAAACTTTACGGAGAAAATCAAGTTCTTTTCCGATTGCAATGATTTTTTTCGCAACATTGTCAGGCACTTTACAAGACACACTATGGGATTCAAACCACCAGTATTTCATCTTCTTCAAAAATTCTTCATCCAAAGGACATCCCGACGCATCGGGAATAACAGAATCTATTCCACAATACGGGCATAACGCGGTCCGACGTCGGTCCCGCTCATCGCACCAGTCCACCACTTCTGAAGCAGGGTATACGCGGCAGCAATAATAGCAGCCACACTTCTTCGACTTTTTCAAAAGCCTCCAGCTTTTGAAGGACGCATCCGCCGCATCACGGTATGTCTTCGGGATTTCTGAATTAGACACATTTAACCTCACTTCTAAATATATACTTGCGTATTTAGCGTCAAGTACAACTTCAATTATAGCATTTTTAAAATGTCAGATTATGACATTTAAATTAACATATATTTGTCGTGACACAATAAGAATCATTGCTTTTTTCGCAACATGGATAGTATTAATTTTAGCAGCATTTATCCTCACCTCACTTAAAGACACCTAAAAGCCGCCGTTCAAGAAAAAAACCAGCGCTTAACAAGATTGACCCAAACAACCCAGTTTTCCACCGAAATGCAACCGTTAAACCAGCAAGCATAATTATCCTTTTTCGTCAAAAATCGCCATTTTATTCAAAACATCCTTGAAAGAGTGTAATACAGAACACTAAAGTGGGTCGAAAAAGTGCATTAAAGCATTGATTTATCCCTAGAAAAAGTGTATATTTAGAGTATGTTCGAGCGAAAAATCCTAAAAGAATTCGAAAAATGGATGAATGGCGGGGGCAAGAAAAAGGCTCTTGTCGTCAAGGGAATGCGCCAAATCGGCAAGACATTCAGTGTACTTGAATTCGCTAGGAGCCACTATAAGCATGTGGTCTATGTGAACTTCAAGGAAAACGACAGCGCCCGTAAAATTTTCGACGGCGATTTCAATGTCAACCGCATGACAATCGACCTGTCGGCCCTGCTTCCCGATGCTCGCTTCGAACCGAGAAAAACAGTTATCATCTTTGACGAGATTCAAGAATGTGCGAACGCCCGCGCAAGCATTAAACCGTTTATGGAAGATGGTCGATATGACGTCATCTGCACGGGTTCTCTCCTAGGAATAAAAGGGTATAACAAAAAAAAAGGCAAGGGTGTCCCGACTGGGTTCGAGAGAATTGTTTACATGAAGCCTATGGATTTTGAGGAATTTCTATGGGCAAAGGGCATTGACGAAAAAGTCATTGATTATCTCAAGGAATGTTTCAGCAACAAGAAACCCGTCAGCGAAGCCACGCACAACGTCATGTTGCGCTATTTTAGGGAATATCTCTGCGTGGGAGGCCTCCCGTACATCGTTTCCCGTTTCGTCGAGACAAACGACATGAACGTCGTTTGGCAAGAACAGCAAGATATTCTCGAAGAATACAAGGACGATTTCGGCAAGCACCTTGACGAAGACGAAAACGAGGAAATAGACAGAACGCTTCTAGGCAGAATCAACCGCGTATTCGATTCCATTCCGGCGCAACTCGCCAAAGAGAACAAGAAATTCACATATTCCTCATTAGAAAAGAAAGGCCGTTCCGAAGCATACCAGAATGCAATCCAGTGGCTTTATGACTGCGGCATCATCAATCTATGCCATAATCTCACAAACATATCTACTCCGCTGGATGGTTACAAGATTGAAAACGCGTTCAAAATCTACGTGCAGGATTCCGGGCTGTTCGTCGCGATGCTCGAAAAAGGATGTGCTGCCAAAATCCTTAGCGGAGACTTGGGATTTTACAAGGGCGCTATTTACGAGAACATTGTTGCTGACTGTTTCTCGAAACAGGGGCGAAACCTATACTACTTCCGCAAGGATTCCGGACTTGAAATAGATTTTGTAGAAACCATTGCTGGCGAAACAGCATTAATCGAAGTCAAGGCAACTTCGGGGCAAACCAAGTCGGCAAAGACCGTCCTGCAAAACGAAAACTACGAGGTAGACATCTGCTACAAACTTTCCGAAAACAATGTAGGCGTTGTCGGGAAAATAGTAACGCTACCTTACTACATGACCATGTTCTTGGAATAAAAGGACCTTTCTATGCGTTTCTACGTACCCACGGATATCTATGTCGAAAAGGACTGCGTGAAGAGCCACGCGCAAAACCTGCTTGCGATGGGGAAACGCGCATTCATCATGACGGGCAGAACTTCCGCCAAAAAGAACGGTTCTTTGAACGATGTCATAGCCGTTCTGGATGCAGGCCACATTCCATATCAGTTTTTTGACCAGGTCGAAGAAAATCCGTCAACAGATACCGTAGGAAACGCCGCACAGCAGGCTCGCGAATTCAAGGCCGATTACATTATCGGCATCGGAGGCGGCTCCGCCATCGACGCGGCGAAGGCAGCAGCACTACTGCTTGCAAACCCGAATCTCATCGCGGACAACATGCACAAGGCTCCCGAAAAGCCGCTCGATCACATGCCCGTCGTCGCCGTACCGACTACCTGCGGAACAGGTTCCGAGGCAACACCGGTCTCCATCATCACAAACCACAAGATCCAACTGAAAAAGAGCATCCCGCACAAGATTTTCCCGGCGCTCGCGCTTGTGGACGGCAAATACCTCGCCTCGGCCAAGAAGACGCTGATTATCAATACCGCGGTCGACGCCCTCGCCCACATGGTCGAAAGCATCTTGAACATCTATTCCAACGCGTTCAACCGCATGTGCCCGGAATACGGCCTCAAGCTCTGGAGCGAATTCAAGGAAGCGCTCCTTTCCGACGCGCCCGTAAGCGAAAACCTTTACGAAAAACTCATGCTCACCTCGACTATCGCAGGCATGTCCATCGCTCACACGAGTACCTCCGTACCACACGGCATGAGCTATGATCTCACGCTGCATCAGGGCACGCCGCATGGCCCCGCCGTCGGCTATTTCCTTGCCGGCTACGTAGAAGTCTGCGAGAAGAAGGTTCCCGAAGACGTCCAGAAAATCCTCGCGCTCTTGAACCTCAAAAGCACCGCCGATTTCACCGCAATGCTTGACAAGCTCATCGGCAAATGCAAGGTTTCCCGCGAAATGCGCGACCAGTTCGCCGCCGCCATGAAGGAAAACCATTCCAAGCTCGACCTCGTCCCCGGCGGAATCACGCCCGAAGAAGTCGACTACATTTACGACAAATCCCTTGTCGTAGAATAGGCGTTTCCTTTCCCATTTATTATATTCCCCGCAAAAAGGATTGAACATGACAATTGACGAATTCTTGGGCGAAGCGAAAACGGTTGCGATTTTCGGGCACGTGAGGCCCGACGGGGACTGCGTGGGCAGCACTACGGCGGTTTACAACTACATCCGCGACAACTTCCCGGGAATCGCAGTGAAGTTATTCCTCGAGAATTTCCCCGAGAGTTACCGGATTGTGCGCGGCACGGAAGTCGCGCAGTCCACCTATACCAAGGAAAAAGACGGCATATTCGACCTCGTCTTTCTGATGGACACGCCGAGTTTCGAACGCGTGGGCGCAAACGGAGCCGAATGCATCCGCACCGCAAAGAAGACCATCAATGTCGATCACCACATTTCTAACCCGCTCAACCTCTGTACGGCAAACTTCGTGGAACCCGAAGCGAGTTCCGCATGCGAGGTGCTGTACATGAACCTCGACAAGGCGAAAGTGAGCCGCGAGACCGCGAACAGCCTTTACCTGGGAATCGTGCACGACACGGGAGCCTTCAAGTTCAGCAGCACCGGCAAGCGCACCATGCAAGTAGTCGGCGACCTCATCGAGAAGGGAATCGATTTCGCAAAAATCGTGAACGAAACTTACTACACGCGCACCTACAAGCAGACGCTCGTGACCGGGTTCGTAATGCAGAACTGCAAGCTCGGGCTCGGGGGTAAAGTGGTCTACGCCCACATCACCCCCGAAGACATGGAACGCTTCGGCGTTACGCCCGTGGAGCTCAGCAACGTAATCGATACCGTGCGCGAAGTCGGCGGCACCGAAGTGGCCTTGTTCCTCTACCCGGTGAATGGCAAGTACAAGATTAGCCTTCGCAGCAACTACATCGTAGACGTAAACGCGATTGCGAAGGAATTCGGCGGTGGCGGCCACACCCGTGCCGCCGGCGGCGATACCAGCGATGCGCCCGAAGCGGCGATTGAGAAAATCCTGAAATTGATTGAGAAGCAGCTATAGCGCGAACAGCGCGATGGCGAGGGCGATAAACACGCAGCCGCTGAACCAATTGAGGTTGCGGTTCGCCTTCGGGCTATTGAGCATGAATTTCTTGACCGCTCCGGCGAGGAGTGCGATGGAGCCGAATACGATAAATGTCGCCACGATGAATTCCCCGCCGAGAATCACCATCTGGAGCGTCGGGCTCAGCGGGCGTTCCATCTTGACCGCGGGCGGGATAAACGAAAGCGCGAAAAGAACCGCCTTCGGGTTCGTGAGATTCATGATGATGCCACGCAGGTAGAGCCTGTGGAACGGGAGGCCCGCGGATTCTCCACTCGGGCCTAGATCCTTCGACTCCGAGCTTCGCTCTCCGCTCAGGATGACACTAGCGGATTCCGCGCGCATCTCGCTACAAGCATCACTCTCGTCTCTCGTCTCTCCACTCTCGTCTAAATTCACGACGCCGGCGCGGACCTGGAAACTTTTGTACGCGAGGTATAGCAGGTACGCCGCCCCGCAGCACTGCAGAACAAAGAACGCAACCGGGCTTGCGGCAATCAGGGCAGAAACGCCGACAATCAGCAGGCAAACCTGCACGCAAATGCCCGTGCATAGCCCGCAAATCACGCTAAAGCCGGACCTGGCCCCGTATGTGGCGCTCTGCGCCAAAACAAACAGGTTGTCTGGACCGGGGGCAATTGCCACCACCAGCGCCGCTACAAAAAATTCAAGCATCGAACCCAACCGCTACATCAAAGCTTTTCGAGGAAGGAATCAGCATCCATCTCGGCGAGGTCCTTCTCCAGCTGAGCCAGGGCGTCGTCCGAAATGGAGGGCTGCGCCTTCTCGCGTTCGGCCGCCAAGGAGTTCGAGGCGTCCACCATCTTCTTGAGCGAATCCGCCACCTCGCTGACCGAGCTCTCTTGCTTCATGACGACGTTCAGCACCTTGGAAAGGCGTTCACGCAGGCCGGCGAACTCCTCGCGGTCCAATTCCAGCACTTGGCCGTGGTAGTACATGAGCGGCGTCTTGCAACGGGCGCAGGGGAAAACCATCATGTTTGACGGTTCTCCGTTCAACTGCACTTCGAAGTTGGAGCCGCAATGGGGGCATTCTATGTGGAATTCACTCATGCGTCATAATTTAGCAAATATGGATTTCTGCCGGAACAAAAACGCCTTTTTATTTTATTTTTTAAGAAACAACTTTTTTTCACATTCAAAATCTGTAAAAAATGCTCTGCCATTGGCTTTACCATATTACTAGCATTGACCTTTTCGACGGCCGCCTGTTCCGTGCCGGCGTCGCCGCCATGCTTTCCATCGTCCTCGTGCTCTTCTTCATGCCCAAGTACATCCGGCTTTTACAAGGGCTAGACGCCACCTCCGATTTCGACAAGGACGGCAAGTCCAAGTCGCCTCCCATCATGGGCGGGCTCCTCCTGGTGGTCGTGGTCGAAATAGTGTCGCTACTGGTGTGCAAGATGAACGGCTATACCATATCGACCCTCGTCATCTTGGCGCTGTTCTCTGCCGTGGGGGCCATCGACGACATTGCGAAAGTCCGCGCCAAGCGTCTCATCAAGCTCGGTAAGCTCAAGGCCGCCGACTACATGGACAAGGCCGACGGCATCTCCAGCAGCCTGCGCCTGTTCCTCTACTTTCTGTTCAGTCTCGTCGTCGCGATTTTCTGCTACAAGTTCATTCCCGAACTCAAGGGCGACCTCACCATCCCCTTCTGCCCCATCGACGTATTCCAGCTTCACTTGCCCAACTGGATTTTTGTCGCCTTCATGACGTTTGTCATCGCCGCAAGCGCGAACGGCACCAACTTTACCGACGGCCTCGACAGCCTCGTCTCGGTGCCCATCCTCACCAGCATGATTTTCGTGGGACTTGTCGCCTACGTGAGCGGCAACTTCATCTTCAGCCAGTACCTGAGCGTCCCGTACCTTCCGGGCTGCGACGAACTTTTCCCGATAGCGCTGTCCATCGCAGGTGCGCTGCTCGCCTACCTGTGGTTCAATAGCCCTCCCGCCGAAATCTACATGGGCGACGCGGGCTCCGTGGGCTTTGGCGCGGCCATCGGCATCATGTTCATCTTGGTGCAGGCAGGGCTGTTCCTGCCCATCGTGTGCATCATCATCATCGCAGAAGCCTGCTCAGTGCTGTTGCAGATAACCTGGTTCAAGTTCACCAAGAAGACTACAGGTACCGGCAAGAGGATTTTCCTCTGCGCACCGCTGCACCACCACTACCAGAAAAAATGGGAAGGCAAGTTCCCGAGCAAGCCGCTCATGAACTCCAAGATCGTGTGGCGCATGCACCTGGTGAGCATCTTCGCGCTCATCGTGAGCATGGTGATATTCTTCGGCATTAGGTAATCAAGGCATGGACATCATTGAAACTTTGAATGCGGCGGGGCAGCAAGAGCTGGCCGCCAAACTGGAATCGTTGAGCGGGGATGCCCGCGCCTTGCTGGAACGCGACATCGCAAGCCAGGACTGGCTAGCGCTCCAAAGCATTTACGAAGAAAAATCCAGCGCCTCCCTGAGCGACAACGTGGCAAGCGACATCCAGCCGATGCCCTTTAAAATCGCCTCAGACGACCTGCGCTACGACTACTGGAAAGAGACCGGCGAAATCCTCCTCGGCAAGGGCCAGGTGGCGGCATTCCTCGTTGCGGGCGGTCAAGGTTCGCGCCTCGGGTTCAACGGTCCCAAGGGCATGTTCGACATCGGGCTCCCGAGCCACAAGAGTCTTTTCCAACTGCAGGCGGAACGTTTGCAGAACCTCGCCGCGCAGGTGGGGCACGCCATCCCGTGGTGCATCATGACGAGCCCCTTGAACCATGAAGCGACCGTGAACTTTTTCAGGGAACACGACTACTTCGGCATGAACAAGGACGACATCCGCTTCTTTGAGCAGGGCACCATCTGCGCCCTCAACCCGAACGGAAAGGCCGTTGTCGACGAGAACAACCGCCTCGCCCTCGTGCCCGACGGCAACGGAGGCTGCTTCCGCGCCCTTTCCCAGAGCGGCACGCTCGCCTGGCTCGTGGAACGCGGCGTGCAGTACGTGTTCCTCTACAGTGTGGACAACGCCCTCTGCCGCATTTGCGACCCAGCCTTTGTGGGGGCGCTCGCCGCCGACGGACGCGCTGTGAGCGCATCCAAGGTGGTCGCAAAGGCAGGCCCGGGCGAGAAGGTGGGCATTTTCGCCTTCCAAAACAACAAGCCCGGCGTGGTCGAATACAGCGATTTGCCCGAAAACCTTCGCGACATGACTAACGCCGACGGCAGCCTCACCTACGACGGCGGCAACATCGCCGTTCACTTGTTCAAAATCAGCGGACTCCGCAAGCTGCAAACCGGCAAGCTCCCGTGGCACACCGCACGCAAGACCGTCTGCGGCATCGAAAAGTGCTTCAAGTTCGAGCAGTTCCTCTTTGACGCCTTCCCGCTCCTCGGGAGCATGCTCCCGTTCGGCGTCATCCGCGAAGAGGAGTTCAGCCCCGTGAAGAACGCCGAAGGCAATGACAGCCCGAAAACCGCCCGCGAGATGATTGGCAAGCTTCACCGCGAGTGGCTCCGCAAGGCGCACGTGGAAATCGACCCCCACAAGCTCTACGAAGTTTCCCCCACCCTGAGCTACGCGGGCGAAGGCCTCTCCCGCCGCCTGTTCGAACGCGAACTCGGGCGCAACATTTGGGAATTTGACGCCTAACGTTTGGCCGAGCGCCGACCATGCCCTACTTTGCATACAAGTTCCTGTTGCACGGTTTGCTGCGCCTGCCCGACCCATTTTTTGCGGCACTCTTCGTGCTGGTCCACCCCGTGTACAAAGCGCTGCACATGAAGCGCGCCTACGGACGCGTCATTGGGCACTTACAAAAATGCGGTTTCAGCGAGCGCACTCCGGGCGTAACCGCCCGCGATGTCTTCAAGTCGCTCTACTGGAACGGCATCGACAGCTACCGCCTGCTCGCCCGCATCCCGAGCGCCACCCGTCGCGTGCGTTACGAAAACGAACAGGTTATCCAAAGCGCCGTCGCGCAGGGACCGGTTGTCGCCATGAGCATCCACCAGGGCGCCTTCGAGAACATGCACCGCACCCTCTGCCGCTACAGCGAGCACGTGCACCTCGTCACCAACACCTTCAAAAGCGGGGGGCTCACCCGCGCACTCCGCGAAGTGCGCAGCGACCCGCACCTGAGCGAGTACTCCCCCGAGGACGTGGGCAAGGTGATACGGAACCTCTTCAAGACCAAGGGGATCATTGCGATGGTCGTGGACCAGGCCCGCAACACCAAGGGGAACCTCGTCCAGCTATTCGGTCGCGACACGACCATCTACCTGAGGCTCGCCGTCAAGGCGAACCAAATGGGCGCAGGCGTCGTCACCTTCCGCACCTTTAGCGAGACCGTCACCGGCCCCCACGGGGGCAAGCGCCGCGAGCACGTCGTGCGTTTCGAGAAATACTACCCGCCCCGGTTCGACCAAAACGAACTGGTCCAGAGCATTGCAAAAGAAATCGAGTCCTGGATCGCCGACCACCCCGAGCAGTGGTGCTGGAATTACCACAGGAACTTTACAACACAGAACAACTCTTAATTTTTATTTTTGAACTATGGGATACAACGCAGAAGAAGAATTCCAGCTCCAGTGGATTGCGAACCACCGCATGGAGGACAAGGACGCCCTCCTGAAAAAGCAGGCCGAAGACGAGGCCGCCGCCAACCCGAAGGCGCGCCTCACCCGCGGCAAAAAGATGCGCCGCAGCCCCTCCGCCTGGGAGCTCCCCATGCCCGAGGACGAAATCGACCTGCACGGGTTCACCGCCGACGAGGCAGCCGAGGCTGTAGAACGTCGCATTGACGACCTGCTCATCGCAGGGCTTTCCGTACTCCGGGTCATCCACGGGGGCGGCAACCCTGAGTACGGCAACGTGAAACACATCATCGACCGAAAGGTCCGGTCCGAGTGGAAAAACAAAGTCGTTTTTTACAAGGTGGAGCCCGACAATGCGGGCTCCAGCATCATGAAAATTGGCAAACCCCGCCCCTCTGTCGCCAAAAAAGCGAAAAATTAGCCGTTTACCCCTTTGATAATCCCCGATTTTTAACTATAATTGTGCCCACTAGAACGGAATATAGCTCAGCCTGGTAGAGCGCTTGCTTCGGGAGCAAGAGGTCGTGAGTTCGAATCTCGCTATTCCGATAAAACGAAAAAGGACCCCACCAAGGGGTCCTTTTCGTTTTTTATTCGGAATATAGCGCGAGATGAGAACTCACGAAGTGAGTTCGACTACCGCGGCGCGGAACGAAGTGAAACGCGACGCGGGAGGCCTTGACCTGCAACAAAGTTGCAGGCAAGCCCGAAGGGCAAAACGTAAACGAAGTGCACGTTTTGGCAATCTCGCTATTCCGATACGAAAAGCACCCCTTGCGGGTGCTTTTTTCGTATCGGAATTATACGCGAGATGAGAACTCACGAAGTGAGTTCGACTAAATCGCCATTTGAACGCAGTGAATTTAGGCGATTTAGAGATTACGCCGCCAGGCGTAACCCGAAGGGCAAAAGTTGAACATCGTGAAACTTTTGTCAATCTCGCTATTCCGATGCGAGATGCAATCTCGCAAACAGATCTTTTTACGCAACCTGCTTCTTGCGGGGGCGCTTGGCCCCGGAAACAAATTTCGGTTCCATCTTTTCTGCTTTAGCCTGGGCAAGGAACATGTTAATCAGCGTCTGGTAAGGAATATCGGTCTTCTCCGAAAGTTCCTTGAAGTAAGCGAGAACCGACTCACTAATATTTATGCAAATCGTCTTTTTCAATTTCTTCGCATACGGATTTTTCACCGCATTACTAAAATCATAGTTTTTCTTCATAGCGGCCTCCTTTTCTTCCAATACTGTTCAGTTTCTTTCTTGTTCGCCTTTCGAGATGAAATAATGCGGATTATCTCATCGGTCTCCGAACCACGTTCACAAAAACACACTAACAAGGTGTTCATCATTGACGACATTCCCATTAAAACAAATCGATCCTCATCGTCAGAGTGTTTCTCGTCAGCAAGCAAGAGAGCGTTTTCGTCATAGAATACAGTCTGAGCCTCTTCAAATGTCACCTTGTGTTTGGCAAAATTCTTCTTGGCTTTATCCTCATCCCACTCAAAAATCATATATATATTATATATATTAGAACAATAATTGTCAATAGGTTGCACAATTTTTTCCCGTTCAGAAAGCGCAACTTGCATAATTACAGATTTTGTTTTTATTTTCCGATTCATTAGTGCATTTTATCTTTTTCAACGGATGGACCTCCGCCTGGCGGAATAGGGGGACGTCCCTACCCTTACATATAAACGGATTTACCGACATTTTTGAGCCATTTCCCACCGTAAAAAGATCTTTGCAATTTTTCAACAATACACCCTTAACGCTCCGCCAACCACTTTTTCCACCTACCCTCACCAAAAATGTGATTAAAATCCCCTTTTTGCGACAAAAAAGCGCATTTTTGCATTTTCGTGACACTTCCCGCGTTGTTTTTTGATATTTTACATTCCATAAGGACCAGAATGGTCCCGCCGAAATTAGGAGTATCCATGCGCTTTGCTAAACGTGTTCTGACCCTTTTGACTGTCGCTTCTACGATAACCTTCGCACAGCTGGCCCCCGAACCGCAGGTGGCCGACATCCCGCTGATGATGGATTCAACCACCAACCAGCCCATGAAGATGGACTTCTCCGTGCCGCTTACAGGCATCAGCGACCCGGGCATCCTGTTCAGCCACTTCAGCAAGCGGCCGCTGCTCATCTACTACTTCAGCCCCAAGTGCCCGCACTGCCAGCGCCACATGCCCGAAATCCAGGACCTGATGAAGGAATACGAGAAGGACGGCCTGACGGGCATCGCTATCGGACTTGGCGGCGGCATCAAGAAGAACGACATCCGCATGTTCATCGACCAGTTCCACGTGGTGATCCCGGTATTCCAGGACGCGAACGGCAAGTTCGGCCCAGCCTACGGCACCGGCTACATCCCGGTCGTCTACCTTGTACAGAAAGACGGGACGTTCTACCGCTACGAGACGCTCAACGAGGCTAACATGAACCATCTCCGCGCCACGCTGAACAAGATGCTGAAGAAATAAGGCACAAGTTCGCCGCCGTGAGTACGAAAAGGGCCCCCAGAAGGGGGCCCTTTTCGTACTCACGGCGGGAGTCGAACCCACGACCCGCTGCTTAGAAGGCAGCTGCTCTATCCAACTGAGCTACGCGAGCGTGTCCGCCCAATATAGAAAAATAACCCAATTCCTTCAATGGACGACAGGGACCGTTGCCACGTCCCATAAATTTATCTATATTTATGCATGTATTAGAATATTTGCATAAACCACGACAGCTGGTTCGACCTGCAGAAAATGTTTAAGACCCAAGAGGCTATATGAAGATTATCGATATCCTGAAGCAAGACAAGATGAGTCTTTCTTTCGAAGTGTTCCCCCCTAAAAAAGAAACGAGCTTCGAAAACGTGAAGGCTGCCACCGAAGCCATCGCGGCGCTTGGCCCCGCATTCATGAGCGTCACCTACGGCGCGGGCGGCGGCGTGAGCCACTTTACCCTCGATATCGCTAAAAACCTCAAGGAAAAGTTCAATATCCCGATGCTTGCGCACCTCACCTGCGTCTCGAGCAGCAAGGAGACGGTGCACCAGCGCATCGAAGACATGAAGGCGGCGGGCATCAAGAACGTGATGGCACTCCGCGGCGACCTCACCCCGGAACTCATCGAGAAGGGGCGCGACAACTGCGATTACCACTATGCCGTGGAACTCATCCGCGAGCTCAAGGCTGCCGACGCGGACTTCTGCATCGGCGCGGCCTGCTACCCCGAAAAGCACCCCGAGAGCGCGAACCAGGCCGAAGACATCAAGCACCTCAAGGAAAAGGTCGACGCAGGCGCGGATTTTCTCACCACGCAGATGGTGTTCGACAACAACCTGTTCTTCAGCTTCCTCTACAAGCTGCGCGATGCGGGCGTGAACTGCCCCGTGCTCCCCGGCATCATGCCCATCACGAACGCGAACCAGGTGGAACGCGCCATCAAGCTTTCGGGCTCGTTCATGCCGCAGCGCTTCAAGTCACTTGTGGACAAGTTCGGGAGCGATCCCGAGGCCATGAAGCAGGCGGGCATCATCTACGCGAGCGACCAGATTATCGACCTTTACGCGAACGGCATCACGAACGTGCACGTGTACTCTATGAACAAACCCGACGTGGCCGAGGGAATCCTCCGGAATGTCTCTGCCATTCTGGGCAAGAATTTCGCCTGTTAAGCTTGACATTCCTCACAGTTCAAAAAAACGGCCCCACGGGGCCGTTTTTTATTATATATTCTTATAAAAGTCCGGCACGACCAATGGCTGGGCGCCAAACCAAAGGAACCTATATGACAGACGAAAACGCCCAGGCAATTGTAGCTGCATTGAACAGCATTTGTGGGGAAATGCAAAAACAGAACGAAAAGCTCGACTCCATCCGCGAAGACCTCAAGATTCTGCGGGGATCATCCGAGCTGAACACCGCCCTGAGCCTCGCCGAAGTGGACTTTGACGGGGGTGCCAGTTGCAGCAAACTGAGCGACGCCATCCAGTGCACCAAGGACTTTGTGGACAAGCGCGAAATGCAGGGACGCTTTGACCAGTACATTTTTGGCAGACGCACCCGCTTTACTACCCGCGACCCCATCGACATCAATATCCGCAAGGGCTAAATGGTCAAAAAAAACATTTAAAAAACACTTTTTGTTTTTCATATTATCTATATTGAGAGAGTGAACCTCTCCCGTGTATACAGGAGTCTAATAAAGGACAAACATGATTTCTTACGCTGACGCATACAAGATTGCATCTGAAGTCCACAAGGGCCAGACAGACAAGGCCGGTGGTCCCTACATTGACTTTTTACAGAACGTCGCCGACTACCTTAAGGAGAAGGGCGAACCCGAAGAGGTCCAGACGCTCGCCATTTTGCAAGACATCACCACGGCTTCCACTAAGAAGACTCCCGAAGAAGTCATTGCCATGGGCGTACCGGCAGATATGGTCGAACGCATCCAGAAGATGACCTACCACAAGAACCAGAGCTGGATCGACGAATACAGCTGCAAGCTCATGGCCCAGGGCGTACCCGCCGAGGAGGCCACCTACGAAGCCCGCGAAAAGGAATTCGTGAACTTCGTGACGACCCTCAAGACCGACCCGATTGCCGCCAAGGCCAAATCGGCAATCCTCAACGTGCTACTCGAAGACAAGTACATCCACCGTCAAGAACGGCGGGAGCTAAAGACCAAGTTCAGGCTCAAAAAGTACAAGTCGGCCATCGAGGCCCTCGGAGTGTAAGTTAGACTAAAGAACGACACTTCGTGCCTACAGATCAAACTCACCTACAGAAAAACTCCCGGCCGAAAAGGCCGGGATTTTGTTTGAAGTTGTAGGAAACCAAGCCCTACTTTATCATTACCTGCTGGGTCTTCACGGCGCTCCCGCTTGCCACCCGCACAATGTAGACGCCCTTGTTCAGATGTCCGAGGGATACCACATGGTCTCCGGCGGAGTAGCCCACGTAATGTTCCTGCAGGAGCCCCTGCATGTCGAACACCAGGACCTTCACTTCCGACGCTTGCGGTACGGTAACCGTCAGCTCGTTGTGGGCAAAGAACATGTTCACGCCTACCACCGTCGGATAGAATCCGTCGGCCTTGCCACTGCTGCTGGATTTGTCGTCCTTGCTGGAGCTAGACTTCGTCTTGTCAGCAGAACTGCTAGATAGTTTTTCCGTCTTGGAGCTGCTTGACACAACGGGAGTCTCGCTGCTGCTGGAGGCAACAGGCTTTTCGCTAGAGCTAGATACAACCGGTGTATCACTGCTGGAAGATTCCACAGGTTTCACGCTGCTGCTAGATTCAGGTTCCTCTGAACTGGAGCTTGCCGGCAGTGCCGTGGACGTATAGGTTGCCGTGTAAGTAGCCTCACCCGTCACCATCGTAACGGCGGGACTCCAGCCCGCGAAAGTGTAGGAGTATTGTGCGTCGTTTTCCCTGGTGGGGGCCTCAGGAGTGATATCGGTCGCAGGCGTACCGTAGGCATAGGATGTTTGATCCGTGAGCGGGCGGTTATCGTAATCCAGGAACACCACTTCGTAACGGCGCACGGTTGCAGTAAACACCGCTTTCAGCGTCAGGTCGCCAGTCACCGTGGCACCTGCGGACAAATCCGTCTCGGAAGTTCCGTTCACCACTACCCACTTGTTGAACGTGTAGGTGAATTCATCCGTCTGTGTCTTGTCGGGATTCGTGGAAGGCAGCAAAGTCGAAACCGCTACGCCATATTCAACCGTCGCGGCAGCTGGGAGTCCCGTCACACCGACTTCGCTGGCAAAGGTCACTGAATAAGTGCGGGTGACGGACGTAAACACCGCTTTCAGCGTCAGGTCGCCAGTCACCGTGGCACCGGCGGACAAATCCGTCTCGGAAGTTCCGTTCACCACTACCCACTTGTTGAACGTGTAGGTGAATTCATCCGTCTGCGGCTTGCCGGGATTCGTGGAAGGCAGCAAGGTCGAAACCGCTACACCATATTCGACCGTCGCGGCAGCTGGGAGTCCCGTCACACCGACTTCGCTGGCAAAGGTCACTGAGTAAGTGCGGGTGACGGACGTAAACACCGCTTTCAGCGTCAGGTCGCCAGTCACCGTGGCACCGGCGGACAAATCCGTCTCGGAAGTTCCGTTCACCACTACCCACTTGTTGAACGTGTAGGTGAATTCATCCGTCTGCGGCTTGCCGGGATTCGCGGAAGGCAGCAAGGTCGAAACCAGGGTTCCTTCTTCCACAGTCATGCTGGAGGGAATACCCGTAACATCCGCATCACCTGTGAAAGCGACTGTATACGTGGTGCCCACTAAAGCCGTCTGCGTATAGGCAGCCTTGTAAATCTGCTCGCCCGTCACAGCCGTAACGGTGGGGGTCCAGCCCGCAAAGGTGTAGCTGAACTCGTCGTCAGGGTCCCTAGAGGGGTCGTCGGGTTTGACAATGTCGGCGGCAGCCGTACCGTAAGTATAAAGGGTTCCGCCACCCCAACGCGGAGTGTCATCGTAATCCACGAAGGTAATTACATACCTGCGATCAAATTCCTTGAACACAGCCTTGAGGGTCATACCGGCAACAAGGACCGCACCTTCGGCCAGTTCCATATCCTCGGTATCGGAAACCTTGACCACCCACCTGTCAAATTCGTAGGTCTTTGCCACAGTCTGATCTTTGTACGGATCTGTAGACGGGATAAGAGTTGCGATTTCCGTGCCATAGTCCACAAGCCGAGCCGCCGGAAGTCCCTTGACTCCGTCATCGCCAACGAAGGAAACCTCATACTTGTTCTTGACCTGTTTGTACTTGGCCGTGTAAGTGGCTTCACCCGTTACGACAGTTTCGTCGGTAATGGCGGGGGTCCAGCCGTCAAATTCATAGGTGTATTCGGCGGTCACGGCGCCATCGACCTGCGGAGCAAACGATGCGACCGCTTCTCCGTACTCCTTGGAAACAGTGATGTTCGCATCGGGGTTATGCTCGGCCACAAATGTCACGTCGTACTTGTTCTTCACGCTTGTATACGAGGCCGTATAGGTCGCATTCTCCGTAGCGGCAACCACCGCGGGAGTCCACTTGTCGAAGGTATAAGTGTATTCAGCCGTGGGATCCTTTGCGGGATCTTCGCCATAGTACGGCATATCGCCATCATCAACATAATCCAGGCGCAACACAGAACCGTCGTCATCCTTCCAAGTGATGACAATCTTGTCTGTATAGAGCGCCTTGTAAATCACGTTCCTAGTGACCGGAGCAAGTCCCGGTTCCCAGCCAGCAAACTTTAGCGAGCCCTTATCGCCGACAACGGGAACATCAATCTGGTCAACCGGAGTGCCATAAGGATATTCCACAGCACCCTTTAACGGAGTATCATCATCGTCGACAAAAGTGACGGAATACAAGTTCGTGGACGTCGTAAAGTTCGCCGTGTAGGAAACGTCACCCGTCACAACCGTCTCGCCAGTAATCGCGGGATCCCAGCTGTTGAACCTATAGGTAAACTGCGAATCGGCTTCCTTGGCCGGATCTGGAGGCGCAACACTCAAAACAGGAGTGCCGTATTCCACACCTTCCACTTGTCCATAAACCGTTTCGCCATCGTCCAACAAGAAGGTAACGGTATAGGCATTCGTAATTTCAGTATAAACGGCCTCGTAAGTGGCTTCACCGACAACGAGCCTTGTCGGATACCCCCATTCATTCTCGTACCATGTCCAATAGTCGAAAACATAGGTGTACTGGGCATCGGCCGCCTTGGCGGGCACCCCGGCCGGGTCGGGCACATTGGAACCTGCAGCCCAGCTCTTTACTTCATAGTCTTCATCGCCATTCTTGAATGTTACAGTGTAGTACGGGGTTTCGGCAAGGCCAATGCAACGAATGTTGTCGATGGCAAGAGTGCCACTGGATACATCGTCCACATCTTTACCGTCAATTCGCCAGTCAAATCCGTTAACATACGGGAGGATCGTTTCTATATCCACCCAGTTGCCGCTATTGCCCGTCCATTGCTGTCTCAAACTGGCAACAGGGATTGTCACGGTCTGCCACGATGCGCTAGAATCGCCCACCACGAAAGTGGGGAATCCCCAGCCCATGTCGAGCAAGTTGTTCATTGTCTCACTAACTTTCACTCGGAAACTGTGGGCAGCACCCTTGTAATCGTAGCGAACCTCCGAACACTGCGAAAGGTTCAAGTCCATGAAGTCGTTGGTAGAAATCGATGCATAGGGAGGGCCCCATGGGTACGTACCCACATCCAGGGAGTAGGTCATCTGCAAAGCATGGGAAGAATTGTTTCCCTTTACAATGGACAATTCCGCCATCGAAGCGCCACCGCCAATTTCATCCGTTTCGTTCCAGAAGTTTCCAATATCACCCCACAGCGGACGGTAGTCCCCATCCTCGAAGTCGTCAAACAGTTCCGTATTGGTGGTGGGTTCTGCCACTATGGGCAATTCAACGCTGGAACTACTTTCCTCACCGACGCTGGAACTGCTGGAACCTCCATCCAATACACACTGGATTTCTTTGACGTAGAGGTTTCCGTTTTCACCACCAGGAACCTGCCACTTGATATCCAGAGCATTATCCAAATCGATTCCAGATAGCGATGCCATATTGAACGTGTGAGTCGTCCATGTGTCACTACCGGAGATGGACCATTCCGCTGTCACGTCAGCGCCATCAGGAGTATTGGCAAAAGTCAGGTTGTGCGCAATACCGATATACTTGTACGATAGAGTCCGGCATCCGCTCAAATCGAACACGTTCATGCTTACACCGGCATAACCGTCCTCCGTTCCCGTGGACACATTTTTCAAGCCCCAGAAATAATCGCCCAGTTCTTGGTCATAAACGGTTGCCTCTGTCCCCCATTCACCTTCCGGGTTCGCAACGGTCCACCCACCACCAGCGTAGGCATAATCGTAAACCGGCATGAGCGTGTATATTCCAGACCCACCACTGGAACTACTGATTCCGCCACTGCTGCTACTGGAAGCAGGTACATAGTCGTCGCAGGCCGTGTAAGTGGCGGGCAAATCGTTAAAGACGTTTGCGTTGACCCACTGGCCACTGCGGGAATAAGTCCAATTATCGGGAGCGTTGTCGGGATCGAAATTGAATCCAAAGTATTCAGAACCGGATTCACTGCTGGGATCGTCGCTTTTCCCGACATTCCAGTTTGCCGAAGAAATTTTCCGGGAATTCATCCAAGCTTGCCACTGCGGATTCAACGTGGTACTCGGCACACCGCCACCATTGTAGCCGACCGTACCCCATTCGCTCACGAAAACCGACAGGCCCCTTTGCATTGCGAAATTCGCATTAGAGGTCAAAGAAAACTCATGAGCCGCCGTGCCATCGTCACGCCCCGCATAAAAATGGAACGCATAGGCGATATTGTCATTTTCTAGAGGGTCCTCAACCGGATAATCAACCACCGCATGCGGGTACTGGTCCCACATCGGCGTCCCTACGATAATCAGGTTGTCGGAATACTCGCGGATCACCGAAACCACCTGGTCGGCATAGGTTTTGATACCGTCCATGCCAATGAACCCGCCATATTCGCTACAATCGCTATTGTCACCAACGGAACCCGAAGTGCAAATCGGCTCGTTGAACACCTCGAAAATCACGTTGTCATATTTGCCCCATTTTTCTGCCTGAATCCTGAAAAAGGACTTCGCGTTCTCGACACTGTCCGCCGCCACATGGGAATGGAAGTCAATAATCACGTAAATGTCATTTTCGACGGCCGCTTCTACGGCCTCATCCAGCATGGCCTGGTAGAAATCGGGCTTTGTAAAATAGTGACCATCGGCCCACTCGCCCATGTCGTCTACCGCCATGGCAGCGCGAATCAGCTGGATATTCTGCCGTTCCACAAGTCCCGTAATGATATCCTTTTTCCAGTACCGCTGCTGATTTGCAGCACAACTCCAGAAAAGGCTCATGCCCTTGACCTGCACCTCGTGGCCGCTAGAACGGAAATGCCTGCAGCTGCCGTAAATCCGACCGTTTTGAGCGTTATCCTTACCCGCCTGCAACTGGCCGTACTGGCTCACGGGGCCTACGCGCTTGGGGATAATGGTTAGTGTTTGCGCCGAAGCAAGTCCAATGCCTAGCGCCAACAGGCCAAGCATGATAATTTGGGGAAAAGTGTGTCTGGCCATAGTAACTCCATACTGTTTATTTATTACAAATATAATTACAACATTGGGAAATCGCCCCGCCGTTTTTGAAAAATTTATTTACCGACTTTTTTGGGCGTATTTTGCCTAGACCCTCATTTTTCAAAGAAAATTGCCACTTGGGTATTATTTTTCTAGATTTGGCAACGCAAAATTGAATAAGGTCCAACCTTAAAAAAGGAACACAACCATGGCAAACAAGGTCTATAACTTTAGCGCAGGCCCGTCCGTCCTGCCGGAACCGGCACTCAAGGAAGCATCTGCTGCATGCATCGACTTCGAAAACAGCGGCATCAGCATTCTCTCCATGAGTCACCGTTCAAAGCCGATCGAAAACATGTTCGCCCAGACGGAACAGTACCTCCGTGAACTGATGGGCATCCCTGAAGACTACGACATCGTTTTCCTCGGTGGTGGCTGCTCCCTTTTGTTCTGCATGCTCCCGATGAACTTCTTGGACCAGGACGCTACGGCCGACTACGCTCTGACTGGCGTTTGGGCAAACAAGGCTTACAAGGAAGCTAAGCAGTTCGGTAACGCTCTCGCCGCTTGCGACACCAAGTCCGAAACCTACAGCCGCATCGACAAGAACCTGAAGCTCAGCGACAACGCGACCTACCTCCACGTTACCGCCAACAACACCATCTACGGTACGGAATGGCACAACTTCCCGAAGCCGAAGTCCGGCTTCCTCATGGCTGACGTGAGCTCCGACTTCCTCGCCCGCAAGATCAACGTGTCCGACTTCGGCGTTGTGTACGGTGGCGCCCAGAAGAACATCAGCTGCGCTGGCGTGACTGTTACCATCATCAAGAAGGGCCTCCTCGGTAAGGTGAACCGCACCATCCCGACCATGCTCAACTTCCAGACTCACATTGACGCTGCCAACATGTTCAACACTCCTCCGGTATTCGCCGTGTACGTGATGAACCGCACCCTCAAGTGGCTCAAGGAATTCGGTGGCGTGGATGCTATCGAAAAGGTGAACCGTTCCAAGGCCGCTCTCCTTTACAGCGCCCTCGACAACTCCAAGGTGTTCGTCGGTACCGCTGCTAAGGAAGACCGCTCCATCATGAACGTTCCGTTCGTGTTCAACAAGGACGTGGTTGCCGCAGACAAGGCTGACGATCTCGCTAAGGAATTCCTCGAATTCGCTAAGGCCCGTGGTCTCCAGCAGCTCAAGGGTCACCGCTCCGTCGGCGGCTTCCGCGCATCCATCTACAACGCGATGCCGGTCGAAGGCGTGCAGGCCCTCGTCGACTGCCTCGGCGACTTCGAAAAGAAGGTGCTCGGCTAATTAACCGCGCAACACGCGATTGATTTTAAAAGGCCTCCGCAAAAGCGGAGGCTTTTTTGATAAAGAAGAAGCCCGCACAAGGCGGGAATGACATATAAAAGAACGTGAAAGAAAGGCTGCACTTATTCTGCGGCAGTCTTCTTGCTGAACTTGTTCACCACGTCGGGAACGATATCCATGACCTTCCCGACAAGCGAGCTGTCCTTGCTGATGGGCATGATGCGTACATCTTCACCGTTGATGTAGAGAAAAGCCACCGGTTCCACGGAGGCGCCGCCGCCAGAAGCGGTGAGTTCGCCCTTGCCGGCATGCCCGCCGAGACCGAAGCCCACAGAGACGCGGCTCACGGGAACGACCGTAGCCGAGCCCGCCTGGATAGGTTGACCGATAACCGTCTCCGCCTGCGTGATGAAGCGGAGCTTTTCCAAAAGAGTTTCTGCAAATTTTTCGATAGCCATGACTTTAATATAATAAAAAAAGGTATGCATCACAACCATTAATACCTGGCTTCGTAAATGCGGTCGGAGGCAACAAAGAACTTGCGTTCCAAGTCAAACCAGTCCAGGTAGCCCCAAACAACTGCCACCCGGCCACCGGGAAGCCGCGTCGCCATGCCGTTCACGCCCTCGCCCGCCTTAAAATAGACGTTTTCGACGTTCTTGAAAGCCCCGCGCGGTTCCGCCCGCCGGAGCTGCGCCGCCCACAGGTTGTAGACGGAATCCTCAACCTGCTCCCAGCTGCGGGCCACATTCCAATGCGTATCGGCGTCGCGATAGCTCTGCACCAGCACCGGGAAGTACGACTGGACTCCCAAAAAGTCCTTTGTCTGGATGGATGTACGGCCGGCCTCGCGATGCTCGAACGGGAGGCTCAAAAACTCCTGCGGGAACCCGCCATGGTAGCCCGGCACGCTACGTACGTAGTTTTCCAGGTCGCTTCGCTCGTAACGGCGGAAACTGTCGTGGCGGAAGATGAAGATGCGTTTATCCGAGCGAATGCTCTGCTCCAAGTAAGAGCCGCGCAAAATCGGCACAATCCCCTGGAAACGACCGCTGTTCATGTAATAGTCCAGCGCATAGACGTCGCCCTTGAATTCTAGAATGCAAACGTCCAGGGTGTCGCCCAACATCATGGGGTAACGAAGGTCCACCCGCTTCACGAGCGCCGCGATGTTCTCGTCGGAAGGGTTCTCCTTGACCAGGACCTGCATGGGGAACACATTCTTGTACAAGAGTTCGCGGGGGTTCATTTGCGGTTCCGGCTTTTCGTTGCACGCACAAAGCAGGCCGCAAAGGAACAGCGCCATAGAGCGGCACACGAACAAAGGCAAACGACTCTGGAACATACAGTTTAAATTTAGCATAGGCCCGCCTTGTCGTGGTGTTCCGCGTAGCCGCAAAATTCATATAGCGGGCACTTGATGCAATGCTTGGTGTGCTGGCGGCAAATAAAGTCCTCGCTCCCCTGCTCCAAAAAAAACTGGAGCGAGTGGGCGCCCAGGTACGGGTTCTCGGGCGCAAGCGCCACAAAGTACTTGTTCGCCAACTTCTGCTTTTCTTCGGGGTTCAGGTCCGCAAAGCCTCCTTCCTTTGCAGGTCCCAAAATGGCGAGGAACCGGCGTGCCCCCATAGTCAAGGGGAGCGGCGGCATGCGCTTTGCACTGCGGCAGGCGATGCCGAGCCCAAGCGGGGCCGGTGCGAGTAAGCGGTAGACGGCGGCGCTTGCCTTGGGTCGCGGGTTCGACTTTCCCATAAAGTAGATTTCGCCCAGGTCGCGCCACATTTCCTCCGGGGTGCGTTCCCGCGCCCACGCCTCCAAATCAGGGTGGTGCCGCACGAACATGCCCACGCTCCAAAAGATGCCAGCCACGTTCTCGAACAGGTTCCAGTTACGGGAACCAAATGTTTCCTCGACCACCGCCTCGATTTCCTTGCCGCCAGGCACCGGAAGCGTCCATAGTTTTTCGGCGGGAAATTTTTTGTAGAGCGCCGTGAGGAGCGCAACGATCTCGGGGTAGCTGCGGTTTTGAAAGAGGACCGTCCCCAAAAGCATCCAGGCAATGCGCACTGTCGGCGGAACCGCCTTCGCCTTGCAAACGACATGCACAATCGGGTCCGGCGAGCTCGCGAAAAGGCAAACGAACTCCTGCGACGCCTTGAACAGCGCAGGCTCGTCTTGCACAAATCGCTTTACCGAGACCATAAGGTTAGCAGAGGGCCTCGCCCACCTTTACAGGCTTGCCGACACACGCCTTGAAAATTTCGGGATGGCGCTCGCGGATCTTTTTATCGACCACGAGAATCACGGTGCTGCCCATCTCGAAGCGGCCCAATTCACCGCCCTTCTCGAAGGTCACCTTCTCGGTGGTTTCCCAGTCCAGGCGCTTTTCGTTGCGGGCGATTATCCCGGCGTTGGTCAAAAGGTCGGTACTGTACACGACGCCGATGCGACCCACGTTCGTTGCGCCCACCTTCACCACAAGGATTTCAGAATCGTCTTCAAGGCGGATGCGGCTCGTGAGGCGTTCGTTGATGCAAAAAAGACCCTCGATGCGTTCCACGCTGCCCACATTCACCGGCCAAAGAGTGCCCGGGCAATAGCTCGCGTCCACCAGTTCCCCTTTCACGGGACTATGGATGCGGTGGTAGTTGAACGGGGCGAGGTATATCGTCGCAAAGGCGCCGCCGTCAAAGTGTTTCGCCATTTCTTCGTTACGGAGCAAGTCCTTCAAAAGGTAGGTCTTGCCCTTCGCCTGGATCATTTCCTGCTTGCCGTCAAAAGTCCCCGTCTGCGAGAGCACTCCATCCACAGGGCTGACGATTTCGGCGTCGGCTACGGGGCGCGTCCCCGGTTTTAGTCTACGGATAAAAAGTTCACCGATATTTGCGTAATGCTCCAGCGGGAATTCCGCCTCATCCATATTGAGCTTGTAATGCTTCGCAAAGATGTTCCTCGCGACCTTGCTAAACACCGGGAGGCGAAGACGCGTAACTGCACCGAAGGCACGACTCGCGGCATTCTTCGGCAGGAGTTTCATAAAGACGTAAAAGGGTGTATTCATAAGGGGAAATATAGAAATGTGAAGTGTCGAGTTATTAGTTACTAGACTCTAATTAATGGCTTTCAAGTTTGGTCAGGTCGGTGTTAAACATTTTCCACAAGCGCGGGGCAAAGGGCGTCGCCCATTCTTTTTCGGGAGCGACACGGCTCGTGGTGACCGCCGTAAACTCGGAGTACGTGAGGAACACGAGCTCACCATAGCGGGCGTCCCACAGGCTCCAGGCGATTTTCCACTTGTACCCGCCGCTCTTGCCCAGGTCTGGAATCATCTCGACTTCCAGATACACGGGAATCGTGAGGTAGCGCAATTCATAGCGGCTAGCGATGCCGTTCAGCAGATCCTTAAGCTTTGCGGGAACTTCGCGGGCAAAGGTCTGCTCGATCCCGTTGCGTTCCACCCACGGAGCCACGTTCTCCAGCTTGATTCCATCGGCAAATTCCGACTTCAGGAACTTTACAGATAAAGTATCCAGATAGCTGGAATCGGCCTCCGGGAGGCGCATGCCGGGGAGCATCAGTTCCCGCCGCATCTTGGGAAACGCCCGCACAAAGAGCGAGTCCTCGATGCGTGCCAAGTCAAAGTCCAGGGCGTCGGCACTAAAGCTGTGGCACATCTTGCAGCTCTCGGGGCGTTTCGCCACCACCTTCAAGGCAGGGAGTACGCCTACCACCGCGGTCGAATCCATGCGGCCGTACGCCACCTGGTTCCACTCGCGGTAAAACTTTTCGTCGGTAATCTTGAGTTCGATTTCGCCCTGCGTCCCGCATTCGTCACAGCCCGTATCGGCCATATCATTACCTCCACCGGAGCCGCCGTTTTCGGCATCGCGAGCCCCTGCACACGAAATCAGCAAAACGGCCGCCACGGCAAGCGCCACAGACCTAAAGCAATATTTCATCGACAAAAATTTCATATCCACTCCTATTCCAACATTATTGTAAAAGGTCCGTCATTCACAAGGCTCACCTGCATGTCGGCGCCGAATTTGCCGGTTTCCACCACAGCCACTTCCTTTTTGCACTCGGCAACAATGTAGTTGTACAGTTCTTCGGCAAGCGCCGGGTTCCCCGCATTATTGAACGTAGGGCGGTTTCCCTTGTGGCAATCGGCGTAAAGTGTAAACTGCGAAACCAAAAGGAGCGAGCCTTTCACATCGATTATCGAGAGGTTCGTCTTGCCGTTTTCGTCGGCAAAAATGCGGAGGGCGATCATTTTGCGGATCATGCGGTCTGCCACTTCTTTGGTGTCGCCCTCACCCACACCAATAAGCACCAAAAAACCTTTGCCGTCGATTTTACCCACGGTCTGACCGTCAATATCGACCTGCGCCTTGGTGACGCGTTGAATCAAGAATTTCATCTTTCTTATACCACAAATTTTTTAAAGAACTTTTGGATTGAACCAGGATTTTGCGTTTGGGTCAAGGCGAGCCGCAAAAGGACCGCCGCCTTTGCCGGAGGGAGTGCGTATGCCGCAACCGTACCAGGAACCAATAGTTGCTCGGGCACGACTTCGCCGTTACTGATGCGCGTCGAGACCACCACGGGAACACGCTTGCCAGGGCCACTTACACACTTTTTGATTTCGGCAATCCAGGCTTCGCTGAACTCGCCCGCCCCGGCACCCGCGACGACGATGCCCTCGGAACGCCCTGCGGCAAAGGCAACCTGTGCCGGGTCGGCCTCGGCATTAAAATAGAGGACGGCCACCTTCGGGAGTTCCGCAACGCCATCCAATTCAAAATGCGGTAACGCGCCAACGCCCACAGGCATCCCGACAAAAGCGTCAAGCGCATTGGCGTGGATTTTTTGCGCAGAGAGGCCATCCATCACCTTGCCCGCAAAAGCGAGCAGGACACGCCCGCCACTCGCAGTGCCGCCCGCGACCGCTGCCACGCCGCCTACTGCGACTTTCACCGCCAAAAGCAAATTCGTCGGGCCGTCGGGTTCGGCAGCCGTCGCCGGCCTCATGGCGCCCGTAAGCACCACCGGCTTTTGCACATCAAGGGTCAACGCCAAAAAGCACGCAGTCTCTTCCATGGTGTCGGTGCCGTGCATAATCACGACGCCGTCCACATCGGGCTTTACCGCCAGCTCTTTTATACGCGACAATAGCCGCAGCCAAATCGCCGAGGTCACGTCGTCCGAGTTGATGTTGCAAACCTGCTCCACGCTCACCTGCGCCACCTGCGCAAGCCCCGGGACAGCCGCCACCAAGTCCGCCGCCTCAATCGCGCCGGACTTGTAGCCCACGTTTTTTCCGGGTTCGCCCGCACCGGCAATGGTCCCGCCGGTCGCCAAAACAACAACTTTCTTCACTTGACCGCCTCCAGCAACTGTGCGGTGGTCACACCGTAATACTTGCGCAACGATTCGTCAACACCCAGTTTGCGAATGTCCCGGATGCAATCGCGAAACGTGCTAAAATCGGCAGAGGCGCTCTTGGGGTCCCGCTTTAGCAGTTCCTCGACCATCCTTTGCGAATACCAGTACAGCTTGACGGCGACATCGGTCCTGGACTCCTTCACAAAGGGTTCCGTGAGCGCCGTTATACTCGGCTCCGGTCCTGCCGGGCGCGGTTCGCCGTTGCGCGAGGCGTCCACCACCTGCGCAATGCCTTCGTTGAGCCACAGCGGGATGTTTTTGCGGGTCATGGCGCGCACAAAGGCGTGGGTCAACTCGTGGAACAAAATCGGGCGGTAGATTTCGGGGTATTTCATCATGTTCACAGGCACGCGCAGCTTGCCATCAAAAAGCGCGCCCACCCAGTCGGGGCGGTTGTCCATGCCTTGGTACTCTGCCGACTGGTACAGCACCAAGTGCATTTTATTATCGGGTCTAAAATCAAAAAGGTGCGTCAGCGAATCGTAGGCGACTTCCAAAACGGCGAGCGCTTCCATCACATCGGCTCGGCTCGGCCGCCCCTCGAACTCGACGCGAAAGTGCATGGAACGTTCAATACCAAGTTCCGCCATTTCACGAATAAGCGACGCGGCCTTCCCGTCAAAATACTTGGTCTCTTCGTTGCTGAATTTGAGCCCGGCAATGTAGGCGCGGCACTCATCATAGCGTTCCTGTTCAAACAAGATCCCCGCCAGGTGGGTTTGCAAGTTCTCGTCATCGGGGGATTCTTGCAAAAGCGCACGGATGCTTTTTTCGGCGCAATTCCACTCACCCGTTTCAACGCATTCCGTCGCTTCGGCAATCAGGGACTCGTGCCTATTGAACGCCTCGTCTTGAGCCCGTTGTTTTACCCAAAGGCGGGCCCCAACGAGCACCAAAACAAGGCAAAGAACAACGCGGGCAATCTGTTTCATTTTTCTCTCGGCAATACCAAAATCTCTGCACAAATAATAAAAAAATGACCAATTACGACTTTTCCCGCACCCCTAGGACGGGCAAAATAATGTATTTTATTCCATAAGGTTGGATCGGAGTATGAAACAGATTTTTAACTACAGCGACTATCGCGACTACATTCGCGATTTTTACCTGGAGCGAAAAAAGAAGAACCCCAGGTATTCTTACAGCGTTTTAGGGACCGCCATTGGCTTGAACGCAAGCCATGTTTTTTGCCTTGTCGAAAAAACGCGCGACCTCCCGATCCGTTGCGTCCCTGCCGTCAAAAAACTGATGGGGCTCGAGAACCGCGCAGCCGCCTACTTTGACCTGCTCCTCGCGGCATCGCGCACCAAGTCCGAGACGACCCGCGCCGAGATTATGGAGAAGGCGGCACTCCTCAAAGACATCAAAAAACGTTTTTTGCAGAACAAGGAACTGGAGTACCTGAGCCAGTGGTGGACCGCGGTCATCCGCGCCGTCATCGAGGTAAACCAGGGCCGCATCGACATCAAAAAAATCGCCAACAGCCTGGAGCCCCCCATTAGCGAGGATCAGGCCAGGGACAGCATCCAGCTTTTAAAGGACCTCGGGTTCATCAAGCCCATCAACGACAAGCGCGTCTCGCTCACCGAGTCGCACATCACCATTGGCGGCGAGGAACGCGCCAATGCCATCCGCAGTTTCCAGGCCGAGGTCATGAAGGTGGGCGCCCGCTCGCTCCGCGAGGTCGCCCCCGAGAACCGAGACATTTCAACATTGACCATGCCGGTGGACCAGCAGTGCTTCGAAGACATCAAGGCCATGCTGCAGGAATTCCGCCAAGAAGTCCAAATCCGCGTGGACAAATGCAAGCACCCCAGCCGCGTAATGCAAATGAACCTGGCATTCTTTCCGGTCGCATTAAGCAAAAAGGAGGCCGAGAAATGAACTTCTACCAAAAGAAGTCTTCCCTAAAATCCCTTTTAGCGATCCTCCTGATCTTGTTCCCTGTCGCCTTCTGGGCAGGGTGCGGAGACAACGGCGGTTCCGGTGATTCAGCAAGCTACACCACCGAGACCGAGAACGCCATTGCCGTGAGAGTCTTTGACGGCGCCACCCCCGCCGCGCGGACGAGTTTCAAAGTGATGCCCAACTGGTTCCTCGCCGACACCAGCAAGGCCGCCAGCGAAAGCGAATACACATACTCGGGCACAACCGACGAGAACGGCTGGGTCCGCATCGAGAACCACCCCGAAGGCTCGTTCACCCTGCAGCTTGTCAAGGGCGATTCCGCCGTCGTGACGCAATACAATTTGAACAAACTCTCCCCGGTGTTCACCAACGACAGCATCGCGCTCAACGCCCGCGGTTCCGTGGACGGCTGGGTGGCTTTGCCGCAAAACGCCAAGTACGCCTGGGTCTTTGTGAAAGGCGTCGACATGGTGCAAAAGACCGACTCCACTGGGCACTTCGCCATTAACGACGTTCCCTCGGGTAGTGTCGACATATTGGCGTGGGTTCCTCAGGACCAGACCGTCGCCGGCGTCGCCAGCATCAAGGTGGAACCCGCCGACACGCTCTTCCTCGAGACCCTCAAGACTCCCGATGAAATGGAAGAACTGCAGGATCCGTGGCGTTACTCCCGTAGCATCGCCCCCTCGAAGCTTATCTCCGACTGGATGAAGCCCATCACCTTGCCGATGGTCGTCACCATCCGCCTGGACGCAACCACCTTCGATTTCGCCACCGCCAAGAACGACGGTTCCGACCTCAGGTTGTATGACGCCGAGGGCGAACTTTTGCCCATCGAGATCGACACCTGGAGCACCACCGTTCAAAGCGGCATTGTGAACGTGCGCATCGAGAAACCCGCCGACACCGCCGGCACTTGGACCCTCAAGTGGGGCAACCCCACTGCACGTACCTTCGAGAACGCCGATGTCTGGGCGGGCATGAGCGACTCCGTCATGCAGGAGCTCAACAGCGCCTTTATCATAGGCTTCGAGAACGATTCACAAAAGAACGACCTGCAGCCACCCCTCATTCCCAATTCCTGGTACCTGGGGACCAAAGTCACCGAGAACCTGGATTCCATCCAACTCCATAACAATATGAAGGCGATTGAAGATGCCGACGAAGGCCGCAACGGCAAAGCCCTCCACATCAAGTACAGCGCCAACTGGCCCGAATACGTTTTGATGGGAACCCGAATATCGAAGGCCTCCCGCGACATCGGCCACCTGGACTCCATCGAGGTCTGGATCCGCGGCAACGGCAAGTACAACATCATCTTGGAAGACCTTGTCTCCGATTACAACCACAAGGTGGAATACATTGGCGACGCCAAAGAAGAATGGGAACGCGTCGTTGTGCGTCCCCAGGACTTCAAGTCCGACACCATCAGCTATCACGGTTGGGAGCAGACCCGCCACAATGTCACCCACTTTACCGTATTCGCCTTTGACGGCACAGACTTGTGGATTGACGACGTCCGCCTTTATGGCATCAATCGCGACGACCTGAGATAAGGACCGATTTTTCGACCCCGTTCTTTTTGTAACGGATGTACAGCGCCTGGCTTTTGGAATCAAAGTAAAGCCGGGCTTTTTCATTTAATGGCGCCAAGCCGCGTGCCATTTGGGCAGAGCCGAGCGCCGTTGTGGAGTCGACCTTGCCCGTATCGGCGACAACGCCCGTGTCTTGCGGAACAACTTCGGGTTCCTGGGCCTTCAACAGCTCAAGCATTTTCAAGGCGTAGCGCCTGCCAAAGGTCTCGTAGCCCTCGCGCGTAAAGTGCAGCGTGTAGTTTGTCTCCTTCAAGGCGGGGCAATCCTTCGCCGAAACCAGGTGGCCGTTCGGAATCAAATCGGCGGCCTCGGCAACGGCGGTGTTTCGCCAGCCCAAGTCTCCCGTAGGTGCCAATTCCCCAATCAGGATGGGGACCTTTTCGGGGTCCAGCTCCAATTCCTCAATAAAGTCGTCATAGACCTTCTTTACACGGCTCGGCCAGTCGTTCATTTGGTAGTCGGCTTCGCCCTGATGGAACAAAAAGCCCTTGATAACACCCTTTTGCTTGGCAATTTTCCCCATTTCTACAATTCTTTTGTGCAAATCGCCGCCGTACTCCTCAAAATACTGGAGCCACCAGGTGTCGCCCTTATTCTTGGCGTTTTGCACGTAGGCCGTGTTGCGGTCCTTGTCAAAAAGGTCAATGCTTTGGCCGCCAATGGCCACGTTCGCCACCGCCACAGTAATGCTGTCAGGCAAGGAATCGATCATGGCGCGCCCAAAGAAATCGACAATGCCCATTTTGGACTGACTGTGCCCCATAGGAGGGGCCGCCGGGTAGAACTCCCCGACCTTTTGGCCGGAGTGGTTTGCGGCTCGCAGCACCTGGAACCTAGGGTTCGTCACCTTATCGGCCGCAGTGACGGTCGCCTGTCCCGACATGTTCGACTGGCCATACGCCAAGTAAATGTGGAAATTCGGGTCCTGTGCATAGCACAGAGTCGCTCCCAAAGCCAATGCCGCTAGAACTTTACGCATATAGGCAAACCTCCCTTTTTAAAAATAAAAAAACAAACGCCCTGTTTGGTAGGACCCCACTACAGCAACGGAATTTCCGCCAACCTTGTAATTCCCCATCCGCTACTGTAGTGGGCCTAATTTCTACCTAAGCGTTTGTTATGAATAAAATTACCTACGAGCGCCCCCATTTTATAGCCCTTTGCGAAAATAAAGCATTTACAAAATGTATATGAAATTGCCAATAATTGGTGTTTTAACTAACTTTACCGCCGTAAACAAAAAAGCGGCAAAAACCGCGAATTTACGGAGATTACCATGGGTTTTAAATGCGGCATCGTAGGCCTTCCCAACGTGGGCAAGAGCACCATCTTCAACGCAATCACCAACGCCGGCGCCGAAGCCGCCAACTACCCGTTCTGCACCATCGAGCCGAACGTGGGCATGGTGAGCGTGCCCGATAGCCGCCTCGACGAGTTGGTAAAAGTTTACAACCCCAAGTCCATCGTGCCGGCCGTGACCGAATTCGTCGACATCGCCGGCCTCGTGAAGGGCGCAAGCAAGGGAGAAGGCCTGGGCAACCAGTTTCTCACCCACATCCGCGAATGCGAAGCCATCATGGAAGTAGTACGCTGCTTTGACGACGAGAACATCGTTCACGTGAGCGGTTCCGTGGACCCCGTCCGCGACGTGGAAGTCATTGAACTCGAGCTCATCCTCAAGGACATGGACACCGTCGAAAAACGCCTCGCCACCGAGAACAAGGCCGCCCGCGTCGGCAACGCCGAAGCCAAGGCCCGCCTCGCCGCCTGCGAACTCTTGAAAAAGACCCTCGAAGAAGGCAAGGCCGCCCGCACCGTGATGAACGACAGCGAAGAAATGCAAGCCGTTGTGAAGGACCTGGGACTGCTCACCGCAAAGCCGCTCTTTTACTGCGCCAACGTGAAGGACGACGACATTCTCACCGGCAACGCCTACGTGGACACACTCAAGGCCTACGCCGAAAAAAACGGCCACGCCGTCATCGTGATCAGCGGTAAAATCGAGGAAGAGCTCTCCCAGATGGAGCCCGCCGACAAGGCAGAATTCCTCAAGGAACTGGGCATGAAGGAATCGGGCCTCGACGCCGTGGTGCGCAAGGGCTACGAAATTCTCGGCCTCCGCACGTTCTTTACCGCCGGCGAGAAGGAATGCCGCGCCTGGACGTTCCACTCCGGTTTCAAGGCCCCGCAGTGCGCAGGCGTCATCCACACCGATTTCGAGCGCGGCTTTATTCGCGCCGAGACATTGAGCTTCGAGGACTTTCGCAAGCACGGCAGCTGGAACGCAGCCAAAGAGGCAGGGCTTGTCCGCACCGAAGGCAAGGACTACCTGGTACAGGATGGCGACATCATGTACTTCCTCTTCAACGTGTAGCAAACGGGCTGCAACAGCCTACATAAAAGCCGGACACGGCAAAAAAAGCGGGTTCAAGACCCGCATTTTTTATTTCTTTTCTTTTTTCGCCCGCATTTCAACTACAATCGGTCGTACAATACAGGCGAGATTCATCGCCGTCCCTATGAGAATCAATGCGCTCGCACAGTAAATCCCCGTTGCGGGTTCAACCGTCAGCACGTTCATACCAAGCTGGCTGCATATTTGAACCACCTGCCCAAGGAACGCCCACATGGCGACCATCGAGAGGATGCCCATGGCAAGCGAACCTAAGGAGGCAAAGTAACCGATCTGTGCAAGCCAGGCAAACACGGCGGCAATCACCAGCGCCCCGGCAATGCCATACATAAAGCGGAACGGTTGGAGCTTGGGGAATTCCGGAAAAACTTCGCGGAACCTTTCAAACGCCTTGGGGTTGCCTGTCTGGATGTTCTTCACATAGCCTGCCGCGGGCTCCTTCAAGTCCGTTTCGAGGTCAAGTCCGCTGGCGATTTCGTAAAAGGTCGGTTCCGCAATCACCGTATCGGCACAGGAGACGTTAAAGAGCGGGAGCAAGAGTCCCAAGAGAGCAAGCAAGTAAGGGGCTGCCACCAGCCTCTGAAAGAACTTGAATTTACTTTCCACGATTATTCCTTGATGATATCGCGAGGATACACGCAACGGAAGCCAATCGACTCGGACCAGTAGCGCGGATCTTCGTCATCGCTTTCTGTTGCATTCAACAGCTTTTCCTTGTCTTTCCAGGAGCCGCCCTTGTAGACCTTGGAGGAGCCGAACATGGCGCCCGTCGGGTTCGAGGGTTCCACGATCACCGAGAACATGAAATACTTGTCGCGGGTCCATTCGGCAACGTTACCCGCCATGTCGTAAATACCCCAGCGGTTCGGCTTCTTGGAAGATGCCGGCTGCGGACCATACTCGCTGGACTTGGAATTCATGCGGTAGGAGTTGTCGTAGTACACGGCGTACTTACCCGGATCCGGGATGGAATCAAAGATCCAAATGGCACCGTCGTTGTTGTCGGCGCGGGCGGCAAACTCCCACTGGGCTTCTGTCGGCAGGTCACCACCGAGCGTCTGGCACACAAAGCGGGCGTCGTCCCATGTGATGTTGTGGACCGGCTTTTGCGGATGCTTGTAGGTGGAGCGGTCCTTGATGCGCTTTGTGGAATCCAAAGTGTTCATGGCCTGTTCAAAAAGCTTCTGAGTCATCTCGGTCGTCATGATAGCGAACGGGGACATCGAGACCACGCGGCCCTTGTAACGGAACATACCGGAATCAATCATTGCCACATTGCCATGCACGCGGTCACGAACGACGCGAGCCGAAGTCGCAATGTTCGCGAGCGACGGCATAAGGGCATCCTTCGCCCAAACCGTATCGGCAGCAGAAGACGAAGACATTGCCGAAGAGGAACTGCGGACGACAGGCTCTTCCACAGTCTTCGGGTTCAACCATTCCTGCACCTCAGGTTCGTTCAAAATATAGTCGGGCAAAATGAACTCGCCCTGGCCAGAGAAAATTTCGCCATTAATCTGGAAATCGATCATTTCGTAGCGATACTGGTGGCGGCTATTAACCTTGCCATCCTTGTAAATCCACACGGGCTTGTTGTTCTGCAGGGTCAAGAACACCTTGATGTCGCTATTGCTGTCCTTGAGCTGCATAAAGAGCCTGTCCATATCCTGTGTCGCCACGGAACCCGTCCATGACACGTCAAAACGGCCATGATCGTCACCAAAACGGAGCGTAACGGCAATGACGTGAGCAATAGATTCGCCCTGGGTATCTTCGAACACAGGTTCAACCTTGGCGGGCATCATGGAGCCACGGAGCGGCAACTGCTGCAGTTCGTCCAACTTTTTGAGGAGAGCCTTGTTCAAGTAGCTTACGTCGCCAATCTTGGACTGGCGCCAGATCTTTTGGGCTTCGGCCTTTTTGGTATTGTAACGGGCTTCGTATTCCTTAAAAACCTTGTTGTCTTCGTCCAAACCAAGGGACGAAGCCGAATGGAACTTAGGATAGGCAGATTCAAATTCGTTCATCGAAAGATTCTCGGTCGCCTTGTCCAGCTGGTCCATGAACTTGTCGTAGAGCACTTCCGTTTCTTCGAGCGTAGTGGTCTTTTCAATATCATTTATCGTAATGTCAATGGCGGGTTTCTTGGAATAATCAATTTCAAAATGCATCGGCTTCGGCTTGAACACCAAAGCATCGCCATCGCCCACAATGCCAATATCGGCATAAGGCAGAGCATTCGGCGCCGAGAACACGAAGGTGTAAGCGCCCGGCTGCACCGGGAAGAGGGTCCTGCCCTTAATAGTACCCTTGTTATTGGAGATTTCCAGCTTCTTGTCATCGGAAGAGAACTTGATAATTCCGGGGAGGGTGGTCTCTGTCAGCAACTGCCATTCACCATTCTTGATAAAGAACATCTTGGGCACACGCGGAGAATAAATGTACTCGCGGTCAAAGTAGATATCGGCTTCGTCCTGGAACGCCTTGGTGTTTTTAGTCGCATAGAAGCGCATTGTCGCCACTTCCGCAGCCCTCAAATAGTTATCCTTCAAGCTATAGGCGTGGAGTTTTTTGAAGTTTTCGGCATTCACCTTGCCCGAAATCCACTGGTATTCCTTCGGTCCAACCTTGTGGCGCAGATAAATCTTGTTTTCTTTCAGGGGGAACGTCTGTTCCTCGGACACCGCCACACCCTTGCCCGCGCTCACAGCCATATTGGCAATCGGGTCGACGACGGTCCCCACCTTGAAGTGCTTGGCAGGGATTTTGAAGTTCTTGTCACTGTCGGCCATAGTCAGGGCAGGCAACAGCAACAGAATCGGAAGCAAACGAACAAAAGACATAACAGCTCCTGTTATCTTTTAGTACAAATCTAACACTGCAAAAGATAGTCTTTTTGTAAGGAAAATTTACCTTTTCATGGGTCGTTTTTGCCCATATTGAGCAAATATCCGCCCTTTGATCCCCCAACAGGCCCCAATTCGACCTTCCAGTCGGCCAATCGGATAATATCAGGGTGGTGCTCAATGACTATCACCGTGTCGCCACGGGCACTGAGACGGCGCAAGAGATTCCAGAGCATTTGGATATCCTTGAGGTGCAGCCCTGTGGTAGGTTCATCCAGCAAGTAGACCATTTCGCCATGGGAACGCTTCGCCAGCTCCGCCGCCAGCTTGAGGCGCTGGTTCTCCCCTCCGCTCATAGTCGTCACCGGCTGGCCAAGCCGCAGGTAACCCAGTCCCACATCGCGGAGAATCTCGAGCTTGGGCAAGATCTTGGGCTGGTCCTTGAAGAACTCGCAGGCCTCGGCAATGCGCATGTCGAGCACATCGGCAATGTTCTTGCCCTTGAAGGCGACCGTGAGCGTTTCTTGGTTGTAACGCTTGCCGCCGCAAACCTCGCACGGCTCCCAAATGTCCGAGAGAAAGTGCATCTCGACGGCTACGGCACCACGCCCCTCGCAGGCTTCGCAACGGCCCCGTGCCAGGTTGTAGCTGAACCGGCCGTAATCAAAGCCCTTGACCTTGGACTGCGGAAGTTTGGCGAACAGACGGCGTATATCGTCGAATACGCCGGTGTAGCTCGCGGGCGTGCTGCGCGGCGTTCCCGATATGGGGCTCTGGTCCACGTACAGCACCTCGCCACTCTGCTTTTTGCGACCGCGCGCCTGGAACTTTTTTTTGAGCGCTGGGAAAACTTCGTCCATGACCATCGAGCTCTTGCCGCTACCACTCACACCGCACACAACGCTCACGGCGCCCTTCGGGAACTTTACAGACAAATTCTTTAAGTTGTTCTTGACAAGTCCCTTGAATTCGTAGAATTCCGTATTGTCGGTAATGCTCTTGGGAGAAGTCTCGTTGGCAAGTGGGATGGAATGCGTGAGATACTTGACTGTCTCGCTCCTCGGAAACTGTTGCAGGGCATAGGGCTTAGAAAGCTGTGTTGGAGAGCCCTCCGCCACGACTTCCCCGCCAAACTCGCCTGCGGCAGGGCCCATATCGATAATGTGGTCCGCGGCACGCATCATGTTCATGTCGTGCTCTACCACGACAAGCGTATTGCCGAGGTCGCGCAGGCGGTACAGGGAATCGAGCAGTTTGGCTGTATCGCTTTCGTGAAGGCCTACCGTCGGTTCGTCAAGCACATACATCACGCCTTCGAGACCACTGCCGATTTGGCTCGCCAAACGGATGCGTTGCGACTCGCCGCCGCTCAAGGTGTCGCCCGCGCGGTCGAGGCCAATGTAACCAAGACCCACGCTCTTGAGGAAGTCCAGGCGGCCAATGATTTCGCGGAGCAGCGGCTCGGCAATCGTCTTCTTGGATTCGGCACTCTGCACCATGCCATCGTCCTTTGAAAAATCAACACTCGCAAACCAATCTCGGGCTTCATCAATGCTCATGTGGTTCACGTCCATGATGTTCTTGCCGCAAATGCGCACAGCCAAGAACTCGGGCTTGAGACGTTCGCCATGACAATCGGGGCAAACCTTGCCGTCTTTAAAGTGGCCAAGGCCAAGGCACGTTTCGCATGCGCCCCAGTGCGTGTTGAAGCTGAAGTAGCGCGGGTTCAATGCGCTGTCCATGTACCAGCCACACTTGGCGCATCCCGGCTTTTCAGAACACGCCAGACGCTTGCCCGCCTCGTCTTCCACATACAAAATGCCGTTGCCGTCACGATAGCCGCGTTCAAACGCCTCCACGAGGCGGGCGCGGTTCGCCTCGCGAACCACCACCTGGTCGGCAACCGCCAGCACCTGCTTTTCGCGAGTTGGCAACTTGGGGAGTGGGAGGTCCACCATTTTGCCGCCCAGGTACGCCTTGCGATAGCCCTTGTCCACCAGCACCTGCGACGTCTTGAGCACGTCCTTGAGCTCTATGGGAGTCAAGATGGTAATCATCTTTTCGTTATCACGATCAAACGCGTATTGCATGAGGTCACCCGCGCTGTACGAAGCCACGGGCTTCCCGCAATGCAAGCAGTGCGGGGTCCCGACGCGAGCCCACAAAATACGGAAGTAGTCGTAAATTTCGGTGAGCGTCGCGACCGTACTGCGCGGGCTCTTGCTCGCACTCTTCTGGTCAATCGCAATCGCCGGGGCGAGTCCCGTAATGGAATCAATGCTGCCGTGGTCCGGCCGTCCCAAAAAACGGCGGGCATAGGTGCTGAGCGTCTCCACAAAACGGCGCTGCCCTTCGCTAAACAGCGTGTGGAATGCGAGGCTCGACTTGCCGGATCCCGAAACGCCGGTAATCACCGTGAGCTTGTGGCGCGGGATGGTCACGTCAATATTCTTGAGGTTGTGCTTGCGCGCCCCGTGGACTTCGATATCGAGGGAATAACCCTCGCCCGCCTTGAGACTCCTGTTAAACTGCTTGTTCTCGCCGTGCTTTTTCGCAAGCACCGGCAACAGGTAGCGCCCGGTCTCGCTCTTTTTGCAGCGGGCAATTTGCTCCGGCGTACCCTTCGCAATCACGCGTCCGCCGTGTTCGCCCGCATCGGGCCCCAGATCTATAATCCAGTCGGCGCACTTGATCACATCCAGGTTGTGTTCAATAACCACCACGCTGTTGCCTAGGCTGCGCAAGCGGTTCAAGCAATCCAAAAGCTTGCGGATGTCCTCAAAGTGGAGACCCGTAGTGGGCTCGTCAAGCAGGTAAAGTGTTTTGCCCGTACCCGGGCGGCGGAGTTCCGAGGCAATTTTCACGCGCTGCGCTTCACCGCCGCTCAAAGTTGTCGAGGGTTGTCCCAGCCGTAAATAGCCGAGCCCCACCTCTTCGAGCAATTTCAACGGTTCCGCGATTTTTGGCTGGTCCTTAAAGAACTCACTCGCCTCGCTAATGCTCAAATCCAAAATCTCGGAAATGTTCTTGCCCTTAAAATAAATCTCGCGAGTCGCATCGTTAAATCGCTTGCCGTCGCAAACGTCGCAAGTCACCTGTACGCTCGGCAAAATGTGCATGTCCACGACTTTGACGCCCGCACCCTCGCAGGCGTCGCAGCGGCCACCCTTCACGTTAAAGCTAAAACGGCTCTTGGTATAGCCGCGGATCTTGCTCTCGGGCAGGTTCCCAAACAAGTCGCGAATGTCGTCCCAAATCTTGGTGTAGGTCGCCGGATTACTGCGCGGCGTGCGGCCAATGGGCGTCTGGTCGATTTCAATCACCTTGTCGATGTTCTCAAGCCCTTCCAGGTGGTCGAACTTGCCCACCGGTTCCTCGGAATTGTAGAACACGCGCGCCAGTTCACGGCGCAAAATCTGGTTCACGAGCGTACTCTTGCCGCTCCCGCTCACGCCGGTCACCACGGTGAACGCGCCGCCTAGCGGGATTTCAACATCGATATTCTTGAGGTTGTTCTCGCAGGCACCGCAAATCTTGAGCTTGGGCGTGTTCTTGTCGATCTTCATGCGCTTTTGCGGCACCTCAATCGCCTTGCGCCCGCTCAAGTAGGCTCCCGTCAGGCTCGACTTGTTCTTCTCAAGTTCCTCGACCGTGCCCGCCGCAATCACACGGCCGCCCTCAACACCCGCCCCCGGGCCCACATCGACCACGTAGTCGGCGTGCCGCATGGTGTCTTCGTCATGCTCCACAATAATGAGGCTGTTGCCCTGTGCCCGCAAGTGTTCAAGCATCTCGAGCAGTTTGTCGTTGTCGCGCGGGTGCAAGCCTATGCTCGGTTCGTCCATCACGTAGAGCACGCCCTGGAGACCCGCGCCCACTGCACTCGCAAGGCGGATGCGCTGCGCCTCGCCGCCGCTCAGCGTAGAAGACTTACGGCTAATGTTCAGGTAGCCAAGCCCCACCGTTTGCAAAAAGCTCAAACGCCCGCGAATCTCCTTGAAAATTTCCTTGCCAATACGCTGTTCGCGGTCAGAGAGCTTAAGGTTGTTGAAGAACTCCACAGACTTTTCTACAGACCACGACGTCATCTCGGTCAAATTCACCCCGTGGAACGTGACCGCGTTCGCAATGCGGTTCACGCGCGTGCCGTGGCATTCCGGGCACACGCCAATCTGCATGTACTTGCGAAAATGGAAAATATGCCACATGTCCCACAGCCCCTGCATCACCGTCATCACACCGGTCTCGGATTCGCTCGGTGTCCCGTACAAAAAGGCGTGGCGTTGTTTTTCGGTAAGCTTGTTCCACGGCGTGTCGAGGCTGCAGTGCATCTCATTGGCGATGGTGCGGAAGTTCCGCCACCCAAAGTCGCTAAAGATAATGTTGCCGTCGTCCTTCTTTTGGGTGGCAAAGCAACCCTGCTTAATGGACTTGCTCTTGTCGGGAATCACCAGGTCCAAATCGAACTTGCAACTCTCGCCAAGGCCCATACAAACCGGACAACGCCCCTTGGGGTCGTTAAAACTAAAGAAACGCGGTTCCAACTCGGGGATGGAGATTCCGCACTTGGGGCAAGCCAATTCCGTGCCCTGCAGGCGGTATTCCTCGGCAGCCTTTTTCCCCGAAGAAGCCTCGGCGGCAAACAAAAAGCTCACCAGTTTGCCATCCGTCAGTTTGAGCGCCCCTTCGAGCGCCTCGCGCAGGCGGCTCATGTTCTTGCGCTCCAGAGTCAATCGGTCAATGACCGCCTCAATGGTGTGCTTTTCGTAACGCACCAGGGCGGGGACCTCCTCAAGGCGGTAAATGACGCCATCAACGCGGGCGCGTACAAATCCTTTTTCCTTGAGTTCGGCAAGTTCCTTGCGGTATTCGCCCTTGCGCTCTTGCACAATCGGCGCCATCACCGTAATTTGACGACCCTCGTCGCCCGCATAAAGGTTGTCCACAATCTGGTCCACCGTCTGCGCCTGGATAACGCGACCGCAGTCCGGGCAGTGCGGCACGCCCAAGCGCGCAAACAGCAGGCGGTAATGGTCCAGAATCTCCACCACCGTCCCCACCGTTGAGCGCGGGTTCCTGTTCACCGTCTTCTGGTCAATCGAAATCGTCGGCGAAATCCCGCGAACGCTCTCCACGTCGGGGTGCTTCATGCGGCCAATGAACTGGCGCGCGTATGCCGAGAGCGACTCCACAAAACGCCGTTGCCCCTCCTGGAACACTGTGTCGAACGCCAGGCTCGACTTGCCCGAACCCGAGACCCCGGTCACCACCACTATGGAATCGCGCGGGATGTTCAGGTTCACATGCTGCAAATTGTGTTCGTGGGCGTCACGGATATCAATGGACTTCGTCATGCCGTAAATATAGTGAACATTTGAACATATTTCAAGTATCCAACTCCTCTACAACTTCAAATCATTGACGAAAAAAACGAAATAAAGTATATTTGGGTCTCCCAATGGGGATATAGCTCAGTTGGTAGAGCGACAGGTTCGCAATCTGTAGGTCATGGGTTCGACTCCCACTATCTCCACGCAAAAAGCCGGCACAATGTGTCGGCTTTTTGGCTTTTAAAGTTCGAATTTCACACCAGCCTTGACTTCGCTCAAAAAACTGTTCTCGGGGAACACCCCTACAAGGGACTTGGGCATCTTGTAATGCAAGTATATCTGTTCCACGCCGGCATACAAGGTGAGAAGTCCCGGATTCCAGTTGAACGACAGCCCCCAGGTCCCCGAGAACTTCTGCAATTTTTCGTACTCGGCCGAGGGTCCGTCGATCATGTAGCCATAAAACAGGTTGAGTTTAGCCTCAAGCGAAATCTTTGTTTTAAACTTGTACGAGAACGTAGAGCGCATCGCAGGTCCCAACCAGCGCGCCCATGAATAATCCAACGTAATGGATTCCTCTTCTTCGCCCTCTTCCTGCTGCATATCCGCATACATATACGAAGACACCAGCCCATTGTAGAGGTCAAAACATTCCTCCCCGTGGTCCTGGTAGCAAAGATCCATGTAGTATTCAAAGGGCTTGTACACGCTGCCGTACCCGTAGCCGCCCCACGGGTTGCTGTCTATGCAGTTGCCGTAGAAGTCACGTTGGCAGTCGGCATTGGGCTCGCCCCCCTCAGCCTCGTCATTTGAGCTCTCGGCGATGAAGGCGATCTTCTCGATAAATCCCAAAAAGTCCGAGAGCGAGTCGGCCTCGTACTTGACGCCCACATACACGTTCCCGTTAAAACCCGTAGGCACAGCCCTGTGCCAGGAGCCGTACAGAGCAACCGACAGCGGCCCTCCATCGTGGTAATACGCCCATGTTGCCAAACCCAGGCGCTGTTTTTCAAAACGGGCAATATCCACCTCGAGCCATCCGTAAAACGCAGGCTCCATGTTCGCCTCGCTCGAGAGGTTAAAATCAACACCCACATCCAAAAGAAACCTTTTACCCACCAGGGAGTACTCCAAGCCCGGGGCAAGAGTCCAATCGCTCGTATCGAGCACCGGCATGTCCTTGTTCGCAATGAACCAGTCCGCCACAAAGGCGACACCCACCGAGTGGATCCAGTCGCCAAGCGAAAAATCGACAAAGCCCGCTACCGAGGTAAAGATGTCGCCGCCATTCTCCTTAACGGCATCGATACCGCCGTATTCCTCGTAATGGAGGCCGATATAGCCCAGGTCACCCAAAAAACGGAAAGACCAGGGTTCCTGCCCCTCGGACATTCCCAGCACGTCGTAGTAATCTTTAAGAATTTCCTGGATTTCCTTGGTGTACTCCCCATCCATTTGGGCGGCTTCCTCAAAAAGCGCCACGGACTTGGGAATATCACCCGCCTTTTCGGCCTCGAGGGCACGAGAATACACCTGTTCCTGGGTCTCTGCAAACAACACAGACGACAGCAATAGCGATATGACTATCGCAATCGGTCGCATTTACTTGTGAGAATGGTCCCCTTGGTGCATGGGAGGCGGCATCATGGGGGACATAGGCATTCCCCGCATGGGATTCATGTTATGAGAATCCGGCCTTTCGTAAAAAGGCTGACGTTCGCGAGGCTGCTTTTTTTGGGATTCCCCCTCAAAACGAGACTTTTCGTTCCGTTTTTGCGAAACGTCATTGCGTAAACCTTTTTTCTCGGCGCTGGAACTCGCCCTCAACTTGGAGAGAATTTGTTCGCGAGCGGCCTTGCGTTCGGCACGCATTTTTTGCCAGTCTGCTTTTTCTTTTGCACCTAAATCCGGAGTTTCTCTCGAAAATTCGGACCTTTCGGCGGGGGTCGGAACACTGGATTCCGGCTGCGCAGCAAGCCCGCCAGCGAAGACAAACGCTGTCGAGAGAAGGATTGAAGCTATGAAGATCAAGCGATTCATACCAAACTCACTGCAAAAACCGTGCCAATTGTTCTTTTAGGCCTTTATCCGGCTTTTTAAGCCTTTACAGGCATAATATAGATTATTCCCCCGAAAAAGGTCGTAAAAAAACTGAGAAGATTCGCCCCGACAGGACACATTTTCCCGATTTACGTGATTTGGACTACGCACCTTTGTAGTCCTCCTTCTTCATCCCGAGTCGTTCCATGACCTCGCGCAGCACTTTGCGGTCGATTCCAAGGATCGTGGCGGCCAAAGTCAGGTTCGCATTGCTGTCACGCAAAGCGCGCGAAATGACTTCGCGCTCCACGGCCTCGCGGGCTTCCTTGAGCGTGCGCGGAGAATCCTTGGTCTCCTTGTGCAAGTCATCAAGACCTAAGTCCTTGGGCTGGATTACACCGTGGACCGCCTGCACCAGGCCCTTCTGGATGCGGTTTTCGAGTTCACGCACATTGCCCGGCCAGTGGTAACTCAGCAATGCCTTTTCGGTGTTGCGGCTCATTTTGAACTTGCCGCGGCCGTACTCGGCGCCGTAGCGCTTGATGAATTCCTCGGCCAAGAGCACCACATCCTGCCCGCGGTCACGGAGCGGCGGGAGCACCATGGGCATCACCTGGATGCGGAAGTACAGATCCTCGCGGAACTTCTTTTCGCGAACGGCCTCTTCGAGGTCGACGTGTGTCGCCGAGATGACGCGCACGTTCACCGGAATCTCGCGGTTGTCGCCCACACGCGTAATGTGCTTCTCTTGCAGCACGCGCAAAAGCTTCACCTGCATATTCATGGGGAGTTCGCCGATCTCGTCCAGGAATATGGTGCCGCCATCGGCCTCTTCAAAAAAGCCCTTGCGAGTCTCGATGGCACCGGTAAACGAACCCTTAGCATGCCCAAAAAGCAGCGACTCGATCAAATGTTCAGGAATGGCGCCGCAGTTCACCGCAATAAAGGGACGGTCGGCACGCGGGCTCATTTTGTGGATGAACTTGGCAAAAACTTCCTTGCCCGTCCCCGTCTCGCCGCGGATAATCACCGGAAGCGGGAGCGGCGCGAGCTTCTCGGCTAGGGCAACGAGGTCCGCCATGACCTTGCTCGAATAAATAATGTTGTCCTTGCGGACCACGTTCTTCAAAACGTCGAGGGATTCCTTATCGCGCAAGCGATCGTAAGCGGCAAAGGCGAACTTTTCGCACACCGCTACAAAGGAATCGAACAACTGGCTGTCTTCTTCAGTAAAGGGTTCCTCGCGGGCAGCGCGCTGCAAATACAAATAACCGGCTTCGCTATCGGGCGTGCGGAAGGGGCTCACCATGATGCTTGTGAGCTGATTCTGCACAATGGACTTGGAGAGGTCCGCCGAATCGTCGTCGAGCTGGTTCCAAACCACAGCGCGTTTTTCGGCCTTGGCCTGTTTTACCGCCGAGATCGAAATGGAAACCTGCTCCGGATTTGAAAAATGGAGCGGCGTCTCGCCGGCAATGTCAAGCACGGCAGCATCGGCGTGAAGCACGCCCTTCGCCACTTCCAAAATCTTGGGGAACAAGTTCTCGGGCTGTTCCTCGTCAAGCAAAATCTTGACGACATCCAGCATCTTCTCGGTTGCAAGCATCGATTCCGACTTCATCATAACCTTCCTGATTGACTCTACTCGTTTTCGTCCTTATCGGGGATAGGGAGTGTTTTGAGGCTCTGCCCATCAACACCAACCGCCGCCGAGTCCAGGCCGTTTTCGAGCCCCGCCTCGCCCATGTCCAATGACCTGGATTTTTTAAGCATCAGGGCCCCGGTTTCGTCGATGTTCGAACTGCCCCCTTTCACAACGACCACCAACACCGATACCAATAATATAAGAACAAAAAAGGCCGTCAAGAGGAACTTTTTGTTCCTCCCTGTGTGCTGCATCACTGCAAATTCCGGCGGAATTTCGCAAGTTTCGCCCTCATTGTTACAAATCGTTCCACTTTTTGAAAAAAAGCTTTTTAGGAACTTTGTTTGAGAATTCAACCAGGCGACTTCACCGCCGCAAACACCCGCAAAAGCGATCTCCAAAAGTTCGTCCAGTTCATCCAGGTCCTCCACACGATTTTCGGGATCGGCACGCAAAAGCGCACTCCACAACGGGGCAAGTTTGGTCAAGGTCTCGGGCCCTGCAAGCGAACCCGATTCCACCAGTGAATCTAGGCGGGAGTACAACTTTGTCGTAGGATCCAGCGAATCGGCCCGGGTGGCGGCATCGGCGAATTCCTCGTAGGTTTCAGCCTTTACCAGTTCCTCGCCCGCGATCCAAAAGTACAAGAGCATCCCCAAGCTGTAGGCGTCGCTCTTTTCGGTTGCGGGCTTGCTCTGGAAGCGCTCGGGAGCCGCATACGGAAGCGAGCCCGGACCCACAATGCCACAATCGATGAGCGTCACTTTGCCATCGGCACCCACAAGAACATTCGCCGGGTTTAGGTCGCCGTGGTGGATTCCCTTTGCCGAGAGCGTCTTGAGGACGACCACCAACTGGCGGAGCGCATCCAACGCCACCGCCACGGGCATGGGAGAGAACTTGTTCGATTCAAGACCCTCCACAAAATCGTAGACCAGGTACGGGCGGGCATTTTTTTCTCCGGCATCCACAACACGGTACACGCCGTCCACGCGCTCGTGCAAAAGGCAACCAACCGTCGCTGAATCAAAATGGCATCCGGCGGCATACCACTTGAGGACATAGGACTTGGATCCCGCCCACAGCCTGTAGATTTGAGCCTCGCCTCCCCTGTGCAAAAGCGAGCAACGGGTCACGTCGGCGAAAACACTCATAGTTCGCCCTGTTCCACCATGGCCTTGAGGGAATCTTCAGCCGCCTGCGTCCAACGGGCAAGCTCCTTATCGTCGGGCAGGGCTTCGTGGCCCATGGACCAAATGTCCCACGCCTGTTCAATGTCGCCTTCAGCCCAATAGAGGTTGCCGAGGTTCATGTAGGCCGAGGCGAAGTTGGGCTCCTTGGTCACGATGTAGATGTAAATCTTTTTGGCCTGCTCCACGTCGCCGCGGTTTGAGAGCACAAACGCCTTAAGGTTGTGGCTAAAGTAGTTCGCGCTGTCCAACTGGATGGAGTGGTCCAGCAAAGGGAGCACGTTCGCGCGACCATTCTCCATAAGGGTTGCCCGCGCCAAGTAAAAAAGGCTCGTCGAGTAGGCAGCGTCAATTTTGCCGCTGGAATCCACCTTCGAAAGAATGCGGAATTCCTTGACGGTGCGGTCCCAGAGGTCGAGCGTGGAGGTTTTTAAATGCTCTTTGTCCTCGGCAATGGCGTAATAGGCAAGCGCCAGCCCGTAGCGGGCATCCCGGTGCGCCGGGTCAGAATCAAGCGCCTTGGAAAAACTGGTCACGGCGCGATCGTAATCGCCAATTTGCAAGGCCGCGTTACCACGGTTCACCTCGGTCTCGGAGCAACCACAAAAAAACACCGTAGCGACAACAACCACGATTTTCCATACATAACCATATAAATGATGTGTCTGATTACAAACACGTCTCATCATGTTTTAAATGTATAAAAAAATCCCTGCCAAAGGGCAGGGATCTTCGAAAATTCGAAAGCAAGAATTACTTTTCGAGTTCGCGAACGGCAACAACGTTGCCTTCGGCGTCAAGAGCGCGCACGACGTTGCCATCGCGTTCGAGCTTGATCTGAGCAGTTTCGCCCTGAGCGGTGGTGATGGTGGCGGAGAGAGAACCGTCAGCATTCTTCACAGCGGCAATGGTGTTGCCCTGAGCGTCCTGTTCGTAGTAGCTGTCACCAGCGGCGAGCGGGTTGGAGCCAGTCCAGAATTCCACAGTGTTGAGCACGAGGATGTCAACGAACGTAGCAATGCCGTAAACCGGGATGACCATCATGGCAAAGTGAACGATAGAGTTGAGCCACTTGTTGCCAAGAGTGCCGTTCCAGCTGAGAAGCTTGTTGAAGCAGGCGTAGCTGCCGTAGCAACCAGTGAGAGTGATCATGCTTGCGCAAATAACTGCAGCGAGAGCTTTTTTCATTTTATTTTACTCCTTAAGGTTTTAAGTTTATCGTAATATTAACGACACCGAAAATATAAATAAATAATCCCCTCTTAACAAAAAAATAGGGAAATTTTTAAAAAAATTGACGAAAGTCACATATCCAAAACAAGCCTTTTTTTGCTTAAATCGTTGATTTTGGGCAATTTAGGTAGTCTATCGGCTAAAATTCTCCAAAAAAAGCCCTTAAAATTTATTTATTACCCATTGGTCTCTTTTTTGTTTAGTTTACCAAAAAAGGAAGAACATTTTATGACATTGAGCCGTCGCTTTGCCGTTGCCGCATTTTTTGCGCTGATTTCGTCTGCCTTTGCCGCAGGACCTCTTACTGTTTGGATTATGCCCAACGGGGCCACCCCGCAGCAAAAACTGGAACAACGCCTGGAGGCATTTACCAAAAAAACGGGAATCAAAACCCAAGTGCAGGTGCTGGACTGGGGCGAAGCATGGAACCGCATTTCGAACGTTCTCGCCACGGGCGAGGACGCCCCCGACGTCCTTCAATTAGGGACCACCTGGATACCCTATTTTGCCTCCAAGCAACAGATTAAGCCCCTGAACCCGTGGCTTGACAAGATTGATTCCAGCCGTTTTGTCCCCACCAGCTGGCATACCTCGCATATTGAGTCCGACACCACCATCTATTCGGTCCCTTGGTTCATCGACGTTCGACCCCTGCTGGGCAACAAGCGCATTTTAAGGGAGAACGGGATTTCCAGCGATAATGTTTCCTCTTACGAAGGCTTTGTAGACGCCATCAAAAAAATCAACTCGCGCAAAGAAATTCTTGAAAACGGCGTGAAAGTCCGCGCCTACGCCTTCCCCGGCAAAAGCGACTGGAACATCCCCCACAACTTTGCCCCGTGGATTTGGAGCAACGGCGGAGACTTTATTGCAAAGGACAAGAACGGCAAGTGGCACGCCAACATTTTGAGTGAAAGGACGTTGTTCGGCATCGCCAAGTACCTGAACTTTGTGCTAGACTCCTTGGTTCTAAGCGACGTTTTACAAAACAACACGGCACAAATCGCGCAGCAGTTCAATGCGGGCGAACTCGCGTTTATCGTGAGCACGTCCGAAATAGTTATGCAAGTCCATTTTGACGGCACCAAAGGCGGACTCTCGGGAGCCCAGATTGGGAGCGACAGCATTGTGGCGCTCCCCTTCCCCAAGGGATCCGCCGGATCGGTTAGCTTTATTGGCGGAAGCAACCTCGCCATACCCGCCGGCAACAAGCGCCCCGAGGCAATCAAGCTCCTGCTATTCCTCACAAACGACGAGAACCTGGACGCCTACACTAAGCAAATCGGATTCCTCCCCGCGTCCAAGAAGGTCCTCGAAACTTGGTCCACCGACGAAAACTACCGTGTACTTGTCGAAGCACTTAAGACTGGCAAAACCTACACAGCTATCCCCGAGTGGGGCGACATCGAACAGAGCCTAGTCTCCATGTTCAGCGAAACCTGGGACCACCTGGAGATTCCAGCCCTCTACTCCGAAGAAAAACTGTACCAGATTTTCTCGAACTACTCCGCGGCTATCGACAAACAGCTGAGCTACACCGCCACGGGAACCATGACGTTCGCCGAATTCCAAAGCGTGTGGCACAAGGCACTTGGCATCAAGGACGAACCGGAAAAAGAACCCGACGCGACCGACGATAAAAAAGCCATTGTTGAAGAGAACCTGCGAAAGGCGCCCTGGGTATTTGCCGTCATGCTGTTCCTCGGGTTCCTGTTCTCCCTCAAACGCAAAAAGAAGTAACCTATGAAAAACGTAAAGGTCACTACATTTTCGCAAAGCATCATTTTCAAGAGCCTTTTGTTCTTGGTGATTTCCATGTTACTCATTGTAACAGTGGGCACCTACTTTTTCACCCAGAGGCAACTGGAATCGACAGTCCAATACAACTACAGTTCCAACGAAGCCCGTTTGCAGCAGCTCGCATTCTCGGCAAACAACGAAATGGAACAGTTCGGGAGTAGGCTCTCCCTGCTCGCTAAGACCTCCGAAATCGCGACCATGGACCCGGTGATTGCAGCGGGCCATCTCAAGAGCTACACCATCTCGTCCATGTTCTCGTCGGGCGAAACCGTTTCGCTGTATGACCACCAAGAACAACTCATTTGCGACAATTCGATGCTCGAGACCGCCAAGGCGATTTACCCCGTGGAGTTCGGCAAGATTTCGCCACACAGGCCCTATGTTACACCTTGGTACCGCGAAGGCGACGGCATACCCAAGCGCGCCTTTGCCGCCGTTGTCTCGGACCGAACAAGCAATGGCGGTTACATTGTGGCAAGCTTTAGCATGCGCCGCCTTTGGAAATACTTTAGCGAGTTCAAGGTCGGGCAAAACGGGTTCGTAATCGCCATCAACACGGCAGGCGAAATCCTCTACCACCCCGACCTCAAAAAATGGATGGACGGGGTCCACCGCATTTCAGAAACAGGATTCGAGGATTTTAACGTCCAGACCTACGAAATCAACAAGCCGACCTTTATCAAACTGAATGACGGACACCGCTACCTGATCAACTACAACTTTAACGCCGAATACAACCTAGGGCTCATCACGCTCCAGCCCAAGTCCGAAATCGACGCCTCGGTATCGACAGTCAAGTTCATCAGCAAAGTCATCCTCGCCTTCGCCATGCTCGCCATCTTGCTGGTCGCATTCTGGCTGATTCTCATTCTCGGGCGGCCCATGAACCGCCTCATTGAGCACATTTCCAAAATCACCAACGGCAACATCGACATCGACGAAATCAACGTGGGCAACCGCAAGGACGAAATCGGCCAGCTCTCGAGGGCGTTCAACCAAATGCACAGCACCATCAAGCGGCAAATCAAAGAACTGAACGCCCACCGCGAAATGCTGGAACAAGAAGTCCAGGAACGCACCCAGGAACTGGAAGAGGCAAACAAGAAACTCGACCTTATTTCGAGGACCGACGACCTGACCCAGCTTCCCAACCGTCGCGACATGCACGAGACAATTGACAACGAGGTCGGCCGCAGCGCCCGCACCCACAAGCCGTTCTGCTTTATTTTCTTTGACATAGACCACTTCAAGAACGTGAACGACACCTACGGGCACGCCGCCGGCGACCTGGTCCTCAAGGCGGTGTCGTCGACCATCCGCGGGCTTTTGCGCAAGTACGACGTGCTGGCCCGCTATGGCGGCGAGGAGTTCTTGACCCTGTTGCCCGAAACGGACCTGGAAGGGGCAGCCATCGTCGCGGAGCGCTTCCGCAAAAAAATCGAAAAGCTCTCCATTAGCTTTGCCGAACAAAAAATCAAGGTGACCATTACCCTGGGGGTCGCCCTGTACGACGACCGGCTGGGCGCCGACCGGAGCATTCAGCAGGCCGACAAAGCGCTATACGAGGGCAAAGAGACCGGGCGCAACAAGGTCGTCATCTGGGACCCCGAACGCACCAGTGAAGAGGATTACAAGCAGGCGGCCATCGAAGAAGCTCGCGACCGCAGGTAAACAAAAAAGACTCGCTAAAGCGAGTCTTTTTTATCGGGATGACTGAATTCGAATCAGCGACCTCTTGAACCCCATTCAAGCGCTCTACCAGGCTGAGCTACATCCCGAGGTCTCTTGCAAGAGTGAACCAAAGTTAGTTAAACTTTGCCTTTTTTTCAAGGCAAAACCCCGAAAAAGGCATTTTTTCTATTTCCAGTAGCCCACAATCAGCACCTCGGGCGTCGCCTTCGGGTACTTTTTGCTTTTAAAGCCCACGATCTTCCTCAAACTTTTTTGCTTGAGTTCCCAGCCTTCGCGAAGCAGCCCCTTGGTCGAAAGCGTCACCTTGAGTCCGGGGACCTTACCGCCTTCCTTGATTTGATCCAGCTTATCCACGTTCAACATCACAGGCTTGGTCTTGATACTGAACTCGCGCTTGGAGGCGGAGTCCAGGGTGAGGTCCGGGCGGGCCTTTTTTTCGGTCTCCCAAACGTAGAACGTCCATTCGCGTTTTTCGCCCGCCGCGTAATAGCCGGCGTCAAAGAGTTTTTCGCCAAAGAATATGGGCGCCTTCACAAAGCCGTCGAGCGTCGCCGTATAGGGCTTGCCGTCGGTCCCAACCATCACCACCACCGGGTTGATTTGGCCGTCCATGCCCGCAAAGTCCATGTCGAACTCCACCGTCACAGCGGCATTCGGCGCAATCTTTTTAGGGTACTTGAAGTTCGACATGCCAATGCCCTGACCAATCACATTCTCCAGGACGATTTCCTTATTCGTGACGTTTGCGCCCTTGATCACAATGTGCTTGACATCGCCCTGGTCGGCGTAACCAATAGGGTACGGTTCGGGAACAAACTTGATGGCGTCGTCGGCAAAAGCCTGCGACGCGAGGGCCGCGGCGGCGGCAAAGGCTAAAATCTTGATTTTCATGCGCATAATATACAAAATTTCTATCTTTGGGCTCCGTGAATTCAAAGGCAGACATACAGGCGCTTGTCGCGCAAAAAGATTTGTTCATTTTCGACCTGGACGGGACGCTCTTCAACACGCTGGGCGACCTAGCTCCGGCAGTGAATTTTGCCATGCGAAAGTTCGGGCTCAAGGAACACGACAATGAGACTGTACGTAGTTTTATTGGAAACGGGTCCATGAACCTCATTCGACGGGCCGTGAGTAACGCCCTCGGACTTGGCTGGCCCAAACTGGAATCCATGACAATCGGGGACATCGACATTGCACAGGTCCATCAAGTTTATTCGCAATTCTACTGGGAAAACTGCACCGCGCATACAGTCCCCTACGAGGGCGTCGTCGAGTTCATCGAGCGTCTGCGCTCGCAGGCAAAGCGGGTTGCGATGGTCACGAACAAGCCTGTAAAGCCAAGCGAAATCATTTTGCAGAAATTCAACCTGCTCAAGCACTTTGACGCATATCTGTGCGGCGACACCTCGCCCGAACGCAAGCCAAGCCCCGCAGGCATCCAGGCCATTTTAAAACAGCTGGGAACGGACCCCAAAAAGGCATTGATGATTGGCGACGACACGCCCGACGTGATGGCATCCAAAAACGCGGGCATCGACTGCGTCGCGCTTTTGGAAGGCTTTGGCAAACCCGAGAATCTGCTCCCTCTCGAGCCCCCCTACACCATAGGCCACATCAAGGATTTTCCATATTGAGCGCCAGGAATATTAATGCTAGCAGAAGGGACATAAAATGATGCGTTATCGGGACATCAATAGTAGCTTATTATTCCCTTGGAGGCCGTCGTTGTCGAAGCGGACGGTGGGATTCTTGCCGCTCTTGTAAGCATCTTCGCTCTCGTAGAGGGAGAGCGCCACGGAAACGCCAGGCTGGGTTGCAAGATTTGCCTCGCCCGCCGGAACCGCGCCGCTGAACGAGAATTCCTGCAAAGCGCCGTCCTTGAAAGTTCCCTTGGGAATGCGGACGGTCTCGCCCATTTGCGAAAGAGCCTTGCCCGTACTATCCACGAATTCAGCCACCATGTAAATATCGAAGAAGCAGGGCGCCACGCCGGTGTTCTTGACGGAAATGTTCAACGTACTCGTAGTATCTTTGGCACCTGCGACAGTCACCAGTTCCGCCTGCGTCACGGTAAAGTTGTACCCGATGACCTTGCTCATGGAATCGGCGAGGGCCTTGTTGTCCTTGTAGAAATAGTAGCCGCAGTCATTGTCCTGGTCCAGAACGTAGTAGGTCAGGTGCGCCGTGGTAATCGCATCCACCCAGCGTTCCGCAGTCCACTTCTGGGTGCCTCCGGGAATCAGGTCGTCGTAGGTCAGCATCGTCCTGTAACCGGCGATATTCTCGGCGATGGTCGGGAGGTTCGCGTTGTATGCCCGCAGCAAGGTATCGGGCCTGCCGGGAATGCCGATGAACCCATCGTCGCGCTTGGTAATGCCGAGTTCAAGCGCATGCGTATAGACATCGCCAAAACCGTTGGAGGGCAGCACCAATTGGGTTTTCTTAAACAGGGATGCGTAATAGTCCAGCATGTCCTTCAGCACCGAGTCGGCGGGCATCTCGCTCCCCAATATGTGGGATGTGTGCCATTCGCCCCATTCGCCAAAAGTGCGGACATCGATGTATTCGATACGCGGGTCGCCATCATATTTTTCGGCCAGCGCCTTCGCAAACTCCTTCGCCGCCCAGATATAGATGGAATCGTCCCAAACGGGCGCGTACGCATGGAATTCCGTCCCGCGCAAGTCGATCTGGATTTTCTTCGCGCCCATCTCGTAGACAAAGGGAGGCGTCCAGTCGTATTCTTCTTGGGGCGGGAAGTCGCTCTTGATAAACGAAGGGGTGTACGGCAGCACGCGCAGGGCGTAAGTCATGTTGTGCTCGGCAAGTGCGTTCAGCAATTTTTCCAGTTCCGTCCAGTCGTAAACGCCCTTAGCCGGGTTCAACTTGTTCCACTGCTGGTAACCGGAACCGTACGAGACCAGGTCCCACGCCCTGTTGTTCAAGGAACCGTAGGGGCCGTACTCGAACTCCGGGACAAAAGTCCACGCGCCTCCGGTCGGTACCGTGAATCCCTTGTGCGGGTTGGAAAGCGGGCCATCGAAAGGCTTGAGCGCATAGGTGATTTTGGTGGTGTCGCCTTTAACGGCGGCGGAAGAGTCTGCGCTACTTGAAGATGTCATTCCGGCCAGAGCCTGTCCCGGATCTTGTTCCGGGAAGCCGGAATCACCGTTTTCACTGCTAGACGAAATTTCTGCCAACGAACTCGACTGCAAAACAGACGAAGACTGCGCGGTATCCGAAGAACTTGATTCCTCGACCGCACTGCTTTCGCCACCCTCCGGGTCAGCGCTGCTACCATCATCGCCACAGGCGACAAGGCTGATGCATGCAAAGAAGGCAAACACTACTAAAATTTTTGGATCTTGACGCATAGGTAAATAATCCTATTCAGGCTGAGAGGACTTTATTTCAACCGTGTTTTCTTGAAAAGTAATTGGGAAAGTCGCAATAGTTTCTCCCGACTCCACTTTCGGAAATTTCCAGCGACTTACAGCTTTTTGAATATCTTCATCAAATTCTTTATAACCTGTAGTCGAAGATTTAATTTGATTTTCTTTAACCGAGCCGTCCGCAGCGATTGTCAACTTCAAGGTGATTTCGCCTTCAAAATGTTTATCAGGATTTTTCTTTAAATACCTGATACTGTATATATGGCGCAATCCTGGCGTGAAAGAAACCAAGACATTAAAAATAGATTCTTTGTCAAGCGAGCTACCTTCAGCAACAGATATTTTTTCTCTAACCGGAAATTCGGCAAGGCCTTTCGAATTTTGCGGAGTTTTTGCAGACGCATTGGCGACCACCATAGAATCCGCCACATAAACTCCATAAAGAGCAGTTACACCCGTGTCAATCAGTTTGCCGATATTCTTTAGGGAATCCAATCTCCGCTTTTCCTTTTTCTCAAGGAGATTGCCTTCGGGCTTTTCGTCGAAAAATTTCTTCGTGTCCCAGGGATGAATCAATTTGGGATTATCCTGCTTGGCAGCATCATCGTTTTTTTCGGAATCGCTGCAACCGGCCCACAGCGCCGCTGCGGTCATCAGAACAATCTTCCCAAGACATCTGCTAAAGAGTTTAGCCATATTTTAAGTATAGCAAAAATATTTTCGCGAACAACGGGGTTTTAGGGGCGGAGCCACTAGGCGTGGGGGTTGCGGAAGACACGGCCGTGCCATGGCTGAAGCGAGGGGGATACCTCCCCCTTCTATATTTTTTTCTAAATTTACCCGCATGAAAAAATACCACTTGGCCACATACGGCTGCCAGATGAACGAGTACGACTCGGCGATGATTGCCCAGGAGCTCGACATGTGCGGTTGCGTCGAGACGAGCAACCAGGAAGATGCCGACTTCATCATCGTGAACACCTGCAGCGTACGCGAAAAGGCCGAGGAAACCGCCATCGCGAACATCAGCAAGCTCAAGTACCTGAACAAGAAGAACCCCGACGTGAAGGTGGTCGTTTGCGGCTGCATGGCGAAGAATCGCGGGCCGGAACTTTTGAAGCGCCTGCCTAACGTGAGCTACATCGTGGGCCCGGACCAGTACAAGAAAATTCCGGAGTTGCTGCTGGGCGACGCCAAAAGTCCCTTGCACCAGACGCACCACAAGATGTTCATCGACGAGGACTTGAGCGAGAACTACCTGGGTGAATACGCGAAACTCCAGAACGACTTCAGCACGTTCGTCGCCATCCAGCGCGGGTGCAACAAGCGCTGCAGCTACTGTATTGTGCCGTATCTGCGCGGGCCGGAAAAGTACCGCGACATGGAAGACGTGCTTGCCGAAGTGCGCAAGGCGGCCGACAAGGGCATTACCGAGGTGACGCTCCTTGGCCAGACGGTGAACGCCTACAAGACGGAAGGCGGGAACTTTGCGGACCTGCTTACGAAGGTTTCTGAAATCGGGGGCATCCGCCGCATCCGCTTTACGAGCCCGCACCCGAGGCATTACACGAACGAGCTCATCGACGTGCTGCTGAACAACCCGAAGGTCTGCCACTACGCACACATCCCTATCCAGAGCGGCTCCGACGCCATGCTCAAGAAGATGCGCCGCCAACACAACATGGAGCAGTACCTCTCGATTATAGAGCAGCTGCGCAGCAAGGACCCGTTCTACGGAATTTCGACGGACGTGATTTGCGGATTCGTGGGCGAAACGGAAGAAGATTTCGAGCAGACGCTCAAAGCTTTTGAAACGTGCCAGTTCGACTCCGCCTTCATGTTCATCTACAGCCCGCGCAAGGGCACGGAATCGTACAAGGAAGCGGAGACTCTCACCGAGGCCGAAAAGAACGAGCGCCACACGCGCCTGGTGGAACTGCAGAACGCCATCACGCTCAAGCGTAACCAGATGATGCTCGGCCGCACCGAGGAACTGCTGGTGGAAAAGAACTCCGTACGCGACGAGACGGAACTGCGCGGCCGCACCGATAACTTCAAGAAGGTCGTTTTCAAGCCCGAAGAAGGCCGCATCGTGAAGCCCGGCGACTACGTGAAGGTGAAACTCGACGACATCCGCGGATGGACGATCCGAGGGACGCTGGTGTGAGGTGTGGGGTATGAGGTCGGGGCTTCGCCCCTTTGAGGTTCGCTAGAGTGAAATTTGAGGTAATGAAGATGAAGTTTTGGAATTTTCGCGGAATTGCAGTTGCTTTGCTTTCTGCTTTTGCAGCAAATGCGTTCGCGCAGACGATGGCAGACGCACAGAAGGCCTATGTAGCCGGCAACTGGAAAGAAGCCGCAGCCGCATACGAAAAGGCCTGCCCAACCCTTGCCGACTCGGCAAAAACGGAATGCTACCTGTGGAACGTGCTCGCTCTTTCGCAAACGGGTGTGACAGCCGACTTTAGCAAGGCGGGCAAGCGCCTCGACAGCCTCATCGCCAAAACGAGCCCGCAAAACACGATCTACTCGGACCTGATGATGACAAAAGCGCAGTTTCAGCTCTACCTCGGCAAGCACGAAAAGGCGGCGGAATCACTGAACCACGCCATTGAAACGGCACAGCCCCGCCAAGTCACGGTCCTCCAAAAGGTGTGCACCGCCGTGCAAGCCCGCGTCAAAAACGACATTCTGGACAGCAACTGCAAAAAACTGAACAACCCCGAGGCGTTTGCGCAAGCCAAACCATCGGCGGCGGTCCAACCTGCGGCTGTAACCCAACCGGTGGTACAGACCCCAGAGCAGGTCAAACCCGAGCCCAATCCGGTAAAGGCATCTGCCGAGCCCGCAAAAACGGTTCCCGAACCAGCAACATCCACTCAAAAAGAGACCTGGTATTTGCAACTTGGAGCCTTTGGCGTCAAGGGAAACGCCGATTTGCTGGTGAGCAACCTCAAAAAAAGGGGCATTACTGCCAAAATCGAGGAACGTCCCGGCGAGACTAAGACACTTTACGTTGTCCAGACAGGTGATTTTGACTCCAAAGAGAAGGCCATTGACTTTGGGGCACAAAAATTAGCCCCTCTCAATGTGGAATTTAGGGCCTTTGCTAGGAAATAATTGCGTAAAATTCGCCAATTTTTGCGTTTTTCCCCTACAAAAAAACACAAAAGTGTTCTATATTTGTGGTACCCCAAGCCGGGGTGGTGAAATTGGTAGACGCGCCGGACTCAAAATCCGGTACTCGCGAGAGTGTGAGGGTTCGATTCCCTCCCCCGGCATACAGAAGGATTGAAAAGAGGTCACAATGGCTAAATGGTGTAAAGTTCTATCTACGATACTGGTTGCAGGCTCCTTGGCTTTTGCACAGTTCGACGATGACAACGAGAGCACGACCGAGGCCTCTGAAGAATCCAGCTATTCCTACGGTAGCGAGGAAGAAGAGGAAGCTGAAGAACCCAAGGTCGGCGAAGCCAAGGCCAGCGGTGACGAATGGGAAGGCTTCCGCTACGAAGAAATGGGCCTCACCCAGTGGGAATTCCAGCAGATCAAGGAAGCCGGCGTTTCCCGCGACAAGCTCACCCGCCTCGTGGAATTGGGCGTCCGTCCGTCCGAATACCTCCAGAAACCCTGGGAAAAGATGAACATATCCGAAGACGAATGGCTTGGCCAGCGCTCCGAAGGCATGGAAGACGCCGACATCGACCGTTCTTACAGGAACCGCAGCGGCGACCAGAGCTACGCCTACCTTTCCCTCCTCGTACCGAGCCTTTACCAGTGGAAGAAGGATGACATTGTCAAGGCTAGCATCATTGACGCCGTTTGGGTCGCCGGTGTTGCAGCCGCCGTCTACATGAATGTCGACGGACAGTCCAGCTGGTTCTATTGCCTGATCCCGGTTGCCGCAGCGCACATCTATTCTTTTGCCGACGCTTTCTTTGGCACCCAGTGGGATAGCAACCCCGATGCAAACCGTTTCAGCTTTGGCGTGGTCCCGACATTCGACAAGGGTGTCGCCGGCATGCTCCAAATGAAATTCTAAGCAGCGCCATGCAGCTAGAACTTTTAAAAGCGAAAATTCACCGAGCCACCGTTACAGATGCCAACCTCAACTACGAGGGTTCCATCACTATTGCCCGCGACCTGATGGATGCCGCAGGCATCCTTCCCTTTGAGAAGGTCGGCGTGCTCGACGTGAACAACGGCAACCGCCTCGATACCTACGTGATTGAAGGCAAGGCCGGTTCCGGCGTCATTTGTCTGAACGGCGCTGCGGCACGCCTGGTGCAACCGGGCGACCTCGTGATTATCGTGGCATACGCCACCATGAGTGCCGAAGAAGCCAAGACCTGGAAGCCGACGGTCATTCGCGTCAACAGCAAGAACGAAATCATCTAGAAGTTGCCGCGGCAACTTTTATATATTGTGTGTATGCGCGTACTCTTTGTGTTTATGGGTTTGTTCTGTGCCGTGGGCGGTTTTGCCCAAATGGCGATCAGCTCGTCTTCCCCCGTAAACCGCGAAGCCCCCTATAGCGAGGCCGTTTTTAAAGAGACCACCCGTGTCGATACCGTTTACGACACGGTCTACGTGGCTGTCGACGACGGGATTCCGTGGAACCACGAATACTTTGACCACGACCGTCTTTTGCGCCGTGAATCCTTTGACCCGGCGCTGAGCGTCGCCTACAGCTACTCCGTGAGTTTTATAAGCGGCCCCCTGGGAAGCATTAGCCAGACCAGCTACCTGATGCACCTCGCCTACGAGTTCACACCGCAGCTGAACCTTTACGCGGATCTTGGGCTTTGGATGCCGCTGTACTCTACGCTCCGCACCCCGGGCGGTTTCGAACGTGAAGACATCCGCCAGGGCAATGTGGATTTTGTGATGCCCGACTTGGAACTGGTCTACCGGCCGACCCCTAACACGTCGTTCCACTTGATGCTCGTAAACGAAAACGACATGATCAAGACTTATGGGCCCTCACGCCACCCTTACCGTTCCTACTACGACCGAAGATATTCTACATTTTACCGCTGATGTACAACAAGGCCCTTTTAATCGCAGCTATCGCAACGCTCTTTTTTGCCGGATGCAAGGAAGAAGTCAAGCAGGAAGTCCACGTGGTGCGCCACTACGCCGGCGACGTGGAAGTCCTGAACAGTTGCGGTGAGCAGGGTGCCGCCGGTAAAATGAGGACCTACCTACGCGAGAACGGATTCGACGTGGTGAGCTATAAAAACGACCGCCTGCAAAACTACGACGAAACCATCGTGGTGCTGCGCAACCCGGAATGGGAAGGCGGACAGGCGCTCGCCAAGGCTCTCAAAACGGACAATGTCATGACGATCATCAGCAAAAGGTCCGTGGTGGACGCCTCCGTTTATATTGGCAAGAACTTTCATAAAATCATAGAACCTGACGACCAGGGAGAAGAACAATGACAGCAAACAAGCAAGAACTTCCGCAGGCCATCCAACTTGGCGCGAGCATTCTCTTTGAACTCCGCGCACAGAACGTGCAGCTTATTGACCTGCGTGGCATCAAGGACGTGACCGACTACTTCCTTGTCGCAACCTGCGAGAGCGAGGCCCAGATGCAGGCCATTTTGAACGAATTCCACAAGGAGTTCAAGGCCAACAAGCTTCCGTCCGTGGGCGTAGAATACAAGGAAGGTGTGCGTTGGGCCGTGTTTGACGCCGGCCTCGACCTGATGGTCCACCTGTTCGAAGAAGAAAAACGTAACGAGATTTCGCTCGACCGTCTCTATGCTGACGGGAAAATCGTGGAACTCGACGAAAATGACTTTGTAAAGAAGACTACCAAGAAGAAGAGCAGTGAAGATGAACTCGTTTGAGCAAGAAATCGCAGCAGCGCTCGCCGCAACCGGTTCCTTCGAAAAGGAAGCGGCTTTGAAACTCATCTCCGTGCCGCCTGACACCACGCACGGCAACTTCACCATTCCCTGCTTTTCGCTCGCGAAGGTGATGCGCAAGGCCCCGAAGATGATTGCCGAAGACCTCGCCGCCCAGGTGAAGCTCCCGGCAGGTCTCTCGAAGGTGGAAGCCGTGAACGGTTACCTGAACTTCTTCATCGACCGCGGATTCCTTGCGAAGTCGACTCTCGAAGAAATCGCCGATAAGGGTTTGGAATACGGCCACGCAGCCCCGAACGGGAAGGTTGTCTGCATCGACTTCAGTTCCCCCAACATTGGTAAGGAACTCGCCTTCCACCACCTGCGCTCCACGATGATCGGGAACTCCCTTTCCCGTATCTACAAGGCAGCAGGCTACAAGGTGGAACGCATTAACCACCTGGGTGACTGGGGTACCGCTTTTGGCAAGCTTATCGTGATGTACTTGCGCGAAAATCGCCCGACAGACGACGCCACGCTCGATAGCCTGACCGTGAAGGAACTCAACATCCTTTACGCAGCCTTCTCCAAGGCCAGCAAGGAAGAACCCGGCCTCGAAGACGAAGCACGCGCTGCTTTCACCAAACTTGAACAGGGCGACGAATTCTACCGCAAGCTCTGGACCGCCTTCCGCGCGGCAACGCTCAAGGAACTCATGCGCATCTACGACATGATGGGCGTGAGCTTTGACCACTACACCGGCGAATCCTTCTTCGAAGACAAGATTCCCGCCATTCTCGACGAACTCCGCGAAAAGAACCTGATGGTGAAGAGCCAGGATCTGGACGTGGTGATGCTCGACGAATTCGACCTGAACCCCTGCCTGATCCGCAAGAGTGACGGCTCTACGCTGTACGCGACCCGCGACCTCGCCGCCGCCTGCTACCGCAAGAAGGAATACAACTTCGACAAGTGCCTCTACGTGGTGGACCTCGGACAGGCGCTCCACTTCAAGCAGGTGTTCCACGTGCTCAAGAAGATGGGTCGCGAATGGTACAAGGACATGTACCACATCCCGTTCGGCGTGATCCTGCAGTTGGTCGACGGCAAGTGGGAAAAGGGCAAGACCCGCACGGGTACTGCAAGCCTGCTTCGCGACGTGATTGAAGCCGCCCAGAAGAAGATTCTCGAATTCATTGACGAGAAGAATCCGGGCCTCGAAAACAAGGAACTCATCGCCCGCCAGATCGGCATTAGCGCCCTCACCTTCAACGACCTCAAGAACAGCCGCCTGAAGGATGTGCGCTTTGACTGGGATGCCGTGATGAGCTTCGAAGGCGATACGGGTCCGTATGTTCAGAACGCCCACGTACGCCTGTGCAGCATCATGCGCAAGGCCGGCATTGAGCGCGCAGACCTCGCCACCGCAATCAAGGACGTGAACTTCGCCGAACTCAGCGACGATGCGGCCTACAGCCTCATCAACATCCTGTCGAAGAAGGGCAAGAAGATTCTGGACGCCGTCGCCGGTGATGAACCGAGCGTTCTCGCCCAGTACGCTCTCGAAATCGCCGAAGCCGCCCACAAGTTCATCCACGAAGACCGCGTGCTTGGCTCCGCCGAAGAAAAGTCCCGCCTGTTCCTGGTTCAGGCCACGCAGATCGTGCTGGAAAACGTGCTCGACCTGCTCGGACTCTTCCCCATCAGGCAGATGTAACCGAAGCGGTTTGGGCATCGAATTTGATGCAACAAGATATAAGAAAGGCTCCCGTTCGGGAGCCTTTTCTAATGCAGTTTAATCGCAGGCTTAACTAGTTTCCGTTGATGCAGCGGACAGAGTATCCGTTGTTTTTTGCATTGTTCGGCACCAACTGGCGAACCATCTGGTCGCTCATGCGTCCCATGGACCACAACCAAATGGTTTCGTTACGTCCGTTCTGGGCGCTCCAGAAACCGGCATACTCGCCCATGTCTTCGTAGCGGACCGTAGACTTACCCACAATTTTGCGGTAACCCGAAGAGAATACGGAGAAGCCGTACTCGTCGGTACCGCCACCGCCCTGCCAACCCGTGGTGGCCTTGAGCTTGCTCGCAAACTTTTCGCACTTGTCCACGCCGTCATAGCAACCGGTGAGGCCCTTGAGCATATCGTCCCATTCGCGGTCACGCGGCAAATGCCAACCTTGAGGGCAAGCCTTGCGAGCGCCTTCGAGGTCGTACAAACGTCCACCGCGCATGCAGTAAGAATCCTTGTCGTCATAGCACCAGGAGTGCCCTTCCACATTGTAGTTGACATTCTGGGCAAACCATTCACGGCCTTCCACCTTCACAGTGCGGTAGACCTGACCATCGCGCGGGTCGGTAAACATACCGGACTTGTCGCGAATGTCGGCGCGGTGTTCCTGTTCCTTCAAACGGAATTCCACAAGTTTTTCGCGCTTGTACTTTTGGTAGCCTTCAAGATTAGCCATCCAGTACTCTTGCGCCTTGGCATTTGTGAACTTGAGCTTGAGATCGGCCACCGCATAAAGCTCGTTACCGCAGGCAACGTCTATGCCGGCGATATTCACAATGTACTGTTCGCCGTCAAAATCCATCGGCTTGTCGAAGTACGAAATCCAGGCTTCGGCAGTCTTTTGGCAAACCGCGTAAAAGTTCTCCTTTTCGATCTTTTCGGCAGGGACCGTCAGGTGACCCGCTGCAGAGAAAGAGAACTTGCCGTCGTTCACCTTGAAAGAAACCGGCTGGACTTCCTTGTAATGGGTGTACTTACCCATGCGGATTTTGCCTTCGATTTTGGCGGCGGCATAATCGCCCTCGCCTTCGGCATTGAAAATGGAATCCCAAGATTTTTGGATAACAGCGGAAGTGGATTCGGCAACCAAGGCAAACACCGCACCGGCCACGATCAAATATTTTTTGCTAAACACTCTCTGCCTTCTTTTTGAGATTGTTGAACTACACCCCAATGTTAGCTTTTTTTAAGAGTTTTCACAAGGCGAACAAACTGCAATTAGCTACATTTTACATATGGCTACAACACGCTACATTCTTCAAATCCACTGCCCCGACCAAAAAGGGCTCATTGCCGGCACCACGCAGGTTCTTGCCAAGGCGGGCGCCAACATTATCGACCTCCAGCAACATACGGCCAAAGATATTGAAACCTTCTTTTTACGCGCTGTTTTTGACATGGAGGCAGGCGACATCAACGAAGTGCACAAGCACCTTGAGACCCTCGCCCCGCACCTCCAGCTCAACTGGAAATTGTTCGACACCTCTAAAACCGAACGCGTGGCGATTTTCGTTTCCAAGACGGACCATTGCCTTTACGACCTTCTACTCAAGCGCCGCGACGGCGACCTTCCCTGCGAATTCAGCTGCATTGTAGGGAACCACCCCGACCTCGGCCCCATTGGCGGCAACTTTGGCGTGCCGTTCTACTACGTGCCGAGCAACCCCGACAAGAGCATCCCCGAGAACCGCTTTAGGGAAATCATTGCCGAAACAAGGACCGACACGGTGGTCCTCGCCCGCTACATGCAAATTCTCTCGGCCGAGTTCACCGAAGAATTCAAGTACCGCATCATCAACATCCACCACGGGTTCCTGCCCGCCTTCAAGGGCGCTAAGCCATACCACCAGGCATGGCACAAGGGCGTCAAGATTATTGGAGCCACGGCGCATTTTGCCACCGAGGACCTGGACCAAGGACCAATCATTTGCCAAGACATCCAGCGAGTGCCCGAAACGGCTAGCATCGACGAGCTCGTGGAACTGGGCAAGGATATCGAAAAGCGCACCCTTTCGCAGGCTCTCAAACTTTGGCTTGAACACCGCGTATTCGTTTGCGCGGGCCGCACCTTTATTCTCTAGGAGTCACTATGTCCACAGAAAACCTGAACGAACAGAACAACAGCGTCCCCGAAGCTGAGGCCGCCCCGGTCGAAAACGTACAACCCGTCGAACCGCAGGCAGAGGGCGCCGCCGAACCGGCAGCCGAAACCTACGCCGCTCCCGAAGAGACAGTCACCCAGCCGCAAGTCATCATTCAAAAGGAGCGCGGCTTTTCGCACTATGTGGGATTCGCCCTGCTCAGCGTCCTCTGCGTTTGCTTCTACTTTTTGCCGGGCATCGCCATCACCTATGCAGTGAGCTGCATTGTCGACCTGACTGCCGCCGCCGCATGGATCTTTAGCGCCATTTTGAGCGTCGTGGCCTGGTTCGTCTTCAAGATGAAGATCAAGGGCTTCAAAAAATCCTTCTACTGGTACATCGGCCTCTGCGTGGTGATCCTCCTCATATTGATTGCCATCCAGGTGATTGCCGACGTCAACGTTTTCGCAGGCATCTTGGCCCTCCTCACCGGCGCCAAGGCCTAGGAGTTTCCGCATGACCGAAACAGATACCTTCGTCCATTTTCTCGTGGAATCGGGCGCGCTCAAATTTGGTGACTTCGTCACCAAGAGTGGTCGCAACACGCCGTACTTCATCAACACCGGAGAGTTCCGCACGGGAGCTTCGCTCTCGAAGCTCGCCGAATTCTATGCCGCAGCTTTCATGAAGCACTTTGACAGCAAGGCGCAGAACCTCTACGGTCCTGCCTACAAGGGCATCCCGCTCTGCGCTGCCACCGCCATGAAGCTTAGCGACGTGTACGCCAAGAACCTCACGTTCACCTACAACCGCAAAGAAGTCAAGGACCACGGCGAAGGCGGCTCCCTTGTCGGCTACAAGTACGCCGAAAAAACGAACGTCGTCATTATCGAGGACGTGATTACCGCGGGCACCTCCGTGAACGAGACCATGCAGGCTCTTTCGCAAATCGAGAACGCCAACGTGATTGGCCTCCTCATCTCGGTGGACCGCAAAGAGAAGTTGGACAACGGCAAGTCAGCCCTCCAAACGGTGCAGGACGAGTATGGCATCGAAGCCCACTCCATTGTCAACATCAACGACATCATCGCGTTCCTCGAGAACGAAGCCAACCGCAAGGCGATTAACGCCCCCGAGGGAATCCTTGACAAGGTGTACGCCTACCGCGAAAAATGGGGTGCATAACCTCGTTACGCAATAGAGCCCATGGTGTTTAGGAATTTGGTCATCCTCTTAGTTATGACTTGTGCCCTCGTGGGGTGCGGTCATCACTACCATTGGTCCAAGTCCCATCCCATGTACAAAAAGGCGCCCTATGCCGAACTCGCCGTGGCGGGAACCGAGGAAGCCTTTGTGCTGACACGGTCCGCCTGGTTCGCCAAAAAATTGCAGCTGAGCCCCGACAGCATTCAAATCAAGGCCACAGCATTTTTTGCCGAAGTCTTTTTAAACGAGCTCACGCGCGCCTACCCCACCTTCACCAAGATTCCCGAAGCAAGCGTCAAGACATTCCCCGAAGAAAGCCAAAAGCTGGACGAGCGCGTTTTTATGAAGGGTCGCCTGCCTGAACAGGGCATCGTAGTAAAGGACAGCACTGGGGGCGAGCCTCCCTACATTTTGATTCTGCACGAATTCATTGTGGGCACAGACCTCAAACGCGAAAGCTACTTTGACTACGCCTACACGCACACCGAGAACACCGACAAAAAAACGTCCAAGAACCTGACCGCCATTGTTTCGTACACGCTCTGGGACAATCAAAAGCAGCGCCCGCTGTTCAGCGCCGTCGACGAAATCCAGCACCCCATCATCGTCCCGACCATGCAGGACCTCGAGGCCCTGGTGCGCACGGCGGTCAAGCAGATTCGCATTAACTTGTATGGAGGGGCTCGCTAATGAAGCTGTTCTCTTCCATCGTTTTTGTTTGCCTGCTCTTGCTATCCATTGCCGGGAACGCCATGGCGCAAAGCGTCTACTTTAACGGGCACTCCACCGTGTGGAAGGACGCCGACATCCTCATTTGGACGCCCGATGCAGATCCCGCCATTGACGTTAAGGAATTCTGCCTTTCTTTAAAACGCTTCAACTCGGGGATTGGCGACCCCAAGTGCCGCCTTGCCGGTGAATGGGAACGCGATACCGTAGCCATCCGCTACGCCCACTGGCTCAACGCCAACATGGATCCCGCCCTCAAGCCCGAATACCTGCGAGCCCGCCACCCCGCCATGCAGGCCAAGTTCCAGGCGCTCGAAGACAAGACAGTCCTCTTTGTCGCCAAGAATGCCGACAAGGTGAACATCGCCATTTTCGACGAGACCTCGTCGGAACCCAAGGCGGCCGCCTCCATGCTTTTGAGCCCCGACAAGGTCGCCACCGGCGACGCCATCGCGAACACGTTCTTTAGCGCGACCGCAAAACGCAGACTTACAAAGGAAGAACGCCTCAAATTGCAGACCGAACCCGACGATTACTTCCAGGAGACTCCCGTATTCAAGGCGTGGTTCGGGCTCGGCATCGGCTACTCCCAAGCGCACATCCCGCTGACCCCCGATAACTGGACCGAGAGCCACACCGAGAGCACCGTACGCAACTACCGCATTACCAAGGACTCGGTAAGCCTTTGGAACTTCCTCGACGATTCCGACCCGTTATTCTCGGTTTACGCGGGCGGCACCTGGTACGATTTTATTGGCCTGGAACTCATTTACCGTTTTGCCAAGCACCACATGAAAACCGACCCCGCCGACACGGTGTACCAGGAACTGGATCACTGGAATTTTTACCAGCACGAGGTTGGACTCAGCGTGATGTTCTCCAGGAATTACAAGCCACTCACGTGGATCGACATCACCCCGTTCGCGTTCATGGGATTCCAATACAGTTTTTTTGTCGAGGACATCGACCTCAAAGGCGATGTGGATTCCCCGTCCAAGGCGTACAAGGTCCGTATCAAATTTGAGGAAGCCTACAAGGGAGCGCTCCTCGGGTTCGGCAGCCACTTCATTTTCTTTAAGCATTACGGTTTGGGGCTCCGCACAGGCATTTCGAGCCGTGGCCGCGACATGTACGTGGACCCGTCCCCCGAAGCCGCCGCCCAGCCTTCAATCATTGGCGGGTTCACCGCCGACTGGTTCATTGGTGCTGGCCTAGAATACCACCTCAGTCTTTAACATGAGTGCCGACCCGCCAATAAAAAGCTATCTTTGGCGGCACTATGAGTGATTCCGAAAAAGTCAATCCGTTTTTAACGCCTGTCAAAATCATCGAACCCGAGCACAAGCTCCCCGACTACACTTTTGACATGCTCCCCGAAGAGCAAAAGAATATTCTCGCCAGACACGGCTGGACCGACCTGATGCCGGTTCAGCGCAAGACAATCCCCTACATGCTTGCCGCACGCGACATGCTCGTGCAGTCCAAGACCGGTTCGGGCAAGACGGGGGCCTACGTGCTCCCGCTCCTCCAGGTCATTGTCCGCGACCACGTTTTTCCGCAAGCGCTCATCCTTGTGCCTACCCGCGAACTCTGCATCCAGGTGCAGGACGAAATCGAAAAGCTTTCCGTGGGCACAGGCATCAAGTCCGTCGCCATCTTTGGCGGCGTGAGCTACGAACCACAGCTCAAGGCGCTCCGTGAAGGCGTGCACATCATCGTCGCGACCCCGGGACGCCTCATGGACCACGTACAACGCGGTCATGTGGACTTCCTCGACATTCGCGACCTCGTGCTGGACGAAGCCGACGAAATGCTCTCGATGGGCTTCTACCCCGATATGCAGCGCATCCGCAAGTACCTGCCCAAGATGATCTCGTGCACCATGTTCAGCGCAACCATCCCGCAAACAGTGAAGAGCCTTGCCCGCGAATTCCAGCGCCCGAGCGCCGAATTCCTCTCGCTCAGCTACGACAAGGTGATTGCGAACAACCTTGAGCACCGCTACTACATGTGCGACGTGATGGACAAGGACTCCATGACCATCAAGGTGCTTGAATACTACAACCCCGACAGCTGCATGATCTTTTGCAACCGCAAGAGCGACGTGAGCTACATTGAGCAAGTGCTCTCGGGTTACGGCTTCCAGGTAGGGGCTCTCAGTGGCGATGTGGCGCAAAACCTCCGCGAAAAAACGCTGAACGCCTTCCGTGACAAAAAGATCCGGATCTTGATTTGTACCGATGTAGCCGCCCGTGGTATTGACGTAGACCACGTGACCCACGTGATTGTGTACGACCACCCCGCCGACCACGAAGTGTACGTGCACCGCAGCGGACGTACCGCCCGTGCCGGCAAGAGCGGTCTCTGCATTTCGCTCATCACGCCGGTCGAAGAAATCGACCTGCGCCAGACCGCAGCCGACTTCGGCATCAACTTCATCAAGATGGACCCGCTGACCGACGAGGAGATTGCCCAGAAGGTAAGCGAGCGCACCCGTGCCCGCCTGGAGCAAGAAAAGAACCACTTTGGCGGTCAAAAGGCGACCGAGCGCATTGGCCGCATGCTCCCACTGGTAAAAGAACTCGCAAACGGTTCCCACGAAGACCAAATGCTACTCGCATGGCTGCTGGACCGTTACGCATGGAAGAAGGCATAAAATGGCCAAGATCAAAGTTAAGACCGCAAAGGAAATCGAACACATCCGCGATGCAGGGGCACTCGTCGCCGAGACGCTCATCAGGGCGGGCGAAATGTGCAAGCCAGGCGTTTGCACCCTGGAAATTGACGAATTCATTGGCGACTTCACCCGCAAGCACAAAGCCGTTTCCGCCTGCATGGGCTACCACGGCTACCCGCGCTACGCCTGCATCAGCATCAACGAAGTCGTGTGCCACGGCATCCCCGACGCCAAAACCATCCTCAAGGATGGCGACATCGTGAACATCGACATCACAAGCATCTTGAACGGCTACCACGGAGACGCCTCCATGATGTTCTGCGTAGGCAAGGTTTCAAGCATCGCCCGCGAGCTCGTGGACACCGCCAAGTTCTGCATGGAAGAAGGCATCCGCGCCGCCGGCGAGCGTGGTGCCCGCTGGAACGACATCGGAAACGTCATCCAGGACATTGCCGACGAACACGGCTTTAGCGTGGTCGAGGACTACTGCGGTCACGGCATCGGCACGGGCTTCCACGAGGAACCCACCGTACTCCATTGCCGCAACAACTACCTCACCAAGTTCATCGAAGTCGGCAACGTGTTCACCGTCGAGCCGATGATCAACGTCGGACGCCCCGGCACCAAAACGCTTAGCGACGGCTGGACCGCAGTGACCCGCGACGGCAGCTTGAGCGCCCAGTGGGAACACACCGTCGCAAAGACCAAGGATGGCATCGAAATCCTCACCCTCCCGAGGTAGATTGTGTCCCTGCTAGGCAAAGCCCGCGACAAGGCCGTCGAGGCCATTATCCGCAAGAACGAATTCGTAAAGCGGTTCGGCGACATCCAGAGCCTGTCCATCAATTCGGACCAGGGCTACGCCGACGTCGTCGTCCTGCTACACGGCGAAAAGGAACCCATCACCTTCCGCGGTTACTACTCCTTCAATGACATGGACAAGGACACCGAGCTCTGCTTCACAAGCATCAGCTGCGGACGCCGCTGGATTGACGACCTCCTCTCGTATTGGCTGGAGGGGCATACCCTGAGCTACACGATCCCGGGGCTTGCGGGCGGGCTCGCGAAAATTTTCTTCTAAAGCTTATTTTGGGAGGCGCTTTATTTAAAGCACTTTTTTGTATATATTATGGATGTCGTGTTAATGGAGGCGTTTTATGGCACAGGAATCCAAGACAGTGGCTTTTCTCAAGGAACAGGCATCGGACCTTTTGTTCGACTTGTTGACCGACATTCCCGACTCGCTCCATACCCCGGACCCCGACCCGACCGCCAAGTCCAAAAAACTTATGCATAAGGCTGCCGCCGAGGCCGCCACTGTGAGCGGGACGCTCTCGATTCCCGCCGGAATCACCGGAATCATCGCCGCGATCCCCGACATTGCCGCCGTGTGGAAAATCCAGGCGCAACTCGTTTCCGACATCGCCGCTACCTACGGAAAACTAGCCCTTCTCAGCCGCGAGGCCATGGTTTGGTGCCTGTTCCGCCACAGTGCGGCATCACTCTTGCGCGACCTCGCCGTCCGCACCGGGAGCCGCATCGTGGTCGAGAGGCTCTCGTCCACGGCATTCAAGGCGCTCGTCAAAAAAATAGGCGTCAAGATATCTTCCAAGTTCTTGGGCAAAACGGCGGTCCGTCTCATCCCCATCCTGGGGGCCATTGGCAACGGCGCCTACACGTACTACGACACGATGGAGGTGGGAAAAACCGCTGCCGCCTACTTCAAGGCGCTCGCCGATACCGACACCCCTATTCCCATAGAAAAGGAAGAAAACTAGGTTTTCGGCATTTAAGCCCCAAAAAACCCTAATAGAGGCTCACTCCCTTGTGAGCCCCTTTATTTTTTTCTACATTTGCGCCCAAACTTACAAACATCAACTCCATTAGTGGAATAAAATATGAAAAACATAGAAAAGCACAGAAATATTGGTATTTCTGCCCACATCGACTCCGGTAAGACTACCCTTACCGAACGTATCCTCTACTTCACAAAGCGTATCCACGCTATCCACGAAGTTCGTGGTAAAGACGGCGTCGGTGCCACGATGGACTCCATGGAACTTGAACGCGAACGCGGTATCACGATTCAGTCTGCCGCCACCTTCGCAAACTGGACCCACACCAAGAGCGGTGAACAGGACTCCATCAACATCATCGATACCCCGGGGCACGTGGACTTCACTATCGAAGTGGAACGTTCCCTCCGCGTGCTTGACGGTGCTATCCTGGTGCTCACGGGCGTCGAAGGTGTCCAGTCCCAGTCTATTACCGTTGACCGCCAGATGAAGCGCTACCATGTGCCGCGCGTCGTGTTCGTCAACAAGTGCGACCGCTCCGGTGCAAACCCGCTCCGCGTGGCCGTGATGCTCAAGGAAAAGCTCAACCACAAGCCCTGCGTGATGCAGATTCCTATAGGTCTCGAAGACCAACTGAAGGGCGTGGTCGACCTCGTCGAAATGAAGGCCTACTACTTCGAAGGCGCCAACGGCGACGACATGATCGAAAAGGAAATCCCGGCCGAACTCGTCGACCAGGCTAACGAATACCGTGAAAAGCTGATTGACTGCTGCGCCGACTACAGCGACGAAATCATGGAAAAGGCCATGGAAGGCCAGTATGGTGTGGACGACATCGACAAGGCCCTCATCAAGAAGACCATCCGCGAAGCCACTATCCGCCTCGAAATCACCCCGGTGTTCATGGGTTCTGCCCACAAGAACATTGGCGTGCAGAAGCTCCTCGACGGTGTCATCGACTACCTCCCGTGCCCGACCGACGTTGAAAACAAGGCCCTCGACCTCGACAACAACGAAGCCGAAGTCGTTCTCAAGAGCGACGACAACGCACCGCTCGTCTGCTACGCGTTCAAGCTCGTGAACGACCGCTACGGCCAGCTCACCTACGTCCGCGTGTACCAGGGCACCCTCAAGAAGGGCGACATGATCACCAACATGGCCACCGGCAAGAAGGTGTCCGTGGGCCGTCTCGTGCGTATGCACGCCGACGAAATGGTGGATATCACCGAAGCCGGCGCCGGCGACATCGTTGCACTGTTCGGTATCGACTGTGCTTCCGGTACGACCTTCACCGACGGCAAGAACCACTACAACATGACCTCCATGCACGTGCCGAACCCCGTGATCGAGCTCGTGATCGAAGCCAAGAACCGTGACGACCTGGACAACATGTCCAAGGCCCTCAACCGCTTCACGAAGGAAGACCCGACCTTCCAGGTCGAAGTCAACAAGGAATCCGGCGAAACCATCATCAAGGGCATGGGCGAACTTCACCTCGACGTGTACATCGAACGTATGCGCCGCGAATACAAGGTGGACGTGCAGACCGGTGCTCCGCAGGTGGCCTACCGCGAAACCATTACCCGCGAAGCCAAGTTCGAATACACCCACAAGAAGCAGACCGGTGGTTCGGGTCAGTTCGCTAAGATGTCCGGCGTGATGCGCCCGATGCCTGTCGAAGGCGACTCCGAAAAGGTCTACAACTTCGTGAACTCCGTCGTCGGCGGCCGCATTCCTAAGGAATACATCCCGTCTTGCGACAAGGGCTTCCAGAGCTGCATGGAATCCGGTTCCTTGATTGGCTTCCCTGTCGTGGGTATCGAAATGGAAGTCCAGGACGGTGCGTTCCACCCTGTGGACTCCTCTGACATGGCGTTCCAGATTTGCGCCCGCATGGCTTTCCGTGAAGCTTACGCCAAGGCCGGTGCCCAGATTCTGGAACCGATCATGAAGGTCGAAATCCAGACCCCGACCGAATTCCAGGGCAACGTGGTCGGTAACGTCTCCCAGCGTCGTGGTTCCATCACTGGCACGAGCGAAGAACAGGGCATGACGACCATCACCGCCGAAGTCCCGCTTTCCGAAATGTTCGGTTATGCTACGGACCTCCGCTCCATGACCCAGGGTAAGGCCGAGTTCACCATGGAATTCTGCAAGTACTCTCCGGTGCCGCGCAACATCCAGGAAGAACTCATCAAGAAGTATGGCGACAAGGCTAATGCCCGCGCCTAAGACTTTCCTTTTGCTAGGAAACAGTCTACTAAGCTTAAAAAGGCCCGCTGAAAAGCGGGTCTTTTTTTAGGGCTTGCGGCTTTGTCCTACCCTGCCTTAGCCCGAACGGTTGTGTAAAACAAAAACCAGCCGACCCCTATGGTCAGCTGGTTTTTGGAATAGAAGGAGCGCCACTCATCGATCCTACCCCGCGGTTCGATCCGGCATCCCTTCTCCAGAACCAGGATTGATGTGTGGCACTAGATATAAAATACCGATTTTTTCGCCCTGCGGCGAAACTTTTTGCAAAACCACTATTCCACCCTAGCGCGTTCCAAATTAGAATAAAGCCCCTATTCCAAAATGGAGCACTTCTTTTTTACAGACAAACTTTTTTATATTCTGCGTGACGGCGTCCCGCCGTGGGGAAAAAGGAAGAACATGATTTTTAAACTTAAAGCGTCACTCCTGCTATCGGCACTTCTACTCACCGGCTGCGGACCGCTTTTCACCACGGACGAATGCGACGAGGTCTATCACCCGATATACAAACTTGCCGACTGCCAGAAATCCACCAAAGTCTTCAAGAAGGGGACAACAACACACTACGAGCATTCCGAAGGGTTCGAATTCGACCTGACCGTGAGCCAGGATTCTACCTTCATGGACGGCTGGGACGACTTTTGCGTGGTGGCAAAGGAAGAGGACCGCACAGTACTCCTCACGTCCACCTACCCCATCATGAGCGTCGAAGTAAACTTCTATGGCGGCATTAGCGTCAGCGAGGAGGAAAACAAGAAAAACCTTGTCATAAGCCACAGCATGCCGATGCACATAAGCTACGGAAACACAGGCTTCCTTGTCGAACTTGATTCCACCGGAACTCCGGAAGAAATGGGAATAGAAGGAACGGTCAGAATGCTCGATACAATCACCTTCAACGGAGTGACTTACGACAGCGTTTTCGCCATCATGGACATGGCTCACTACGACGCTCTCAACTACAATGAAAAAATTGAAAGCGACACCGCGTTTCTCTACTTTTCCAAGACTGCGGGAATTCTGAGACTTGAAACCACCGACGGGACATCTTTCACCATCAAGGAAGGGGGCGACAATGAATAAGTTTTCGACAGCCGTATCGCTTGCCGAACTCACCTTGACACTCTCTTCGTGCGGGATGTTTGGAGATGACCCCTATGTCGGAGGCGATTTTGCAAAGCTGGTGCAAAAAGAGCAGGAATGGAGCGACACCGTCAAGGTCGTCGACAGCTGGGGCATCGAGGACTCCTACGACGAACGCATTTACAGCCACAAGCCCGAAAACTTCTATTTCGAAGCATCCGGCAGCATCAACGAAATCAATATCGATATGCGTGTCGAATGCGACGAAGATGGCGGCAAGATGACCGTTTCGTGTCTCAGGTATCGCCGCGACGGCATTTGGCACTACGGTCCGGACATCGTATTCAGCGATCTTGACGGAAACAAGATGACAAGCAGCGACGGCTATACCGTGCGCATGCTGGATTCGCTTACCGTGGGCAAGAAGACGTACAAGGATGTTCTGGAATTCGATGCCACCGGCGCCGAAGAGAACTCGTGCAACTTCGACAAGTTCTATGTCGCCGCACAGGACGGGCTACTGCGCATAGACTTGCAGGACACCATTACTATCGAGCGGAAGCCTTAGCCTCTTTCCAGAGCTTTTGGAGGCCCTCGAGCCCCACGTCGCGCATTTCGCGGCCGGATTCTCGGACGCGCGACTCCACCACGCGGAAGCGCTTTTCGAACTTGGAGTTGGCTCGCTGGAGGGCGGTATTCGCGTTTATGCCGCACTGGAGTGCCACGTTCACGAGACTGAACATGATGTCGCCGAATTCGTCCTCGAGGCGGTCAGCGTTCTTGTTTTGCGGGGTGACCGCTTGCATTTCGGTGCGAAATTCATTAAATTCTTCTTGAGCCTTCTCAAATACAGGCTCCGAGCGATCCCAGTTGAAGCCGACCTTGGCTGCCCTGCGGATAATGTCTTGGGCCCGGGCGAGCGTCGGCATGCTTCTGCTTACTTTATCCATAGCAGAGCAGCCCGCAGTTTTTAGATTGTTCTTTTCAGAGGCCTTGATGCGTTCCCAGCGTCTGCTGACGTCGGCGGCGGTATCCACCTTGGCATCCCCGAACACGTGCGGGTGCCTGCGAATCATTTTTTCGCAAATGCCCTGCACCACATCGTCGATGTCAAAATCGCCCTGTTCCTTGCACACCTGCGCATGGAACACGACCTGCAGTAGCACGTCGCCCAATTCTTCGCACATGTGCGGCTTGTCGCCGTCCTGTGCCGCATCAATAAACTCACTACTCTCTTCTACCAGGTACGGCAAGAGTGAACGCGTATCTTGTTCTCGGTCCCAGGGGCAGCCATCGGGTGCACGCAAGCGGGCCAGTATATCGACCAAATCATTAAAGGAATACTTCATACCATGAAAGATAGAAAGTACACAACCGTTGCTACCGAGAACTATCCGCTTTTGCTAGGCTCCTCCCGTTACAAACCAAGGCAGCTCTTTGCCGTAGGTACACTCCCCGCAAGCACGTGCGTCGGCATCGCCATGGTCGGCACGCGCAGGCCGGGCGCCAGTGCGCAGGAACTCTGCCGACGCCTGGTGCGCTCGCTCAAAGGCACGCAAGCCGTTGTGGTGTCGGGACTTGCGCAGGGAATCGACAGCTATTGCCACGAAGCCGCCCTAGAGGAGGGACTCCCGACCATCGCCGTACTCGCCCAGGGCCTGGACGCCCCCATCGAGGGGAGCCGCGGGTTGCTCGCCAAGCGCATCGTCGAGGCGGGCGGAGCCCTCGTGAGCGAGTACGAAGGCGACTTCGAAAGTCGCAAGGGGACGTTCGTAAGGCGGAACCGCCTTATATCGGGGCTTTGCCAGGCGACCGTCGTGGTGCAGAGCAAAGCCCAGGGCGGAGCGCTCATTACCGCCGACCTGTGCCTCAAGGAGCAAAAAACGCTCTACGCCATCCCGGGGGACTACGACAGCGAAGTCGCCGCGGGTCCCAACAGCCTTTTGGATCGGGGGCTCGCCAAGCCCGTTTTTACTCCCGAGAGCCTGAGCCAGGTGCTCGGGCTCCCCAAGCAGGGCGGTTTGAGCCTCGAGGAACTGGACGCCACCGGATGCCACCTGAGCCCCGAGGCGACCGTTTTATTCAAGAAGGTCAACGGTTTCCGCAAAACTTTTACAGAGCTGCAGTCAGAATTTGACTTTAACACGAACGCGCTTTTAACTATATTAACAGAGCTCGAGATTGCGGGACTTGTCCACACCGAAGACAACTACCAATTCCATTTTAACGGAGCGGCATAATGCACAAGAAAATCTACATCGTCATCATAGCGATACTGTTCTTGCTCGCCAGTATGGTAGCGAACCTCATCTTCGGGCAAAGCAGCCTCCCCCGCCAGCAGAAAGTCAAAGACGAAATCGCCCAATACCAGGCGCAAATCGAATCCCTGCAGGCCGTCATCGAGGGCCACAAGCAAGAAATCGATCGCCTTCAAAACGACTCCCTGTACAAGGAAAAAATCCTGCGCACACGCTACGGCATGAGCAAGGATGGCGAAAAAGTCTACCAAATGGTCAAATAAAGCCGGTTTTCATGAACTGGGGGATGTCCACATTTATTTCGAAAAATGTGGACATTTACAAACATTAACGTTAACAAAAATTATCGTTTATTTAAAAATACAGACAAAAATGCAGACAAATAATACAAATTAAGATATATTTAGGTGTACAAGGGTTAGATTAGGCAGAACAAAAGCTTCTATAAATAGAAGGGATTTTTGGGATATGACTGCAACTTTAATCACCTTGATGGACCTGGCGCAACATGGCGCTCTGAGCACCACACTGTATTCGCTAAAGCACCTGCTCGCCTATGCGATGGAGCTCGAAGTGACTCCACACGCCGTGCAGATCGCGAACGCCGTGGCCGCCACCACCGTTTAACCAAACTTTCTTGATTTTTTAAAGACGACGCCTTGGCTTACGCCATTTTGGAGGCGTCGTTTGTCGTTACCTCGACCTTGCCGGCAAAGAAGCTGTAGGCGGCAGGCACAATGAAGAGCGTCATGAACGTCGCGAACGTAAGACCGCCTGCAATGGCAATGCCCATGGCGACGCGGCTCGGGGTGCCGGTGACAATCAGCGGCACCGCGCCCAACACTGTCGAAAGGCTCGTCATTAAAATTGGGCGGAAACGGCGTTCCGCCGCCATCCGAGCCGCCTCGAGCTTGCTACAGCCCCGGCTCGCCGCAATCTGGTTTGCAAATTCCACAATCAGGATGCCGTTCTTTGTCACGAGCGCGATAAGCAATATGAGCGCAATCTCGCTGAAGATGTTGAGAGTCTGGCCGGTAACGAACAGACAAACGAGAGCCCCTGCCAAGGCAAGCGGAACCGTAAAAAATATCACAAAGGGTGCACGGAAACTTTCGAACTGCCCTGCAAGTACCAGGAACACAAGCGCAAGCGCAAGCAGGAACACGATGTAGAGTCCGCTCGAGCTCTCTTCGAATTCCTTAGAGGAGCCACTCAAGGTGGTGCTCACGTTCGGGTAGTCCTTCAGGAGGTCCTTCGCGATGCGGCGCATTTCCTCGACACCGTCGCCAATCGTTTTGCCGGGCACAAGCCCCGCCTGGATGGTGGCCGCACTGAAACGGTTGTATCGCGGGAGCGACGGCGACGCGGACCTTTCGGAATAGGTGATGAAGTTGTCGAGACTCACTAGCTCGCCCTTGCCGTTTTTCACCGTGAGCATGGAAATATTCTCGGGCGTACTGCGATACTCGTAGCCTACCGCACCAATGATGTCGTACTGGCGGCCGTCCTTGTAGAACTCCCCGTAAGTCTGGTCGCTAATGGCAAGCTGCACCGCCTGGGCGATGTCGTTCACCGAGACGCCTTCCTCGTTGGCCTTGTCGCGGAGAATCTCGATGTGGAGTTCCGGCTTGGTAAAACGCAGGTTCGTGTTCACGACGCTAAAGATGGGGCTTTTGCCCGCTGCCTCCTCGAACTTGGGCACGAGCGTGCGGAGAATCTCGATATTCGGCGCCTGCAACACGAACTGCACCGGGAGGCCGCCGCGCTGCGTGCTGATGCTCTGCGGTTCAAAAACCATTACGCGCAAATCGGGATATTCGTTGCCAAGCACCTGAATACTGCGGGCAATTTCGCTCTGCGGGCGGCGTGCATCCTTGTCGTCGTTCAGGAATATGCGCATTCTGGAGTTGCCCGCATTCCACGCGCCCGCCTGGATTTCGGTGTACTCGTTAGAATCCATGAGCGCGATAACTTCTTCGGCAAAGGCATCGGCCATGCGCTTGGTGCGCGAGAGCGTCACGCCTTCGGGCATGTTCAGGTTCACCATGACCGCATTGGAGTCTTCCGTCGGGGCCATTTCGCTGCTCATGTTGTTGAAGCAGAAATAGGCTGTCAAAAGGAGCCCCGCCACCACCGGGAACAGCAGCAAGCGGAACTTGAGGAATGCGCCCAGCAGCACCGAGTAGATGCGATTAAGCCCATCGAAGAAGGGTTCCGTGAGCCTGAAGAACGCGCCCTTCTTTTGGTTTTTCAAAAACTTGGAGCAAAGCATCGGAGAAAGAGTGAGGGCGCAGAGTGTCGAGAGGAACACGGTACCGATCATCACTGCGACGAACTCGCGGAACAAGAGCCCAGTAGTCCCGCCAAGCGCAAGCACCGGAACAAAGACCGCCATCAATACGACCGAAGTCGCAATCACCGCAAAAAAGATTTCGTTGGTGCCTGCGATGGCCGCCTGCTTGGAACTCATGCCGGATTCAATCTTGTGATAAATGTTCTCAACAATCACGATGGCGTCGTCGACCACAAGGCCAATCGCAAGGACCATCGCAAGTAGCGTGAGCACGTTGATACTGAACCCGCACAAGTAAAGCACAAAAAAGCTACCCGTAACAGAAACCGGCACCACCACCATGGGGATAAGCGTCGTACGCCCTTGGCGGAGAAACGCAAAGATAATCGCAATCACAAGCAAGAACGCGATAAAGATGGTCTCCACCACTTCCTTGATGGAAGCTCGAATATTGATGGAGGTGTCGCGGCCGTAAAGGACTTCGACGCCTTCGGGGATTTCACGGCGAATATCCTCTACGCGTTTATAGAACTCGTTGGCGATTTCCACATGGTTACTACCCGGTTGCGCCATCAGGGCAAGTGTGATGGAGTTCTTGCCGTTACGGCGGAACCCGGTACGCGTATCTTTCGGTTCGTAATGGATATCCGCCACGTCCGAGATGCGGATGACGGTACCGTCGGCGGCGGTCTTTACAGCGATGTCCGCAAACGCACTAGGGTCGAGAATGCGGCCCAGTGTGCGGATGGAAAGTGTCGTCTCGCTGCCCTCGATAGAACCGGAGGGCAGTTCCAGGTTGCCGCGCTTGAGCGCCGCCGACATCTCGGCACCCGAAACGCCAAGTGCCTGCAGGCGCACCGGGTCAATCCACAGGCGCACCGTCGGGCGCTTCTCGCCCCAGATGGCGACTTCCGACACACCGTTGATGGTCTGAAGGCGCTCCTTTACAAAGTTGTTCGCGATTTCCGAAACTTCCATCGGGTCGAGCTTGTCGCTCACGAGGCTCACCATCAAAATCGGGTCGTTATCGCTATCAGACTTGTAGACCGTCGGCTCATCGACATCGTCGGGGAGCCTGCGGCGCACACGGCTCACGCGGTCACGGATTTCGTTTGCCGCAGCCTCCAGATCCATGCCCGTCTCGAATTCGATGTTGATGAACGAGAACCCGTCACGGCTCGTGGAGGTGAGCGCCTTGATTCCCGAAGCGCTGTTGATGGACGCTTCCAAAATTTCGGTGACTTCGGCCTCCACCACGGCGGCGTTAGCGCCGGGGTACGAGGTACGCACCTGGATAAGCGGGTAATCTACGTTGGGGTATTCGCGCACGCCAAGATTCGTTGCCCCGAAAAAACCGAGCAGCAGAATGACGAGCGCCATCACGGTCATGAGCACCGGGCGGCGGACAGAAAGGTTCGCAACACTCATCCGGGGTTACTCCACCTCATAATTGACACTATGGCGGATTTCACGCACGCGCACGGCGGAGCCTTCGCGCAGGCTGATAAGGCCGGAGGTGATCACGGAGTCGCCCTCATCAAGGCCTGCGGTCACGTTTACCGCGATGGGTGTCCTGAGCCCGGTCTCGACACGCTTGACCGTCGCCTTGCCGCCCTTGACCACAAACACATAGGCGCCGTCCTTGTCGAGCGTGAGCGCTTCCGAGGGAACGCTCATGACGGGAACACTGTGCTGCGTAAGCGGGACAGTCACCTTGGCGAAGCCACCTGCCAAAAGTTCCCCCTTGGCGTTGTCGACCTCGACCATGATCTGGCGGGTACGACTGCTCTCCGAGATGGTGGCGTCGAGCGCCTTGACCTTGCCATCCTTTTTGAAATTGCGTTCCTGGTCCAAAACTTCGACAGCATCGCCCACCTTGACCGCAGAGGCAAAACGCTGCGGCAACGCAAAAACCGCCTTGAGCCGGTTCACTTCGCTGAGTTCAGCCACCCTGGCGCCCGCCGTGAGCCATGCGCCCACAGAAACGTCGACAAAGCCGAGCTTGCCTCCAAACGGAGCGCGGACCTCGGTCTTCTCGATTTGCGCCTTGATGAGTTCCGTGTTCGCCTGCGCCGACTGCAAACTCGCCTCGGCGGCTTCCAAGTCCTCCTTGGTGGCGCCATCTTTTTCAAAAAGGTTCTTAGTGCGGTTGTAACGCTGTTCCGCCAGCGCCTTGTTGGACTCCGCCTGCTTGAGCTGGGCCCTGAGTTCGGAATCGTCAATCTTTGCAAGGAGCGAGCCCTTCTGCACCTGGGCGCCGTCCTTCGCCGAAAGTTTTACCAGGCGACCCGATGTAGCCGCTGAGAGGGCGACACTGTTCATGGGCACCAAAGTCGCCATGGTCTGGTATTCCCGTGCCTGTTCGCTCAACGTGGCTATATAAACTTCAACGGCGACTTCGCGAGCGCCGCGTCCGCCTGGGCCCTTGCCCCCAGGTCCGTCCTTGGGAGCCTTGGAGCCGCCTTCATCGCCACCCGAACAGGCGACCACGAAACAAGCACATAAAAAAGCAAATAAAAAGTATTTCATACAAATTGGTGGTTCAATGCACCATTTAGATGTCTTATGGGCAGCAAAGGTTGCCATTAAAATTTCACATTCACATTGAGCCCGCTGCCGTCTTCGTAAAATTCGGGCAAAAACTCAATATTTTCGCTAAAGGACTTGCTTGAGGTCTTGCGGTAGACGCGCACCGCATCCAAAATCGAGACTACGCGGTTCAAAATCAAAGCGCCCACTGAAGCCTGGAACACTATGCGGCTTATGCGGTAATGACGCATGCGGCTCTGGAACTCGTCCATGTGCTCCGTCGTCTCGGGATTGTCGCTTGCGCCCCAGTCCCACTGGATACTCTCGTCGAACTCCTCGTCTATCTCCTTGCCCGAGCGGAGCATCGCCTGGTTGTAATCCTCGTCCATGTCGGGCGACGAGTTCTGCCCCGCAACGCCACTGCGGCTGCGGTAGTCGCCCACCGTGTTGAGCATCGACACGCTCTTGCTAGAACTGGTGAGGCCCGCATGACGCACCGCGTAACTGTGCGCCGAGGTGATGTAGCGCTCGCCTATGTAATAGGAACTCACCGCGGTGAGCCAAAGCCCAATGTCGGTCCACAAGAACGGACGCACCAGGCTCTTTTCGCCCAAATAGAGTTCGCCCATACCCGGCAAAAGCGCCGAGGCGCCTATCGCCAAAAATACGTTCTTGTCCTTGTTTTTGCTGACGCTCTCGTCAACCGAAATCACCACCTGCGAAAAAGCGGCGACCGCAGTCAAAAGTATGGCGAGAATAAAGCGCATCCAAACCCCGGCTAGAATCCTATACGTGCCTGAGCACCCACGTCAAAGCCGTCGGTAAAGCTCATGTAGCTGTCAAAATGCAAGCGGTCGTACCACGAGAGCTCCTCGGAATAGAGCGACTTGTTGTGGGAATGCGCAGTAAACGCGGCGTCCACGGCAGAAATCAGGTGGTTCAAGATGATACCGCCAAAGAACCACGCCTGCATGTCGGCGTAGTCGTTCGCCTTGCCGCGCATGTCGCGGTATTCTTCCTGACGGCTCGACTTGCCCAGGGGAACGGTCCCATTCTCGGGAGAATCCGTCTGCAGTTCCAGGTTCAATACCACTTCCTCGTCGGTCACGTCGTCCCAGCCCAGCACGTAGGCGTCGTCGGCAATCTGCTGGTAAATCGTGGAAACGTCATACACGTCCTTCAGGGCGTCAATTTCCTCGCCCAACGGCTTTTGGTCGCTGAACTTGTTCAAGTGGTTCTTGTCGTCCTGGAAGAGCTGACCCTTGACGTAGCAGCCGTAGCTGTTGGCCGTGCCGTAGAGGGCCTCGCAGAATCCCTCGCGGGAGCTCATGTAGCGGTTTTCAAAACGGGACTCCTCGGTCTCGTCGGCGAGCTGCTTGTAAATGTTGCGCATCTTGACTTCGTACTGGCCAATGGAGTAATGGCTCTTAGCAAACTTCTTGTACTTGTCGACCTGGTCGTTGTACTTGTGTACCGAGAAGTAGTACCAGCTGCCCCACAGGGCTGCTTCCAATGCCAGATAGACGCCGCCACGCACATAGGTGAACGTGGAGCCGCCCGTATAGAGCTGCCCGCTGCCCGGAATCACAAGGGACATGAACATCGCCTTGCGCGGGCTCTTGTACTTGCCCTTCATCTCGTCGATGCCATGCACCTTGGAAACCTTGACCGGGCCGAGCAAATCGCGACGGCTCATGCTACTGGAGGAAGGCGCTTCTGCGACGACCGAGGAAGTGGAAAGGGCGGCAAGCGAATCGCGCTTTTTGGCCTCTTCAATCGCAGCATTGATAGCGGCTTGTTTCTGGGCCGCATAATCTACGACCGCCGAATCGGCTGTCGATGCCGAATCAACCACAGCGGAATCGGCAGCTGCAGAATCTGCCGGAGCGACCGGGCCGCGGTCGGCGGGCGCCTCGATGGAACTGGAAGAGAGCTCGGCAGAACTGCTCGCAGGGGCCTCAACGGAACTGGAAGAACTGACAGCTACGGAACTACTCAACACGGCGACGCTCGAAGAACTGGCGGCAACACTGGAGGAGCTCGCAGGGGCAACCACGGCGCTGGACGCCGGAACCACGGCGGAACTCGCCGGGGCCTCCTGGGCGGCGACTTCTTCCTCGAATTCAGCAAAGAGGTCCCGGGGCTGGGCAAAAGCACCCTGGGCCAAGACGAGACCCACAAACAAAGGTAAAAGAGCAAACTTGCGCATATAGCCATAAAATAGAAAAATGAGCTATAAAAAAAGAACCGCCCCCCATAGGGAGCGGTCCAAAAGTTCCGGCGTCAGCGAGAATTACTTTTGGTGCTGCGCACCATCCGTAGCTGCACCTCGGTTTGCTACTTCTCGGCAACAACCCAAACCTTGACCTGTGCTTCAACGTCGCCAAAGACCTTGACAGTCACGGTGTAGACACCGAGCTGCTTGATGGGTTCAGCGAGGTCGATCTGAGCACGGGAAACCTTGACACCGGCCTTCGTGATGGCGTCAGCGATGTCAGCAGCGGTCACAGAACCGTACAGACGTTCGCCTTCCACGACACGGCGTTCGAGGTTCACAGAAACCTGGGCGAGCTTGGCAGCCACATCGCCGGCAGCGGCGAGTTCCTTCTGGAACTGAGCTTCGAGAGCAGCGCGGTTGGTTTCGATCTGAAGCTTGGCTTCTTTGGTTGCACGGACAGCGAGCTTGCGCGGGAAGAGGTAGTTACGGGCATAGCCGTCCTTAACCTTCACGACGTCGAGCATCTTGCCCAAGTGGGGAACATTGGCCTTAAGAATAATTTCCATAGTCTAGTTCCTCCTTAGCGCATGCTGTCCGAAACGAACGGGAGAATAGCCATCTGACGAGCACGCTTGATGGCCTCGTTCAGCATACGCTGATACTTGGCGCTCGTGCCGGAGATACGGCGCGGAATGATCTTGCCGCGTTCAGAGATAAAGCGACGGAGAGTCTTCTCGTCCTTGTAGTCAATGAACTTGACATTGTTTTCCGTGAACCAGCAAGTCTTCTTGCGGCGAATACGCGGAGCCTGTTTCTTGTCTTCAAAAGCCATTATTCAGCCTCCCCTTCTTCTGCGTCGACCGGGATGATTTCCTCGGTAGACTGAGCCATGTCCTTGTTGTAGACGATTTCGCTCATCGGATAATCCGCGAGGGTCATCCAGCGGAGGGCGTTCTCGTTCAGCTTGAGGGCAGCTTCCATGTTAGCCACCACAGAGGCTTCGGCCTTGTAGTAGAAAATCACATAGTAGCCGTGCTGGCGCTTGTTGATGGAATAGGCGAGCTTGCGCTTGCCCCAGTCGTCGCGACGGAGAATTTCACCGCCGCCGTTGGTGATCATGGCACCGATGTTCTCGACTTCAGCGTTGATGGCGTCGTCAGAGATCATAGCGTCGATGATAACCATCGTTTCGTATTGTCTCATAATGAGTCCCTTTGGTCTATCGCCCGAGAACCGACATTGGCCCCGGGAGGGTTCCGATTAAAATCGGTAACGGCAAATATAGCAAAAATTTCAGTTGAACCAAGGGTGGCGGTCGGGAATTAGTTAAATTGTGGAACATGAAAATATCGGACCGGGCCTTGGGCTATTTATCGTTTTTGGCGCTCATTTGCATAATTGCGGGCGTCTCTTACGGCATGTACCGGGCCCACCACGAGGTCACCCCCATAGCCCTGGTCGACTTTGACGAACTCGGCACCCTGCAGCCCGAGGACGTGGTCGTGGTCCGCGGCTACAAGGTCGGCACCATCGGTTCCGTCACCTGGCTCGGCGACCGCGCCCGCGTGCAAATCAAGTTCGACGAACCGCTCGTCATCCGCGAGGGCACGCAGTTTCACAACATCAACTACGCCCTCATGGGGCAGCGACGCCTTGAGATCATCCCCTCAAAAACCGGTAAAGTCCTCCCCGAGGACTTTGTCCATACCGGATATTTCGAGCCGGGAATCGCCGAGGCCCTCCGCTACATGGAGTCCGTCAACGAGCAAATCACCTACGTGCGCGAGGCCGTGATGCTCATCGCAAACGGGGACTCCACGCACGAGTCCGCCAAGGAGAAGTACGAGAACATCATGGCGGCAGTCGAGGGCATCCTCGAGAACGCCGACAAGAACATTAGCCGCCTTCAGCCCAAAATCAAGCAGGTCCTTACGCAGATCAACGACGCGAGCAACACGCTCATCGACGTGACGCACCAGGCCGACACCGCCGTCAAGACCGCGGCAGAAACCGTCAACGAGAAGCTCGCCCAGGCCGACAGCATCGTCAAGATCCTCTCGGAGGGCACCGCCAAGGCAAGCCAGACCATCGCCGAAATTGAGAGCAACCCGACCCTGAGCAAGCTCATGAACTCCAACGAGGCCGTCGAGAAGATCGAGGACTTCATCAAGAAGGTGAACACCCTGGTGGCGGCCATCGATACCAAGGGAATCAAGATTTACGACGAGAACGGGAACCAAGTCAAACTCGTCACCTGGAAGAACATCAACCTGATTGGCGACAAGGCCCGCGACAAGGCGAAGGAACGCGCCGAGAAGGGTGAAAGCCTACCTGGCTCGGAACCCGAGTAATATGGACATCTCGCAGCTTCCCGGGCTCGGTCCCAAGCGCATGGAGGCCCTCCGCAAGGCGGGGCTCTGTTCCTTTGCCGACCTGCTGTACAATATCCCCCGCACCTACCTGGACCAGACCAAAGTCACGCCCATAGGCAACTGCCGCGTGGGCGAAAAGGTCGTGCTCATCGGGACCATCAAGCGGGCGGGCGTGGTACGCGGGAGGCGTTCGCGGTTCATGGCGACCCTCACCGACGGCACGGGCGAAATTCAGCTCCTGTTTTTCCAGGGGACCAGCTGGTGGGCGCGCCGCGTCAAGAACGACACACGCTGGCTCGTGACGGGCCAGGTGGGTGACTACCGCGGGCTCCAGATGACGCACCCCGACATGCAGCCCTTTGACGACGACGAGGAATTCAGCGGCTGCATCCAGCCCGTGTACCCCATTAGCGAGGCATGCCGCGAAGCCCGGATGGAACAGAAGTTCTTCCGCGGCCTCTACAAGACGATTTTCAAGTTCCCGGACCTCACCCTCCCGGGACTCTGCCCCAAGGAACTCACCGACTACCTGCACTTTGCGCCCGTAATGGAGAACCTGCGCACGCTGCACCAGCCCAAGGACTTCCCGAGCATTTACCGCGCCAAGCGCGAAATGAAGGTGCTGGAGCTTTTGCCCTTTTGCCTGCGCATGGTCAAGCGCCGCGAAAACCAGAAGCAGCGCGGGCACGAGCGACAGATTGACCTCGGTACCGTGATGGCTGCCCGGGCGAGCCTCCCCTTCGAGCTCACCCGCGGGCAGGAGGTGGCCCTCGGCACCATCGTCGAGGGGCTCAACGGCAAAAAACAGTTCCATGCGCTTTTGCAGGGCGACGTGGGCTGCGGCAAAACCGTGGTCGCGATGCTTGCGATGATGGCAGTGTGCGGCGGTAACGGCGCCGGCAACGGGATGCGCGAGCAATGCGCCATGATGGTGCCGACCGACATTTTGGCGCGGCAGCACTACAAGTCGCTCAAACCCTTTTTTGACGCCGCAGGTCTCAATGTCCGCCTCCTGGTGGGGGCTACCCCCGCCGCCGAGAAGAAGGTTATTCTAGGCGAACTCCAGATGGGGCTATGCAACGTGGTCATCGGGACGCACGCCCTCTTTAGCAAGGACGTGTGCTTTGCAAAGCTCGGGCTTGTCATCATCGACGAACAGCATCGCTTTGGCGTGGGTCAGCGCGAGGCGCTGCTCGCCAAGGGCGACTACCCCGACATGCTGGTGATGAGCGCGACGCCGATTCCGCGAAGCCTCGCCATGACGCTCTATGGGGACTTGAAAGTCATCAGCATCAAGGAAAAGCCCGCGGGGCGCAAGCCTATCCGTACCCGCCTCGTCCCGGCGGAAAAACGCGACGACATGAAGAAGTTTATCTGCAACGAAGCTGCCCGCGGCAACCTATGCTACTGGATTGCTAGCCGCGTGGGGGCCGACGACGAGGGCGGCGCCCGGAGCGTGGACGAGATTGTTGAGGAACTGCGGGCGTTCATCAAAAGCAAAGCGGGCTCAAACGGCACGGGAAACGTCGCCGATTTAAAAGTCGCGGGAGTTCACGGGCAGATGGCCGAAGCGGAGCGCGATGAAATCATCGCGCAGTTCGCGGCGGGCAAAATCCAGATTCTCGTGGCGACGACCGTCATCGAGGTGGGCGTGAACGTGCCCGCCGCGAACCTGATGGTCATCGACCAGCCAGACCGTTTCGGCCTCGCGCAGTTGCACCAGCTGCGTGGCCGTGTAGGCCGCGGCGACGCCCAGGCATGGTGCTTTTTGATGATACCCGAAGGCGACGCCGCCGAAAGCAGCATGGAACGACTCTCGAAATTCTCCGTCACCGAAGACGGTTTTGAAATCGCGGAACTCGACCTGCAGACGCGCGGTGCGGGCAACCTCGAAGGCAACGAGCAGAGCGGCGCCTGGGTGTTCCGCTGGTTCGACTGGATTGCCGACCAGGAACTCATCAGCCAAACGCTCGAAACTGCAGACCACATTCTAAAAGACGCTTCGGCATTCGACGAAAGAGCCCGCGAAAAGATACAGGCCTGGTACGACGAAAAGCCCGTCGTCAATGCAGACGGCGTACACTAATCCTGCAAAGAAAAGCGGACTTTCACACCCGCTTAACAATAGTTTAAAGAAGATTCGTGAATGTCCCGACAACGAGCGCGAGCAGTACCACGTTCAAGAAAAACATCGCGCGGCGCACAATCAAGAAGAATACAGCCTGCCAATGCAATACGTGGTCCGTCGGGTCCACCAGTTCCTTGAACGCCAAAAAGATGTTGATGCATCCGGTAAGGACCATCATCAAGGCCCCCGGGAAATATCCTTCTCCCCAGACCATCGCAGTCACAACGGCACCGCCGATTATCGCCAGCAAGCCGATGACGATTTCGACGCGGAGGAACATATTCTTCATTTGGCGCGCCCTGGCACGTCTCGCTTCGCGTTTATCCGGCTCGTTTGTCATGATGGGCTCCTGCTACAGTGAATACGTCGTCGTGATGGAAAAATGCGGTTCGTGCTTGCGCGCCCCGTTCATCGGGAAACTCACGTCCACCTTGTTCACCAGACGGCTGATGGACTTGGTCTGCACAAAGCGTGCGCCCAGGCCAAGCACGTAAATCAAGTCTTCGCGGTTGATGTCCATCAGGTCCCACGCGGTCTCGCCCACGCTCGCGAAGCCGACAAACACGGGCACCAGCGTGAGTATTTCGAAATCCGGGAACCAGCGCTGTTCGACATTGCCGTACACGCGCGCCTGGCCAGTATAGAACCCGGTCGGGAATCCGGCAAAGCCCTCCGAGCCGCCCAGCGAAAGCTGGTAACCGTACCGCACGTCGTCAAAGACGTCGACCTGGCCCTTGACCACCGTAGAAAGCATGTTGCTCGGGTGGAAGATGTATTCGCCAAACACCTTCCCGAAAAAGTCCCTGCGCTCGCCGTGATCCAGGTAGAAGTACGTCTGCGTCGAGAGGTTCAAGTGGTGGTGGCGACGCCCCAGGTAAAGGTTCGTCCAGAAGTCGAGACGGATGTCGTTGTCGGCGGCACCGAGCTGCTCGTAGTTCTTGGAAACCTGCGCCTTGAGTTTCCAGCCCTTGTCCACGTCCTCGGTCCACTTCGCGTTGTGGTAGTTCCTGATTTTCTCGTAACGGAGGTTCGAATATTCGACATAGGCGCCCACGCGGGAATCCTTGCGTTCCGGGAGCCACTCGTTCCAGGCGGAAGCGGAATCGATGGCATACGCGCTTTCGCCGTCGGTAAACAGGTAGCGGAAAAGCTTGCCTTCGCGCGCCGTAGTCCTCCGGTAGTCATACGTTCCCGCCACATAGAACTTGCGCTGCGTCCCGCCAAAAGAACGCCCGAGATGGAAGGAGAGCGAGTCGTCGATAAAGTCCTCGACCTTCATGAGTTCGACGGTCTTGTCGCCGTTATATTCCTGCAGGTTCAGGGAATCAAGCGGCTTGTCGGTAGAATAGGAGGCCGCTCCCGGAGGCATGTCGCCGCTCCCGTAAAAGTAGGCGAAGCGCTGGTTCTTGAGGCCGGCAATCGTATACGCCCACTGGTTCACGCTACGGCTCAGGAACGGGCGGTACATCTTCCAGCTCGCGAGGTAGCCGTCGGTGTTATAGCTGTACAGGAAGTCCAAGTGGTTGTAGCGCAGCAAGAAGTGCGGGGCGCCGTATTCCACCTGCCACATGTCGCGGAACTCGTCGTGGCCGAAGTAGAAGCCCAGCAGTTGCCCCAGCCCGAGGAAGTTGCTTTCCTGCACGCCGATTCCCCAGTTCAGGTTGTCGTACGTCCACTCGCTTCCCGAAAAGCCGAAGCTGACCGGGACCGTCAAGGTCCAGTTGTCGCTCGTGTGCACGTTCGCGATGTTCTTGCCGCTATCCTGCACCACGGTAATGCTCGCGTCGCTCAAAAAGCGCTGGTCGCGCAAAAAGCGTTCCGATTCGAGCATCAGGTCGAGGTTCACGTAGTCGCCCTCGTTGAACAGGAGCAGCTTGCGGACGGTATGCTCGCGGGTCTCGATATGCACCCAGTTCAAAAAGTCGTAGGCCAGCTTGTCGTAGCGGGTATGCACACGGGAGTCGTCGAACACATCCCCGATGTCGTAGCGGATTTCATCTACACGGAACACGGCCGAGGAATCAGTTTCTTGAGCCGTTGCAGCAGAAAAAAGCAAAAAAAGACAAATTAACACGTAAAAAGGCACGGTCACAATATAGCAATAACTCTTCCCCCCACGTGCCTTTTTTACTACATTTGGAGCCGGGTAGCGGATGGCCGCCGGCGAAAGCTGGAGGAAAGTCCGGGCACCACAGGGCAGGATGCTGGATAACGTCCAGGCGCGGAAACGCGACAGACAGTGCAACAGAAAGCAAACCGCCAGGTTCGGGCGCAAGCCTGGGCAAGGTAAGGGTGAAACGGCGAGGTAAGAGCTCACCGCGTTCCTGGTGACAGGGACGGCACGGTAAACCTCATCCGGTGCAAGACCAAGCAGGAATCCGTCCGCAAGGACCGGCTGCGGCCCGCGGCTGTTGGATATCCGGGTAGGTCGCTTGAGGCGGTCGGTAACGATTCGTCCAGAGAGATGGTCATCGCCCCGCAAGGGGCACAGAACCCGGCTTATAACTACCCTAAAATGAAGGCTTCCTCTAACAGAGGAAGCCTTCTCCATAAGACCGCAAAATCCATTCGCTGGCAATCTCACCTCCGGTAAGGATTTTGCTCTCGCCACCACGACTCGTTAATACGAGGCGCTTATTGCTCACATAAGAACGCTAAAACGCAATTAAACCTTCTGGAAGGCGCCGGTCTTCGTGGCGTTTTTGCCCGGAGGGAGGATCATCATCACCTTCTCCATGCGGGTGCCGTCCATCTTGAGCACGCGGAAGGTGTAGCCCTCAATCTTGACTTCGGCGCCGGGAGCGGGAATCACGCCAAGCGTAGCCTGAATCAGCCCCGAGAGCGTTTCCACATGGGAATTCTCAGGAGCCTCGAGCTCTACGCCCAACTCATCTTCCAAATCCGAGAGCGTCATGAGCGGGTCCAGAATGTAGCGCCCGTCCTTGAGCTTTTGCACGTCGTCCTCTTCGTCCAAGTCGTCCTCGTCGCGAATCTCGCCCACGATTTCTTCCAAGATGTCCTCTAGGGTCACGAGGCCAGCCGTGCCGCCGTACTCGTCTACCACAATGGCGAGCTGGTTGCCCGTTTTGCGGAGTTCGGTGAGCAGGTCATCGATCTTTTTGTGGTAGGGCACAAACACCGGCGGCATCACGAGCTTCATGATGTCAAAAGGTTCGTCGCGGTGCTCGGTGTACCACTCCAAAAAGTCTCGGTTCGAAAGGATGCCAACAATGTTGTCCATGGTCTCTTTGTAGACCGGCAAGCGGGAGTGGCGTTCGTTGTTCAGCACCTGCACCAGGTCGTCGAGCGATGTCTCCACATCGATGGCGCACATGTCCACACGGGGGGTCATGATTTCGCGCACCGGCGTTTCCACAAAATCGAAGATGTTCAAAATCATCTGCTGCTCTTCTTTCTCGAGGCCCTCTTCCCCGCCGTCCCTGACGTCAGAGAGGTCGGCCTGCACGGCGTCACGCATTTCCTCGGGCAAAAAGCTCAGCTTGGAATCGTAGCCGAACCACTTGAGAATCTTGACAAAAATCACGTGGCAAATCTTGGCAGCGGGCACAAAGGGCAAGCGAACCAAGCTGAACAGCGGCACAAGAATTACAGACAAAGTATCTGGCTTGAGATTCGCGATGAGGTACGGGAAGAATACCGTCAAAATGTAAAGCACGGCGCAGGCCACAATGAGGTAGGCTGCCACCGAAAGGTACGGGTACGTGTGCACCCAATCCCACGTGGAATTGCTCAGCACAAAAAAGCCGAGCACGCCCGCGCTCACGTTGCCAAAAATACGGCCAATCGAGACGCACTCGTTAAAGCCCTGCCACCGCACGAGGGCGGCAATTTTCTCTTCGCGGGGAGTGCGGTCCTTGTCTTCGCGCTTGCCGTAAATAAGGCTAAAGGCGCACTTTGTGGCCGAGAACAAGGCGGAGGTCAAAACAAAGACGCAAAGGAAAACGACCGCCAAAATTTCGGAAGTTTCCATCAGTCCTTCTCCTTGTAGGGGTCAAGGTTCAGGAACTCGCACTCGCGTGCGCGCATCACCTTGCGGTCGGCCGCCTTGATGTGGTCGTAACCCGAGAGGTGCAAAAGACCATGTACAATCACGCGTTTGAGTTCGGCAAAAAAGGTGTTGCCGTACTGCGGGGCCTGGCGTTTGACCTGGTCGCGCGCAATGTAGATTTCGCCGAGCATCGTCTCTTCGCCAGGGAAATCCTCGTGCCATTCAAAAGAGAGTACGTCTGTCACCTTGTCGAGCCTGCGGTAGCTCTTGTTCATCTCGCGCACAAACTCGTCGCTGCAAAGGACGATGTTGACGTTATCCTCTGTGCCCTCCTCCTTGAGGAGCTTGCGAGCCATCGTTTCGAACTTGTCCTTCCAAGGGAAAGCCTTGATGTCCCCCTCGCAAAGGAATTCAATCTTATATTTCTTCTTTTTTCTACTAGCAGGGTCTGCCATTAAATATTATACCACTTCTTTAGATTTTCGATAATCGCTTCGGCCTGGGCCTTTCCGCTAATGTTAAACTTGCTGCGGGCCTTGAAGGCGCCGGCGACTTTTTGATAACGGCGAAGGTACACCTTCGGCTCGCCAAATTCGCCCGTCTTTTGGTTCTTTTCCTGGCAAAGAAACATCATGGTCTGCCAGGCGCCCTTGGTCAGGACAGCCTTGTCCAGCTCCTTGATAATCTGATCGCCCGTCTCCATATCGTTCATTTCAACGGTAGGCTCTTCAACTTCCATACTCATAATGGACCTCTGTAATAAAAAAGACAATTTTGCACCCTAAAAGATACATTTTTATCACAATATTAACAAATAATAGATATATTTAAATTGATTTACATCTCTATCGAGAGGTTTTATGTCATATTCTGCAAATTTTAAGGTTGTAGCAACTCTTCTCGCGGTGCTGGTATCCCTATCGGCGGCCGCCAAAAGCGGCAAAATTCGCTATGCCGTGGGCGAACCCGAGAACAAAGTTATCTTGCATCCCAACGGCAAACAGGAAGAAGCCAAAATCGGCGGAAAGATCAAAGAAAAAGACAAAGTGCGCACCGGTCTGGAATCCCAAGTCATTGTCGCCCTCCCCGACGGGAGTACCATCTCGATCGAAGAAAACTCCCTAGTCGAATTTTCCACACTCAATGCCGAAAACGGCATTCAGACCGCCATGACCGACGTCAAGCAGGGCAAGGTCAGGTTCGACGCCCAAAAGCAGACCGGCAAAAGCAGCTTCCAGTTCAAAACCGGAACGGCAACGGCCGCCATCCGCGGAACCGAAGGTGGCGCAGGCATCACCCCCAAGAACAGACCCGTCTACGCATTGAACTCCGGCCTCATCGAAGTGAACGACCAGTGCGGCGCCAAAACCTCCGTTTCGGCAGGCGAAGCTGTAATTGGCGACGGCAAATGCGGATTTAGGAAATTCAAGCTAAAACACGCCGGCGATACCAAGGTCATGGACCAGCTCCTTAAACTGGGCGACGCCGACAACCTGAGCAACGAAGAAGTGCAAAAGCAACTTGACGTGATCAGCGAAGCCATCGACAAGGCCATCACCGAAAAAATCATCAAAACGGTCTGTACCGCAGAAGGCGTCCCCGACACTGTCACCAAGAACAGCCTGACCACCAACATCAACTGCGCCTCTGAAGTCCCCAACACCTTGACCGTCAACGGAACCACGTTCCAAGGAACCAGCTCGGGTTCGTACACCATTGAATGGATCGACAACGCTCTGGGCGTCAAGCGTTTTGACCTCATTTGCAAGGACACCGTGGACCTGGTCGGCATTATCCAAGCACAACTCAAGGAATTCGGTAAGCAAAAGAAAAAGAACCAGTCGGATATCGAAAAAGCAAACTTCTTCTTGAACCTTCTCCCAAACAACCTGAAAAAAGCGGAATATGAGTTCACCTGCGGATCCATCGAGTTCATGTACTACGACCCGGCAATCGACTCCCTCAACAAGGCGCGTCTAGATTCCCTAGAAAAGCAGGATTCTCTCAGCAAGGGTGAGACTCACGACAAGGAGTTAAGCGTAAACGTCAATGTCGAAAAGACATGCGACAACGGCGCCATTGACATCGAGGGAAAAATCTCGGGTCATCCCACGCAGGTTTCCTTTGTGCTTGGTCCCACAACCGAGACCCTCAACTTGGACTCCAGCCAAACAGAATTTACGCACAGCATCTCGGTCAACGACCAAAAGAAAAACTGGAATGCAACAGAACTCGTGGTGACGGTGACCCTCAAGGACGGATCCACCCTCGTTCAAAAACTACCGATTTCCATCAACAAGGCTTGCAAGACCATCAACACCAACAAGCCCGCCGTTACCATTGTGAACCAGCAAACCGGCATTCCCATAGCCCCCTGCAAGGCATCCTTCAAGATTTCCAACAACACCGACGACGAGGGCATTGGCTCCCTGTTCATTGACGGAGACCTCATCAAGGAATTCAACATACAGAACAACGACGCGGAAGACTTCGCCCTTGCTAGCGGAACGCACACCTATAAGATCGTATTCAATGACCAGGCGGGCAATACCAACAGCGCACAAAGCAAACTGGTCTGCCTGGACCCGAACAACACCGCCTACATTGCCATTGACGGCATTCGCAGTCCCTCTAGTAAGCGTTTGCGCGTGCCGCCCCCACCCCGGGACGTCAACAAGTACATTTACAAGAATATGCGCTACGAAATCAAGAACATCAAAAACGACGACTACTCCCAGATTGAAAGCATCACCATCACCCAGTCTGGCGTAAACGGCAACGTGTTCTACCTGAGCAACGCAAACAACGGGATTGACCATTTGACTTTCAACCAGAACATTGCGTTAGAGCGTAACAAGACCACAACCGTCAAGGTCAGGGTCAAGCTTTATAACGGCAAGATTCTTGAGAACAGCATAACTTACGAGGCCCGTTAATGAAGAACTCCTATCGCTTTATTCTCTCTTCCATAGCCCTTGGTTCGGCACTCGTATTTGCTCAACAGGCGGCACCCGCGTCTACAGCAGCACAGCCGGCAGCTGCGCCCGCACCTGCCGCAGAACCTGCACCCGCGCCCGCTGCGCAGGCTACCCCGGCTCCTGCCGCAGAACCCGCACCCGCGCCCGCTGCGCAGGCTACCCCGGCTCCTGCCGCAGAACCCGCACCCGCGCCCGCTGCGCAGGCTACCCCAGCTCCTGCCGCAGAACCCGCACCCGCGCCCGCTGCGCAGGCTACCCCAGCTCCTGCCGCAGAACCCGCACCCGCGCCCGCCGACTCCGCCAAGCCCGCTGAAGCCGCTGCCGCCCCGGCCGACTCCGCTGCCCCGATAGCCGTCGCAGACAGCACCGCCGCGCCCGCCGACTCGAGCGCCCCGGCCGACTCCGTTGCCCCGGTAGCCATCGCAGACAGCGTGAACGCGGCCACCGCCGACACGGCAAAGGTCGCCGCAGAGCCCTCCAAGCCCGAGGTCAAAATGCTCACAGGCAAAGAGATCTCTGGTGACGTTCACGGCATGCTCTCTGTCGATGAATCCCCGTACCTCGTCACCGGCAACATCACCATTGACGAGAACAAGGCCCTTTACATTCAACCCGGCGTAACACTTCTGTTTATGCCGGGCACGGGACTCTACGTCAACCGCGGTCAACTCATGGCCTCTGGCAATAGCAGCGCACCTGTCGTATTCCGCTCTGCAAAAGAGCCCGGCACCGCAGGCGATTGGAAGGGAATCTACCTCACCGGCGAAAAGCCGTTCAACCTGCGAGGCATTACCGTTCAGGACGCCGAAGTGGGCATTGCCATTGAAAAGGGCAACCTCAACCTTCAATCGTCCAAGATTGCGAGCACCAGTTCCCGCGGCATTTACACCCGCGACGGCGAAGCCATCGTCATGGACTGCGAATTCACTGGAAACAAGGGCGTAGGTCTCCATGCAGCGAACTACGCCATGGTCAACGTGGAACGCAGCAACTTCAGCAAGAACAACATCGCGTTACTGAACTCCGAACTCGCCAACACCATCGTCCTCGGGAGTAAATTCCAAGAAAACGAATACGGTGTCATGGGCAAAGAGAACAACCTGTTCTACTTCCACGAAACAAACGTGAGCAACAACAACGTGGGTGCCGCCGGTATAGACATCCTGGATCCCTCGGTCATTGCAAGCGTCAGCCAAAACAACAAGGACTTTGGTTCCACCTCCATCGATTTCCTCGCCACGCTCCCGCCGAACCCCGAGATTCCCGGTGTCGACAGCCGCCCGTTTGACCCCAACGACAAGATTGGCGTGTTGACCCGCGAAGCCGAAGCCAAAAAGGCAGAACCGGGAGACAAAGCCTGGACCATCATGGGCAACGCCATGCTCGGTGGCAAATACCATTATGTGCGAACCCGCACCAATCACGGCGACACTAAAGTCATTGGAAACGACACTCTTGAATCTGGCGACCGCTACAAAAACGTTTTCCAGGTTCCCGGCTTTGGCGCCGAGGCCAGCGCCTACCTTTATATGCAGTCTGCTGACGGCAAGACCATCGAGTTCAACACCGACATTACAGGCGACAGCTGGAACCACTTCTCACCGAACCCGGTCACCTTGAGCTATACCGATGAACGCCACCACCTTGTTTTGGGCGACCTGCAAAAGACGGGCGGCGAAATCTACATGAGCGGACTCCCCATCTTTGGTGTAGACTACACCCTCTCCCTCCTCAAAAACCACGTGGACGCCCCGCTCTTTGAGCTGAATGGATTCTTTGGCGAAGCCAAACGCAGCATGGTTCCTGACGACCGTCACCCGTACATCTACAAGAACTATATTGAAGACGGCACGGCTCAAGCCCAGCGTATTGCCTACGGCGGATCCTTCAAGTGGGCTCCGGTACGCCGCTTTGACGCCAAGTTCGGCGCCATTTACGCCAACGACGAATTGCACGACCCGCTTATTCGCGAAGGCGCGAGCAACAAGACCGTAACCGCCGATCCCATGATTGAAGCGTTCACCATGTATGCCGACGGAAACTGGCTGTTCTTCCCGGGCGACATCGAACTCAATGGACAAATCGCCGTGGGTCACGCCGATACCACCGACGTTTTCCGCGAACGCGCCATCAACCAGGTGTTTGACAAAGCCGGGCTCGAAGTCAATTCTTACACAACCCTGCGCAAGTTGATGCAGAATTCCAACAACATCAACTCCCTGAGCCACGCCGAACTGGTAGAAATCTTTGGCGAGAGCACGGTCCTCCGCGATTCCGAGATGAAAGACTCCCTCCGCGCGCTCATCAAGGACGCCAGGGATGTCCAGCGCACCGCCGAAGATGACCGCGATGACGGACGCGTGCTTGGCGAAAACTGGGGGAGCCAGAGCATCGCCCTAAGCGCATCGCTTAACTGGAACATCTACAAGACGCGTATTTACGGCCGCGTAAAATACGTGGGCGAAGACTTCTACAGCGCCGGTTCCGACAACCAGCTTGCAGACTCCCGTCAGTTCAACGCCCGCCTAGAACAGGAAGTCTTCAAATTCTGGAATCTTGGTTTAGAGTACCAGATCGATGTCGAGAATGCCGCCAGCGGCAGCAAAACCAACCTGTTTGGCCTGAACGAGGGCAGCCGTTGGGGCTTGTTCTCGGGCGAGAGCAACGGATGGCTTGCCGAGCGCGAACTCGAAAACGACCGCACCAAGTACATTCACAGCATTTCTAACGACCATACGTTCGACATCAATAAAAACATCCGTGTTACCGCGGGTTACGACCTCCAGTACCAGAGGCAATACCGCAACAACCAGCTGCATGGCGACTACATTCTCGAAGATGGCATTTACAACGACGACTGGTTCAAGGCACGCAAGGATCGCGCTACTTCCAAGATCGTTGTTGACGGTGACACGACGCTTGTGGACTCTGCTCGCTGGGCCGAGTACAACTCCCTTTCGGGCGAAGACTATCTTGCCTCCAAGTTCCTGGAACGCATTTACAAGCACACCATCAGGGCTGGCGTAAGCGTCAAGGCGTTCAAGACGACGTTCAAGGCAGATGGCCGCTGGACCTTCCGTATAGACGCCTCCGAGTTCCTCCACGACGACCTCATCGAGGACATGGATTTGAGCGACGAGACCTGGTCGATGCTCGGCTACTACTATGGCGGAGCCGACTACTTTGAGCACACCTACCCGATTTCGGCGACGACCTTCCTCCAAAACATCCAGAACCGCTTTGCCTTGACTCCGCGATTCAAGAGCTACAAGCGCGACGACATGGAAGAATCCGAAATCTCAATCAGCGACGAATTCGAAATCGGATTCCTGAACCGGTTCCTGATTCTCGGCGTAAATGCCGAATTCCGCTACATGACTACCGAATGGGAAGAAGCTGACGAAAAGTTCGACGAGAGCGAAACCGACCTTTTGGGAGGCCTCAACCTCCGCGTAAACCACACCAAGCACTTCTATAGCGAATGGTATACCGGTGGTGCCCGCTACATGCGTCCAGACGACCGTTCCAGCGACTACACCGACATTTACGGCGGCGTAAACCTGAACTACATTTTCTAACCGACGCCATATCTTTTGAAAGACGCCGAGAATCAAAGCCTCGACGTCTTTTTTTATATTAGGCATCATGTTCACGTACCGCTTTAGAGAGCTCCCTGTAGACCTGCGCCAAAAAGGCAAGGTCCGCGAAGCATTGGCCCGCGAGCTGCGAGTACATCCTGAACAAATTTTCAACCTGAACGTGGAACGATTCGCCCTGGACTCGCGCCGGCGCGGCGAGCCGCACTGGAACTACAATGTCATTTTTGACGTGAACCAAAAACTGCGTGCCACCGGGAGCGCCGCCCGAGATTTGACCGAAGCAAGCCGCGAGAAGGAATCGCTGGAGAGTGACCCGCTAAAGACGAGTGTCCCCATGGCAAGCCACGTGAGCGTTGTGGGAGCCGGCCCTGCGGGACTGTGGGCCACGCTCCACCTGCTGCGTCGCGGATTCACTGTGGACTTGTACGAGCAGGGCAAACCTGTCGAAGAACGTTTCCGCGACATCCGCAGGTTCTTCGCCGAACGCGTCTTTAACGAGCATTCCAACGTACTGTTCGGCGAAGGCGGGGCCGGCGCGTTCAGCGATGGCAAACTTAACACCCGAAGCCGCAATGCTTTTTCGGAAGCCGTCCTCAAAGACATGGTAAACTTCGGCGTAGACGAAAGCGTGGTCACGTTTGCCAAGCCGCACATCGGCACCGACCGCCTGGTTTTAATGCTCCGCAAAATCCGTGCCGAAATCACACGCCTCGGAGGGGGCATCCACTTTTACACCGCCCTCGAAGACATCGAAATCAAGGACGCCCGTGTCGTCGCAATCAAGGTCGCCGGGCAATGGAAGCCCTGCGAAACGCTTGTCCTTGCCACGGGCCACTCCGCACGCCAAATTTACGAGCTCCTGCACGCCCGCGGCGTCGCCCTCGAAAGCAAGGCTTTTGCCATGGGCGTTCGCGTAGAACACCCGCAGGCGCTCATCAACCTGCGTCAACTCGGCAAGGGAGTTGATACAAGCCTCACGGGCAGCGCCGAATACGCGCTCACCGCCAAGACACTCAACGGGACCTCCGCCGCCTACAGTTTTTGCATGTGCCCGGGAGGCGTGCTGGTGCCTTGCGCCTCGGAACCGGGGACACTTGCCACCAACGGCATGAGCTACAGCCGCCGCAACGGCCCCTTCGCCAACGGCGCCATCGTTGTCCCCATCCAGGCGAGCGAAACGCTTTTTGGCGGACTCGAATTCCAACGCAAAATCGAGCTGGATGCCTACCGCGTGGGCGGCATGAACTACGCCGCCCCCTCGCAAAGCATTCGCGCCTTCCTCGCCCACCACGCCGACAAATCCCTACCCAAGTCCACCTACCCCTGCGGGCTCGCCGCAAGCAACCTGTGGGACTGGCTTGACAAGACCATTTGCAAGTCGCTCGCCGAAGGCTTCCAAAACTTTGACCGCAAGATTCCCGGCTTTATTGACCAGGGATTGATTGTCGCGCCCGAGACGCGCACCAGTTCACCGCTACGCATCACGCGCAACAACGACACACTCGAAAGCGTGAACACACAAGGCCTATTTGTACTAGGTGAAGGCGCCGGCTACTCGGGCGGCATCGTCACCAGCGCCGCCGACGGCGTAAGGCTCGCCCTGCGAGCTAAAAAAGAACAAGCCTAAACGAAATACGAAAAGGCTTTAGTTGGAGGAGCAGGCTGACGACCTTTTGTCCTCGGCAACACGAGTCCAGGTACCGGCACCATCGCATTCGGCAAAGTCACCGTCCCATTCTTCAATCCTGACGCGCTCGCACTTTTTGCTCTTGGTGCAGGCGGTGCCAAAATTGTTCAACAAATCGTCCATGGTCTTAGTACTATCGGGGAGTTCAATTTCCGCCGAGGAACTATTGTCGGAACAAGCAACAAAGCCGAACAGGGTCACCGCAAACAACAAAAAAGCCAACTTTTTAACTAACATAAAAGCTCCTATTTGTTAGCACTTTACAAAACAAGTATAGCTTTTTTAGAGAAGGCTCAGTCAATCAAACGCCCCATAATGATGATAGACAGCGAATAATAAATTGTCTTGAAAATCATGGATTCCTCCATTTTTATTGTTTTTTCAAAACAACACCGTAGGCCCCATGTTAAAATAACAACTTTAAGGGTTACAAAAGCACACAAATTACCTTTTTAGCACTTTTTTGCGATAAACTAGCAACAAAACAAGACAATCTGCCATTACAAAGCCTATGAGCCATGCCGCCGTACCGTTTTGGAAGCCGTAGCTGTGGAGTCCCACACCGAGCAAGTTTACCCCAAACCAGCAGAGGAAGGTGACCATCACGTTGAAGCTGTTGAACAAGGCGAACCCGCGGGCGCTCACCAAATGGCCCACCCGCAGGTGAAGCCCGAGCATCGCCCAGAGAATTACGAACAGCGCTCCGCATTCCTTGGGGTCAAATCCCCAAAAGCGACCCCAGGCAAAGTCGGCCCACACACCGCCGAGCAGCGTACCGATTATAGTAAACAGCGCACCGAAAGCAAGCGTTCCTTTCAGCAGGGCATAAAGCGGCGAGCCCTTCGGGTTTTCGGGCGTCGGGAGTGCCGTTCGATTCCTAATCAAAACCAGGTGCGCCACCACTCCCGAAAGGATCATCCCGGCAAAGCCAAGCGCAATGGTAAACACGTGTACCGTAAGGAATACAGAGGAATTGAGCGCTGCGGGAATCGGCTGGAATAGGTTCCCAGGCTCCAGAATGAACTTGGCAAAGAAGAGGAGCAGCGCAGCCATGAAGGCAACGGGAATCATCAAGGAAAACGTGCGTCTTTTGCAAAGGAGGAACGCCCCCGATTCAAAGGCGAGCAACAAAAGCGATATCAGAAGCACGATTTCGTACAAACTGGAAAGCGGCGGACGGCCCAGGATGTAGAACCGGAAAGCAAACAGCACAGCAAGAATCGCAGCCGACAACATACACGCCCCGTTCGCCACGAAATCTACCCTGCGGGACCTGAAAATGAGATTGACCGCAGATAAAAGGCTCGCTATAAAGGCGAATATAAACGCCCACAGCGAAAAATTCATCTTGTTGTAGGAGACTTCCGACTTTGTGCGCCCCCGTTCTTTGGACTTTTTGAAATCGCCCCGTTCAATGGCATCGTAGAGTTGAAGATTTGCCAAAAGACGCTTCATTTCCAAGGTCGCCGGATGTTCGTCGTTTCGGCTGGCATACAGTTCCAAAAGCCCCCGGGAATCCTTCAGCTGGTTGTAACTCACGTAGCGTTGATCCCTGGGCAGGTTCAAGGCATCTTGAACATCGCTGCGTAGGACCTTGAACAAGTTAAACGTACGGGCATTTAGGGAATCGACCTGAACAAAGAACAAAATGTCGCTCGCAGAGTATTTTGCATTATCTCCCTTGTAAGAGACTTTCCCCATCCACTCATCCAGTACGCCCCGGGCAAATGAATCGAAGGAGCGCACCTCGCCCTCCATCAAAACGGGGTCGTCAGGCTCCGACAAGGTCCTTTCAGGCAGGTCGTGATAGGTGTTTTCGGTAGCGCTGGCAGGCACTGGAGCAAAAGTCGCACTCACTACGAGAGCGAGGATACAAACACCCGCCCTGGGGGAGTCCCGCTTTACGCGCACCTTCACCGCGTAATGGAAAAAAGCGCTCAGCAAAAAAAGAAACATGAAGGCGTAAGGCACAAAGTGGAACGGATCGTAGGCAGCCCTATAAAGAGCCACATTCTTGCCGGGAGCCATTTCCACATAACCGCGATACTGCACCGAGTATGGCCAACCTTTGAAAAGCGCTCCATCCACGGGAGCCTGCCCCACGCTATCGCCTGCGGCAAAGAACTTCACCTGGGCAATGTCGGCATCCATCATCGGTTCCTCACCGCCGGTCATGACAGCATACCCGTTGTACTCCTGCCTGAGGGAACTCCCCACCAGGCTGCCAAAAAGTAAAACCAGAAGCGCCACATGCATGCCGTAAAGACCAAGATTCCGCCAGCCGCCATGAACGCCGCGCACCCGCGGCATGCGGTAGAGCATGCTCGCCACCAAGTTCAAGCTGGCAATGACAGCAAGCGACTTGAAGGCGGGTACAGGAATGACGCCCAGCGTCCACACAAAAAAACTTCCGAAAAAGCGGTCGGCGGCATCGGCAGCCGAGAGCCCTGCGGCTTCGGCGTTCGCCTGGCCCAGCACGCCCCAAAAAGTGAGCAACAAAAAGGCTATCAGCACAAGGGCCGTCACCTTGAGCGAGGCGAGCCTTTTCATGCGCAGCCCACCCACACGAACTTGCGTGCATCCAGTTCTTGTTCGCCGTCAAAGCGGTACGCCGCCAAGTGCCCATCACCGCGACAACCCGCCACACTGTAGTCGAGGCAGCAGACATTACTGCGGATCAGTTCGGGAAGTCCCGTAAGCCAGTAATGTCCAAAGAACACCGGACGTTCGTTTTCGCCGTAGTAGCCGCGGTTGCAAAGCTCGGGCGACACGTCGCAGGCGGGGAGTTCCACCCCCGGCTGGAAACTCAATTCCCGCAAAGTCGCGTGCTTCGGGTCCACCCACCAGCGCAAACGCGCCCTTTTGCGCAACACACCTTCCCCGTCGTAAAAGGTAATGCCGTTGGGCAGGTTCATTTCGGGGCCTTTCAAAAAGATGTCCACCGGGTAGAACAGAGAATCCGCGTATTCGCTGTACTGGTCGTTCGCCCGCGCAATGAGTTCGTCAAAGTTGCCATCGGCAAAGCTCTGCACGCCCGCCGCATTGAGTTCCTCGGCACAGCGCAAGTCAAAGCAGGCGTGTTGAGCCCGGAACAAGTCCGTCTCCAAATAGATCGGGAGCGTCTTCAAAAAATCGAGCATCTCGGCGAATTCCGCCTGACGACCCTTGTAGGCTTCCACCGTCTTGACGTGAATCGCCACCTTGTTGAACGTATGTTCACGCAGGTAACCGCCACGAATACTCTTGATTACATGACCGTCGCCGGCTCCATTCGGTTGCCAAAAACTGAGGGCGTTAAATTCATGGTTACCCATCAAGGCAACGGCCGAGCCAGCATCCCGCATGGCTCGCACCAGGTTCACCGTCTCGCGAACCTGCGGCCCGCGGTCAATGTAGTCGCCCAAAAAAACCACCGATCGCGCGCCACCCGGATAACGGAAAGCACCTGCCGACTCCACGTAGCCCAGTTTTTGCAACAACGCGCGAAGTTCATCGCAATGCCCGTGAATATCGCCAATAAAATCGATGGAAGAATTCATACTGGAAATATATATATTTGGAGCCATGATCCACCCGCTCAAGCACTTTATAACGATTACCAAGCACCGGAACGAAGTCATCCGCCTCTGCTTCAAGGCGGGCATTGGATTCCAGGGACTTTTTCACGACTTGAGCAAATACAGCCCTTCGGAATTCATCCCCGGGGCCATCTACTGCACCGGCAAAGAGTCGCCCAACAACGGCGAGCGCCGCGAAAAGGGTTACAGCCTTGCGTGGATGCACCACAAGGGCAGAAACAAGCACCACTTTGAATTTTGGTACGACTACGACCTGGTCACCAAAAAGATCGTGCCCATGGACATGCCCGACCGTTACATCAAGGAGATGTTCTGCGACCGCGTGGCCGCCTCCAAAACGTACAACAAGGAAGGCTACACCCAGAAGTCGCCGTTACTCTACCTCACCAAGAGCACCGCCCACGAAAAGATGACCGAAAGGACCTACCAAAAGTTGCTATACCTTTTGAAGATGCTCGCCGAAAAAGGCGAAAAGGAGACTCTCCGCTTTATTCGTGGGTGTCAGGATTTGCCAACGGGGTAGTGTCACCCTCTACAACCGCCTTGAGCGGATACTCAAAGTGGATGGCGCGCGGGGTCGCCACATTGTCGAAACGTATTGTATAGCCGAAGTTCTCTTCATCTACCTTTTCCACCGTCCCGAAACCCAGAATGCGGTGATGCACACGAGCGCCCACGCCAAAGGCGGCCTTCGGAATCATCGCGGAGTCGAGCGGTCCGTCACCCAACAAGTCGCGATTGCGATCCGCCTCGGCTATGTGCTCCCGCGCAGCGCGGTACCATTCCTCGTTAAAGCCATTCACGATGTGCAGGTCGGCAAGGTCCATCTCCAATAAAAAGCGCGACGGGTAACGCACCGCCTCCTCGCCCGCCCCACCGCCCTCGGCATCACTCAAAAAGAGTCCGTCCTCGGCACGGGTGAACGCCACGTATGCAAGGCGGCGTTCCTCCTCGAGCTGGATCTTGGTCTGCACCTTTTTGGCGGGGAAAAAGCCCTCGTTCATGCCGCACACGAACACGTAAGGGAACTCGAGCCCCTTCGCGTTGTGAATGGTCATGAGCTGCACCTGGTCCTTGTCGCCCGGGTCCTCGTCGGCGTTGGTAAAGAGCACGACGTTTTGCAGGTACTCGTCGAGTGTCGCGTCCTCTTCAAAGTACTTTTCGAACTCCATGAGGCCCTGCTTGAACTCGGCGAGGTTATCGAGGCGGTTGTCGTCGCCATCGAGGCGGAGCATCTCCTCGTAACGGCTCTCCTGGAGCATTTTGGTGAGCGTCTCGGAAGGGCGCATCGACGGGTAGTCGCGGCGGAACTTCTCGATGAGGTCCACATACTCGGCCACACGGCTCTTGGCAATAAAACCGCGGCAGTCAAAACCCGTTTCCCTAAGAGTCTGGTCGGCCACGGCGTCGCCGGAGCGGGCCATATTCACAACCTCGACCAGAGTCTCGTACAGGTTCAGGCCAAGACTCGCGGCTAAATCCTGCAAGGCAACCAGTTTCTTGTTGCCGAACATGCGCTTGGGCGTATTCACTGTCCGCACAAACGAGAGGTCGTCGCCATACACCAGCATGCGCAAATAGCAAATGACATCCTTCACCTCTTGCCGCTGGTAGAACCCCACTCCGCTGTACACCTTGTACGGCACGTTCGCCGACATCAGGGCCTCTTCAATAGAGCGCGACTGCGAATGCATGCGATAAAGGACCGCGATATCGCGGCGCTTGACACCGATGGCAGTAAGGCCCTCGATTTGAGAGACTATCCACCCCGCCTCCTCGCGCGTGTTCTTAGCGTGGCAAAAGAGGGGCGTGCGGCCGCCGCTACGCATGGGCTTCAACTGTTTGTCGATGCGGTACTGGTTGTTTTTAATGACCCGGTTGGGGATTTTCAAAATCGAGGGCGTCGAGCGGTAGTTGTTCTGCAGCAATATGGTGCGGGTGTTCTCATGGAACTTGTCGAATTCCAAAATGCGGTTCACGTCGGCACCGCGCCAGGTGTAAATAGTCTGGTCCGGGTCGCCTACCACAAACAGGTTCTTGTGGTAACCCGAGAGCAGGTCGGCGAGCATGTACTGCTGTCCATCAATATCCTGGAACTCGTCCACCATCACATACATCATACGCTCTTGCCACTTTTTGAGTTTTTCGGGGAAGTGCTGCAATATATAGATGGTCACCAAAATGAGGTCGTCAAAGTCCAGCGCGAAAATCTTCTTTTGCTCGTACAAGTAGCGGTAGTAGACCCGCATCCACTTATCGGGGGCACCCTCCACCATCTTGAGGAGCGATTCCGCGTCGTGCTCCGCAAAAAAGGGCACGTGGTCCATCTCGTTAGCCTTGCGTCCGCCAATAAAGTCGAGCGCACTGCTGATCTTCATGTCGGAGAGCTGCATACGGAGTTCGCCATAGGCCTTTTTGAGGATGGACTTTTGGTCCTCCTCGTCCAAAATCATGAACTCCTTGGGGTAATTGAGCACGTGGATTTCTTCGCGCAAAAAACGGACACAAAAACCGTGGAAAGTCGAAATGTAGCCCGAATCGTCGCCCTTCGCCATTTTACGGATGCGGTTCTTCATCTCGGTGGCGGCCTTGTTGGTGAAGGTCACGCAAAGGATGTGCGAAGGCGAAATCCCGAGTTCGTTGAGCAGGTAAAGGTAACGGTGTGTGAGCGTGCGGGTCTTGCCCGAGCCCGCGCCGGCGATGACGCGCACAAAGCCCTCGGTCGTCGTAACGGCCTCGCGCTGTTCCGCATCCAAATGCGAAACATCCCAGGCGGGCGACCCGCCCACTACGACCTCGTTTTGCTTGTTTACCGGCAGCTGCATATAGTGAACATTTGTTTTACTGCACATAATATAGCTAATTATTACGACAAAGTCAAATTTTCCAAATTTTTTTCAGCTAAAAGAAAGCTATATTTGGGGCATGGAACTTGGAAAATACAACAAAGCCCGTGTCGAGAGCATCATGCCGCAAGGTTACTACCTGGAACTGGAGACCGGCGGGCGCGTGCTCCTCCCGGGCAACCAGAACAAGTTCCAGCTGGAATTGGGCGAAATCGTCGACGTGTTCGTGTACATGGACTCCGAAGACCGCCCCATCGCGACCTTCGACAAGCCGTACGCCCAGGCGGGCGAATTCGCCGTACTCACCGTCAAGGAAGTGAACCGCTTTGGTGCGTTCCTCGACTGGGGCATCAACAAGGACCTCATGCTCCCCTTCAAGCAGCAGCTAGGGGAACTCCAAAGGGGCGACAAGTGCGTCGTCTACGTGCTTGAAGACGAAAAGAGCGGGCGCCTCGTGGCGACCGAAAAAATCAAGAGCTTTTTGGACTTGAACACCGAAGACCTCCACATTGGCGAACGCGTGCAACTCGCCGCCTACGAGGTCACTCCCGACTACGTGGACTTTTTGGTCAACTACCGCTACACGGGCCGCCTTATGGTGCAGCCGGGTACACCGCGCATTTACATTGGCGACACCATGACGGGCTACATCCAGCGTTTCACCAGCGACGGCAAAATCACCCTGAATCTGACTCCCGTTGGGTACAAGGGGATCATGAACAGCGAGAGTCCCGCCGCCATCATGGAAAAGCTCGAGGCCGCAGGCGGATTTTTGCCCTACGGCGACCACACCGACCCCGAAACAATACGCCAGGAGTTCGGAATGTCCAAAAAAACGTTCAAAAAAATCCTGGGGACTTTGTTCAAAGAGGGCAAAATCCAGCTCGGTGACGACGGATTCCGGGGCATATAGTCCCAAAAATCTTCTCTGTAAACATTATTTTTTGAGATTTTTTTTCGGGAGGCTCCTCAACTCCCGTTTTCGGTATATATTAAAGGTGTAATACTGTTAGTTGACATCGAATCGAGGTGTGGAAATGGGTATTTTGGGCCGTTTGGCTGTGGCCTGCATTTTGGGTACGGGACTCACGTTTGCAGCATCCGTTGTGGATTCCCGCGATCATCACTCTTACAAAACTATGCCCAACGGCAAGTTGAACTGGTTTACCGACAACCTGAATTTTCAGAAGACCGCCAGCTTTGCCGACCATGGCAAGAACCAGTTCTATACGCAAGAAGCCTGGGATGGCGCTTGCCCCACCGGCACGCACCTCCCCGACGTAACCGAGTGGAACGAAATCTACAAGGATCGTTTCACGGGTCCGCGTAAAAAACCGAACGTCAAGTCGTTCGCAGGCAAAACCCGCGGCTACTACCTGATGGGCGACAAGAAGAAAGACACCAAGGGCAAGGACGCCGCCTATTTTGCCATCGCAGGCTCCAACGGCAGGGCGATGATGCTCGATATCAAGCGCGGCGTCGCCAAACCGGTGAGCATACCCAAGGACGCCGCAGTCAACATCCGCTGCGTGGGTGAGCGCAACCTTTATGCCGAAAAGAACGTCTCCAAAGAAGACATGGTCATGACCGACCCGCGTGATGGAAAAAAATACAAAGTCGAAGAAAAAAGCGGACTCCTTTGGATGACTTCCAACCTCAAGTTCAGCCTGCAAAGCGCCAAGCAATGCTTTTTGGAAGACACCGTCTTTTGCAAAAAGCACGGGCGCTTTTACACCCACGCCGAAGCAAAAAAAGCATGCCCCGTCGGCTGGCACCTGCCCGACGACGGCGAATGGCGTGACTTTCAAAAGGACTGGTCCAAGCTGGATTGGAACAACCTGGGCGTCGGCGGCTGCAAGGACTGGGACGAATACTGCGATGAGGGTGCCACAGGCCATTATTGGTCCTCGACCTCCATCACCAAGAACACAGGGCGCTCGTGGGAGTTCCGTCGCGTGGGCAAGAACATCAACCGCACCGACGAGAATGTTCAAAAGGGTCTCTACGTAAGGTGTGTCGCCAGCCTGGAATAGCCCCCGGCAAGGCAACCACCGGTGAGTTTTAAAAAAAAAGGAAAAATTATGCGTAAGTTATGGAAGCTTTTAGGCGCGGGCACCGCAATATCGGTCGCGCTATTCCTTGGAGCCTGTTCCGACGACTCCAGCAACACTACCGGAACGGGTGTGGACCACGGTGAAATCTCCGTGCCGATCCCAGACACTGAAACCGACGCATCGTCGACAAGCGAAGAGACTTCTTCGGCTACCGAAAAGCCGAGCAGTTCCAGCGACGCCACAAGCAGCGAAACAAAGCCCGCGAGCAGCTCCGTAAAAGAAACGTCTTCGGCAAGCGAAGAGACTTCTTCGGCAAGCGAACCACCGAGCAGTTCCGCGACATCAAGCAGTTCTACAGCCGAAGTCGTCGCTAAGAGCTGGCGCGAAAACTGCCTTGACACCATCAACGCCTACCGCGCAACCGAAAACGTCGCCCCGCTCACCCTCGCCGCCGACAGCCTACAAGCTTGCACCGACAAGCAGGCCGCTGCCGACATGGAATCGGGCAAGGCACACGGGCACTTTGGCGACTGCCACGAAGGCGCCCAAAATACAGGACCGAACATCAATACTAGCTGGCAGGGAACCGACACGACCAAGATCGCCTACTACTACGCCAAGATGATGTGGGAAGACGAAAAGAAGCTCGTCACCAGCGGCGAGCGCGACCCCAACAAAGACGAGGACTACAGTTACATTGGCCACTACCTGAATATGCGCAACCCCAGGTACACCAAGGTCGCCTGCGGCTTTGCCGTAAGCAGTGACGGCAAAAAAGCCTGGCTCAACATGAACTTCTACTCCAGGTAGAAGCGTCGCCTTTAAAGTTCGTGAGTTTCCACTTCGTCCGTATTGAGAACGCGAATCTCAATACGGCGATTTTTTTTGCGCCCAGCTTCCGTGGCGTTGTCGGCCTTGGGCTGGCTGGAGCCATAGCCCGTCGCCGTCACGCGGTCCTCGGAAATCCCGTGTTCAATCATGTAGGCGCGCACGCTGTAGGCGCGCTCCGCCGAGAGTTGCTGGTTAAAGCTATCGCCACCTTCGCTGCTGGTATGTCCTTCGATTTCAATACGGGCCTTGGGGTTCCTTTTAAGCCCAGCAATGGCGTTATCCAGCGTTTTGAGCGATGTCGGCACGAGTTCGGCACTCCCCGGTTCAAACGTCACGCCCGTGAGTTCCACGCGCGTATCGTCAAACACGATCGTCACGCCGCCTGTGCTCGCCCCCATGGAAACATACGGGGTTTCACCGCAATCGAACATGCCCGTTACCGTCTCGCACAAAATGGAGTAGGTGTCGCCACGGGGAATCATGATGGCCGCTTCGCCGTTGGCGTCCGTCGTAACCGAAATCCTTTTTTTAGAGTCCTGCTGACCTTCGAACACCAGCCTTTTTTTGGCATGCGGCTCGTCGTCATTGTTCACATACAAAATATTCAGTACCGCGTGCGTCTTGTTGGGGGCCAAATCACGAGCGCCACAAAAAGGGACTGCCATAGATGACGCCAAAACAACCAAAACCCATTTATTCATCGTACACTCCAAATTTTACACCTACACCGATTTTTTCAACTAACGGGCTAAATATATACTCAAAGACGCCCAAAAAGGGGGGGTAAAAAAAACTTTGTTGTTTTTTTTCTAAATTCACAACAAAATTTAACACATGTGAATCTTCAAACAACGAGATTCCACATAAGGAGAGCACATGAATCTCATGAAATTTGCTAGCACCCTGCTTGTTGCAGGCATGGCAACCGCAGTCTTTGCTGCCGACGGCGATTTCAACCTGAAGGGCAACGTCCAGACCCAGGTGACCAAGTCCATCGCCGACGAAGACAACAACTTCAGCAGCGGCTGGATCCGTGCCAACATTGGCGGTCAGTACAAGTCCGACAACCTGGACGCTACCATCATGCTCCGCATTTGGGGCCCGGAATTCGGCAACAGCCTCGTCAAAGGCGTCGACTTCGAAAAGGAATCCACCACCAAGAGCAACATCGACAAGATTCTCGCCGACCTCTACTGGGTCAACTACAAGTGGGCTCTGGGTGAAAAGGACCTCCTGAACTTGAAGATTGGTCGTTGGAAAACCGACTGGTCGCAGTCGACCCACTTTGGTACCTATGTGGACAAGGACCTCACTGTTCGCGGTCTTTGGATGCGTGATTACAGCCACAACGCCGTGGAGATGGGCTGGAAGCACGGTTTGAACCAGTTGACTGCCATGGTCGCAGCCAAGAACGGCACCGCCAACCAGGGCTATGTGCGCATTGAAGACGACATGAAGTTCACCTTCCCCCTGGAATTGAAGGTCGCCTACCGCACCAACGCCGTTGACGTCGTGCAGAACACGGCCTTGCTCACCCACCGTTTGGCCGCTTACGCGAGCTACACCATCTTCCCGGGTCTGCGTGCCTACGGCGAATACGCCTGCATCTACACCCAGGACGAAGAAGACATTGACTACGACGCCCCGAACTACCTCGCTCCCGAATTCAAGTACTACCAGCCGGGCATCTACTTCCAGCCGTTCTACCTGGGTGCCGAACTTCCGGTGGCTGCCGTCCCCGGTTTGAACTACGTCTTGAGCAACCTCATGGTGGAATGGGAATACATCAACAAGCGCGACAACCTCTACCAGGTGACCGAACAGACTTACGACGACTGGGCATGGACTGTCGCCCTCGTAAGGAACATTGGCAAGTCCAAGCTCCAGTTCAGCCTGTACAGCGAAAACGAAATGACCGACCTCGGCCTCGCCTTCCGCCTCACCAGCACCATCAAGTGATCTAGAACATGGCCGTGAGGCCTACGCTATTGAATCCGGCCCAGAGCGATACGCGCTGGGTCTTTTTTTTGTGCATTTCAATCACAGCGAGGCTAATGCCAGTGCCGGCCAGCGCCCCGACAATCACATCGGACGGAAAATGCTTGCCGGCGGCAATGCGGAGCACGCCCACAAAGCCAGCCGCCGAAAGGCTCCCCGCCCACACCAAGGATTTGTACGGTGAGTTCGGGTACAGCTCGCTGAACCACTCCCCCGTAAAGACGGCGACCGTGAACGCCGCAGAAGTGTGCCCGCTAAAAAAGCTCCCGTAAGCTTCACCCTCGGCGTCGGCGGTTTTGGCGGCGCCTTCGCCATCTGTGGCGTAAACGTAGGGGCGCGGCCAAAACGCCATGGAGCGCACCATGAGCCCTATGCCACTCTGCAAGGCCAACGCCTGCGCGAACATGAGCGTATAGGCCCCGAAGTCAGAACCGCGGGCATCGCCCGCATACCAGGAGTAGCCGGCGACAGCGAGCGGCATCACGCCAAAGACCGCGGCCAAATCGCTCGCCTTGTCGGCGGCTTCGCTGTACCGCCCCGCAAAAGGACGGTCCCAAGGCAACAGGTGCGACTCGTCCAAAACATCGTCTTCGCTGGGCACCGCCATTTGCCCCAGGCGGTAATTGCCATAAACGCTTGCAAAGGCCGCAAAGAACGTGAGCGGCATGTCGCGGCTCCACGACAAGGAGTACGGCTGCGCCAGCGCCGGCACAGCAAGTACCATCACGCAAAAAATCTTTTTTATCCAGCCTGCAATCACCCTTAAAAATTAACAACAATCAAGAAGAATACAAGAAAAAAACTTATATTGATAACATGCAACGCGAACCGATTACCCCTACGATGGATTTGTTCGGCGCCATCTCCGACGAGATGCGTCTCAAAATTTTGATGCTCCTGGACCAGGCCGAATTCACGGTCAACGAAATCAAGGACATCTTGGACATCCACCAGAGTAACGCAAGCCGTCACTTGGCCAAACTCTCTGCCTGCGGGCTCCTGAAGGACCGCCGTGACGGAATCAAGGCCTATTACCGCTTGAGCGAGGAACTCCTCCTCTCCAAGCGCATGCTCGCCGTGATTCGCGACGCCTACGGAGAACTCCCCGACAAGGACATTCTGCTTTGCCGAGCCGAACAGACGTTGCAAGACCGCACCGACAAAACCAAAGGTCAAATCCACAAACTGGACCAGGCCGGCGGAAGCCTCAAGGCGCAAATCAGCCTGTTTAGCAAGCTGATGGTCCCTTTCGAGAACGCCGTGGACATCGGCTGTGGCGAAGGCGGCGACTTGAGCCTGATGCTCGCCAACCGTTGCAAAAACGTGACCTCGCTGGATTACGACCCCAAGGTCATTAGCGGACTCCAAAAGATTTTGAAGCAAAAGGGCATCGACAATGTGACGCCGAAGGTCGCCGACATGACCAAGACGGGTCTCCCCGACAATGATGCGGACCTCGTCCTCATGAGCCAGGTCTTGCACCACGCGACCGACCCGCGCCTCGCCCTCAAGGAGGCCATCCGCATTTTAAAACCGGGTGGAACGCTCGCCCTGCTCGACCTCGCCCAGCACAAAGAAGAATCCTTCCGCGAAACGCACGGGCACATTTGGCTGGGATTTGACCGCAGCCAGCTTGAATTCTTTGTGAAGGAATTCAACTGCAAGGTCATCGAAAGCGAAATAATCCCCAGCGAAAACGAAGTAGACAAGAAACTACCCGTAATTTGCATGATTCTTACCAAGAATTAACAAAGCACCGCTTGTTTTTTTGAAAAAATCAAATAAATTTGGAATATAACGAAACAGGAGAAAAAACATGGGCAAAATCATCAAGTACCTGGTCATTGCGGCAATTCTCATTTTGTCCGGATTCGGCATTTACAGTTTCCTCAAGTACAGCAAGGTCGACGAGAACACCCTTGACTAGATTTTTGCATTTCACAAACAACCGCCGGGCCCGAGGTCCGGCTTTTTTTATATTTCCATCATGAACTTTTTGAACAAGAAACCCGTATTCTTCGCGGCCATGGCCGTGCTGTTCTTCGCGATTCTCCTCATTGTTTTTAGGGAGTTCGTCTTCGATTCCAACCAGCTGATGCTGAATTCCGACCAGCTCAACGGCATTGGCAGCCGCATTTTGCGTGCCGAGAATGTCGTCGTCACCGAATGGGACGACAGCCGACTGGGGGGCGTCCCCACAATTGACGCACTGTTCGCCGATGCCTACCACCCGCTAGTCTGGACACAATTCCTAATGGACCCCGCCCGCGCCGTGGGCTTCAAGTTCATCTTGACCGTCTGGGTTGCCTTCATGAGCGCCATGCTTTTGGCGTGGAACCTGACCGGCAACAAATGGTGGGGCGCACTGCTCGGTTTCTTGTACGCGTTCTCGCCCGAATACTTCACCTACATTTACGGTGGACACGACGGCAAAATGATGGTGTTCGCCATCGCGCCTCTCGCCCTCCTCGCCATCCGTAAAGTCGTACGCGAGGCAAGCATCGGTTACCTGATCGTTTTAGCCCTGAGCATCACCTGGATGATCCTGGGTTCCCACCTGCAGCTCACCTACATGTTCCTGTGGGGCGCCGGATTCTACACGCTGTACGAGGTGGCGTTCCACTGCGACGGCTTAAAGACCCGCGGCAAGCGCATTGGCCTTGCGGCAGCAGGACTCGCCTTCGGACTCGCCTTGAGCTGTTTCCAGGTCGTCCCGCCATATATTTACACCACCACGCAATCGGTACGCGGCGAAGGCGACCACACCAACTACGGCCACGCCACCAGCTGGTGCCTGCACCAAGAAGAACTCATGCAAATGGTGCTGCCCGGGTTCATTGGCGTCGACGTTTACGAGCGAGACGAAAAGACGAACGACCTCAACGGCAGCTCGTTTGTGAACGTTACCATGCAGGACTACCGCAAGATGATGGAATCTGGTTCCCAGGGGAGCCCGTTCTACTGGGGTCACAACAGCTTCAAGTTGGACCATAACAACGCCGGCGCCCTCCTCACCTTCCTCGGTTTCCTCTGCCTGTTCCTCCCCGGCAAGCGCCGCTGGGCGTGTTTCTGGGGTCTCGGCGCCGTCCTCGCCCTCAGTTACGGCATGGGCGTCCATTCACCGCTATTCAAGCTATGGTACAACATACTCCCCGGCGCCAAGAATTTCCGCGCCCCGGGCATGTCGATGTTCTGGCTCCCGCTCCTCCTCGTGATGATGGCAGGTCCCGTACTCAAGGCGTTTACCGACGACACCGCCGAAGCACTTAAGAGCCGCAGGGCGCTCCTCCATGGCGCCGCAATGTTCGCCCTCCTGCTTGTGCTCGCCGTTGTCGCCCGTTTCAATTGGACTCTCTTCATCGGCCCGTTCGGTCTTGTGGTTTCTGTCCTATACGCAGTCGCATGCCTCGGCATCATGAGCATTGACGACCAAGGGAAGGATTTCAGCGTCAATAATTTTGTGGACGCCTTCAAGAACAAGCTCCCTGGCACAAAGCGCGCTGTGCAAGCTTGCATCGTTTTGGGATTCGCCTTTATCGGGGTATTCCTCATGAGCGGGCAGAACCTGATGAACGACCCCATCGCCGCGCCGTACTTTAAGCCACTGAACGAAATCGTGATGAACGCAACCGCGGGCAAGGTTATCCCTGGATTCATCTTGATTTTCGCCATCATGGCCGTCGCCATCGGCACATTCAAATGGAAAGGCAACATTGCAGCCAAGGCCGCCATCCTCGCCATTGCCGCCGCGGTGGAACTGTTCTTTATTGACGGAGCCTTTGTGCAGAATGTCGCCAAGGCCGAATACCTGCAGCCAAACAACGGAATTGCCAACGCCATCAAGGCGCCGTACAAAGCTGACCCGCAAAACACCCCCCGCGTGCTGAGCCTTTCCCGCTCGCAGGCATTGAGCGGCAACAGTTTCCCGCAATACCACATGCGCAACGCCGCTGGCATCCACGACAACGAACTCGCCTCCTACCGCGAATTCCGCGGCGGGCAGCAAAACGAGAACTTCTTGCAGAACATCAACAACCCCGATGCAGCCCATCCGTTCCTCGACCTCATGAACATTGGCGCCATCATCTTTGATACACAGCGCGGCACCACCTACATGCCGATTCCCACCGCCATGGGCGAAGCCTACATTTACGGTGAATCTGTCGTGATGAGCGATGCCGAAGCCATCAGCACCTTAAAGACCAAGGCCGCCATCCGCAAGCCCAAGGCCCCGGAGCCCGCCGTCACCGAATCCGCCGACACTACTGCTGCAGCACCTGCCGACAGCACCGACGCCGATTCCACGCAAACCGCCGAGGTCGAGCCCGACGACGACCCCAACGCCTTCTATTACCGCGAAAAGGTGATCCTCTCCGAAGCACCGGAACACGCTGGCCAAGGCGGCGTCGCCCAAGGTTATGCCAAACTGGTCGAAAGTCCCAAGATGGACACGCAAGTGTTCCAGGTCGAGAGCGACCGCGACGGATTCATGGTCGTCGCCGGCAACTACCATCCCTACTGGCACGCGACAGTCAACGGTGCTCCGGCGAAGGTCTACAAGGCGTTCGGTTCCCTCCGCGCCGTCGAGATTCCCAAGGGCAAATCCGAAGTGCGCATGGAATACCGCAGCACTCCGTTCCACGCCTGCCTCAAGGTGAGCCTGGTCGCCGCCATTCTCCTTATTGCCCTCGGCATCTTTGCCACGGCAAAATGCAAAAAAAAACCATCGGCTTGATGGTCTCTCTAAAAAAATTTAAGCCGGTTACTAGGTAGCCGGCTTTTTTGTTGGTTGTTTTTTTACGAGGGCATTACTTGATGCCGCTAAACATCACGTCGACAATTCCGCCTGCAAACGCCTTGGCTTCAGAAGCGAGGGAAGCTTCCTTCTTGAGCGGGATTCCCTGTTCCTTTTTCATCTGGAGAATCAATTCCTCGATGCAGTAGTCGTCGTAATCCGTGGTCTTCCAGTAGTTGTCAAAAACAAATTCCTCATCCTTGCTTGCTTCAAAGTCATCATAGGCGGCTTCGCAGTCAGCCTTTTCAAACGCATAGCGAATGTTGAACTTGATCGGGCAGGATTTATTCTTGTAGCTCACCGTGTAGGAGCCCGAGGATTCCTTGAGTTCGTTGATCTTGATAACCACGAGGCCGTCGTACATCGACATCTCGTCGCAATCCGAGGCGCGGATGTCGTTGAGCATCGTCTTTGCGCTGAACTCGTCATCCGGCCCTAAAAAGCGCTTGTAAAAACCGCTCAATAGCGAATCGTATTCGGCGAGGGCGGAATTGCTGTTGTAGAACGAAGCGTAGAAATCCTTCAAGAAGCACTTGCCGCTGTAACGGAACACCTTCTTGAACATGTTGTACGAGGTGAGCCTCTGTGCATTTTGGATGCTCTTCTTGTCGTTATCCGGATCCAGCCAGTCGCCTACCGGGAACTTCTTGCCGCTAAAGGTGTAGTTTTGAGTTTCTTCACCGTCATCGACAGTAATTGTCGACTTCTTGATGAACGCCGTAACGGGTTCCACATCTTCATCGCCCCTGCTCCAAACCAAGTTGCCCAATGTGCCCACCTTGCAAACCGGCTTGTAAAAGGCCATCGTCGAATCCTTGGACTTGTAGGCATACATGCCCTTCTCCAAGTCAATCTCGAAAGAGCCCTCGAGATTGAATGCAGAAGACACGACTTCTTCGTCGCCGCTGCTGCTGTCGTCGCCGCAGCCCACCAAGGAGACTGCGCCCAAAGCGAGGGCAAAGGCTGGAATAATCTTGACAAATTGATTCATTGAACAACCTCAATAAGTATTATGATAAAAATCCGTCAAAGTCGATTTCTTTTACGTTCTCTACAACATACTCGGGTTTGACCTCGAGTTTTTCCAAATCGGACCTTTTGGTCTCGCCGCAAAGAGGCAACACAAAACGGCAACCAGAACGTTTCGCCAATTCAAAATCCGTGTAAAGCCGGTCACCCACAAACAAGATCTCTTCGGGTTCAAACTTTTTGAGAAGCCCCTCAAGCATCGCCGGATTCGGCTTGCCAAAGCTTCGTTCGGGTTCCACGCCGTACGCCGTTTTGAGAAGTGCCATGAAACTCCCGATATCGGGCACCGGACCGCGGGCATCGGGGCAAACAAAGTCGGTGTGCGTCACCCAGAACGGGATTTTACGCTGCACGCGGAAACTGAGTTCGCAAAGCTCGCGGTAGTCAAAGCTGTTGTGGTAAGCCACTAGCACCAGTTCCGTATCTTCTACAGAGGGGCGCAGGTTCAAGCTGGGGTCTTGCGCAGCAAACCACTCGTACACTTCGGGGTTCGCAAAAAAGAAGACATTCTTGATTCCCTTTTCGTGGATGGCATCCAAAGATAGGGACAACGCCGAAATAATGGAGTCCCCCTTTAAGGGAAGACCCATGACCTTGAGGCGATTCTCGTAAAAAACCGGGGATTTGCTGGTATTGTTGCTCAAGTAGTAAACAGGCACCTGTTTGGCAACCCGCTTTACCGTCTCGACGGCACCAGGATACGGGCGACCGCTCAAATAAAGCGTCCCATCCAGGTCAAAAACGACTGCCTTTACCGGTTTGTGGCTCATGTACTTTAAATCTAGCAAAAAGACGCCGGAGTTTTTTATTTTTGGGGCATGAAGACTCCCGATAGCCGTTTTTACTGCCCGCTCATTACCTGTGGCAACATCGTGCTCGACGAAAACGAAAGTTCCCACGCCGTACGCGTATGCCGCGCCGCCGTGGGCGACACTCTGGAGCTCTGCGACGGGCTCGGCCACTACGCCGACGCGACCATCGTGAAAGCCGACGCCAAGGCATGCGAAGTACGGGTCGACTCGGTAGAGGACGCCCCGCGCCCGCGACCGCACGTAAGCCTTGCCATCGGCTGCCTCAAGGACGACGCCCTCGAGGAGGTCGTTTTCCATGCCGCCCAAACCGAAATCGAGAGCATCGTGTTTTTGCGCACCGACTATTCGCAGGAGCCCAAGAACTCGGACCTGCACAAGCAAGTGCGCCGCTCCGAACTCAAAAGCCTGGTAAGCCTAAAGCAATCCAAAAAGCCGTGGCTCACACGCATCGAGGGCCCCGTTGAATTCGACAAGTGGCTCGAGACGTACCAGGGCGACTTGGTCCTGTGCGACATTGACGGCGAAAAGGATTTTTGCGTGGACCCTGTTTCGGGAGACACGACCCCCGTTACGCTCCTGGTGGGACCCGAGGGTGGTTTCTCGCCCCGCGAAATCGAGCTCGTAAAAAAACACGCAGGCGGAAAAATCCACCTGCTCAACTTAGGGAGCACAAGGCTTCGCGCAAGGACAGCTGCCGTTGTTGCCCTCGGCCGCATTTTACGCTAAAGCAAAAGCGCGGTTCCAAGAACCGCGCCAATCTTTATTTATTTGCAAGCCTTGGTAAAGGCGTCAAAGATCTTTGTGGCGGGAAGCTTTTGAACCGCCTTCGACTGGGCGGCGTCCGCATCTCGTCCTACGCCTTGGGCGTTCTCGGTCAGCTGGACCTTGCCCGATTCAAGAGTCGCCGTTACGCGCGAAGTGCAAAGTGTCTTGCCGCTGTTGAACTTGTCACTGAACGTGAGTTTTGCCGAGAGCTTGGGGAGTCCCGGCTTGTCGAGCGTCGGGAGACCCGAATCGTTCAAGTACTTTTGCAAAGCGCCGCACGCTTCGGCAGGACCATCACAAACAAACTGGAATGTGCAGCTGCTCTTGTCGCTCGCATAGCTCACCGTTTGCGTAATGAAGTTCGCCGTACGCACATACTTGAAGTTCAAGTCGGCATGCACGGTCACTTCGCCTGTGGGCTTTCTCTTTTTTACCTGGGCAAGCGAGAATACGGCTTCGCCCGAGGCATTCGTCTTTTCGTGGGCCAAGTCCTTGTTGTCTTGCGTCAAGGCTATCGGGAACGCTTCTACCGGGCCAGCCACGTCAGTGATGGTCACCATCAAGGCCTCGCTGGTCAAATCGGTTTCCATTTTGACTGTCGAAAGGTTCGTCACCACAAAATCCACCAGCTTGCCCATGGCCGTTTCCAGCTTGAGCTCCGGCGGGATTTTTTGCAGGCAAGAGAGATTCTCAAGGTTGAAGGCGTATTCGTCGGCAAGTTTTTCAAAGGCAATCATGTCCGTCGTCATTTTGCGGTAATCGCCATTTAAAATGTCCTTGCGGATAATTGGGTCCAGTTCCTTCATTTTGTCTTGAACCGCAGCCAAATCCACACGAATCTTGGACGCCATCTGTTCGGTATCCACCGAGGCGGTCGCCTGGAACATGCCATCTTGCTTGGGGCCGTGGATAATTTTGGCGCCCTTGATGACGATGTCGGTAGACACCTTCTTTTTGCTCAAAACCGATTCCGAAATGTTGCCCGCTGCATCCTCGGTCTTTGTCACGGCAAACTCAGACTCCACCCTAGAGCGGAGTTGTTTGGCAAGGCCGTCCATGGCAAGCTGGTCGGCTTCCTTTTGCGATTTTTTTGAAACCGCCGTATAGGAGACTGTTGCCGCCGAAGCCATGGTGGCAAGAGCGAGTAGTACCGCGACAATTAACTTATTCATATTATTGTATCTCGAGAATAATCAGTTTCTTTGTGATATTCTGCTTACGCACCTTGGCAAGGTTCTCCAAGCCTTCATAGAACACACTATAAACCATCTGGGCATCATCGTAAGTGTTCGGATCGGCAAATACGAGCACGTCAAACGTATTGCGGCTCATCGAAATCACCTGCATCTTGTTGAACTTCTTGCGAATCTGGACAGAAACCATGTTGGAGATTTCTTCGGCCTGTTCATCGGTAAATTCACCCGTCAAGTGAGCCACCACCTTGTACTGCACGCCCTTCTCGAGGTCAGCAGCCAAACGGTCACGCACCTTGTTTTCGAGTTTTACAATCGCCTCTTGCATGGCTTTTTGCACCAGCACGCGCATGCCCTCACCCTCGTCCTTCATGCGGACAGACTCACTGGCGAGCAAGTTGGCGGTCGAGGCTTCGGTAGCATTCAAATCAATGACGATGTTCTCGTCTTGAATGCTGCCAGAATAAGTGATATTGATGTCGGCACCAACGCTCAAGCCTGCCACATAGGCCAAGTCTTCATCGTTACCGGCAATATCGTTTTGCAACTGCACCACTTCATCGAGTTGTGCCTGGCTTTCGAGGCCAATCACGCTGTAGTCTCGAGTCGAGAGGTAAGCGTTGATGACTTCCATGGCAGTCTTTGCAAGCGGGTTCTTGCGAATCACTTCAATAGAAGGATTGTCTGTCCTGCCCATGGCCGGGGCGACAAGCACCGTGGGGCGGGACTTGAACTTGGCATTGGACACAGCAATGGTGGGGGTTCCAGCATCGTCATTCTTTTTTATAGAACCTGTGGCAGATTCGCCAAACTCCTGGTCGGCGGCGTCGTAAGCGGCGGCGGCACGCTGGCGGGCAGGGTCGTTGTTCTCAGGCGGGTTCGATGCGCATGCGGCAAACGCCAACACAGAACCACAAGCCAAAATCATCTTCATGTTCTTTTTCATAAGGACCTCTTATTCTTCCTTCAACATTCCTCTTTGCTTGACCATGTCGTATTCCTCTTCCAGGCTCACGAGATTCTCGCCGCCCTGGTGGTTACGCGGGTTGCAATAAACTTCATACGTCTTCTTGGCACTGTATGTTTTGCCATTCTGGGTTGTCACAACGACTTCGAAGTTCGCAATCGTATTTTGCGGAATCTTCGCCGAGAACTCGTAACTAAGCGAATTGATGGCATTGGCGTTCACCGTTTCGACAACAGCGCCCTTGCGCTTTAACACAATGGACTTGATCTGACCCAGGTCGCCCGCCGTAATTCCAGAAAGGTTGACCTTCATATTTGCCGTATATTCGCCCGTGTGGTGGACGCGTTCGGAACGCGCACCGCCAAACTTGACAGACAACTTCACATCCTTTGCCGCAGGAGCGGCCTGGCTTTGCGCAGCCGGCTTTGCCGTCTCAGCCGCAGGCTCAGCTGCGGGCTGTTCGGCGGCAGGTTCGCCTTGTGCTGTCGGAGCCACGTAATTCGTGGTCCACATAAAGCACGGGATTTCCACGTCACCGTCGCTGCAGCTGGCGAGGAAGCGCTTGGTTCCATAAGCGTCATCACCCCATTCAAAGGTACGCTGGTAAACGCCGTTTGCACCAACCGTATCTACTTCGCCAAGCACCGTCACAATCACGCCCGGGTTCACACGGGCCTGCAACGTCACGTTCGGGAAAAACACCTCGGCAGGCAGCGCCGAAGCCTGGAAACGCAAGTTCTTTTCGAATGCGGCACGGCGTTCCTTGTAGCTAGCATCGAACTTTTTCAAGACAGCCGAAAGTTCCTTCGCCACATCGGCTTCGGGAGCCGCCGCCAGCAAAGAGTCCAATGTCTTGGAAAGGGCTCCCGTACCAGAAGCGCCCAAGTCCATCTTCACAACACCCTGCTTTTCGTCAACGACCACCGTCTGGTTCGCGGTAATGGATTCCACTTTGCCACTCTTATTGTCGGTAACATCGATCCGGCCTTCCTTCAAGGAGGCGACCATCTTGCCGTTCACTGCACCGACAAAGCCCGCCGTACCACGAATGGCAGCCACGGCCGTACCGGTCCTGAATTCCATGGTATTGCCGTCCACCTGCTTTTGAACGTCAAATCGCACTTGACCGTTTTCAATCTTAATCGAGATTCTCTTGTTCAAGGAATCCAACATTTCCACGGTAAGCGTGACGTCAGAACGTTCCGTAATCCACAAAGAAGAACCATCCTCCACCGCCAAAACGGCCTCGGACTCCACCGCCGTACGAATTCTGTTATTTTCAACGACCTTTTGCCCCGTAATCAAGCGCTTCCAGGTTTCGCCCTGATTCTTGGACAACTCGGTTTCACCAACCGACTTACGGACCTTGGCCTTTATTTTGGACTTTACAGGAGCATCTTCGTCAGGAGCTACTGCGGAAGCTTCATTTTGCGCCATTGCTTTGGGATTGGGTTCCTCTTTGCATCCTGCAATCACAAGAGCGGCCGAAACCGTAGCCGTCAAAAGAAGAGATTTTCGTAAGAACTTCATATGCTTCAAATATATGTAAAATTTTAGACAAATCATAGATAAAAGAATCGTTATAGCAAAAGCCTTAGCCCTAGTAGCGCCCCTTTTCAGATAAAATGTGCAAAAAAACACTTTTTGATAAAAATCTCTTGACTTTACAAAAACATTAAAATACCTTTACATCAAAAGTTTAACATCTCAAGGAGAATCTCATGAAAAAGTTACTCGCCACACTCGCTACCCTCGCCCTTTTGGCAGGCTGCGCAAGCACCCCGCAAGAAAAGGCTGCTAGCGCCCTTGCCGAAATGCAACAAGAAAAGAACGAACTCATCCAGAAGGGCGTCGTCGCCGGCTTTGGCATTGGCGAATCCCAGGACGAACAGATCGCCTATGACAAGGCCGACCTGAACGCCCGTACCGACATTGGCCGCGAACTGGAATCCAAGCTCCAGAACCTGACCCGCGCCTACGCCGAAGAAGTGGGCAGCGAACTGACCCAACACTTTGAAGAAGTGAAGAAGAACGTCGTTTCGACCACGCTCCGCGGTGCTACCATCATCAAGATCAAGACCGAAGCCAAGGAAAACACTGTGAAGGTCTACGCCATCATGGCCATGGACCCGAAGCTCGTGCGTGAAGCCTTCGAAGCCGAACTCGCCGCCCAGCAGGCTGACGTCGCCCGCTTCCGCGCCGCCAAGGCTTACGGTGACGCCAACGCCGAATTTGCCGCTTACGAAGCCGCCAAGGCCAACAAGTAATTCCTAGCGAATCCAAAAATTTCGCCTCGGCACTGCCGAGGCTTTTTTGTTTGCCAAAACTACTTGGCCGATTTACGCCAACGCTCGCGAATAAGCTGCAAGTCGTGCTGGTACGGGTTCCGCTTAAAGTCCTCGAACGCCCACGCTGTCGGGTGGAACTCCCCCTTGGCGTAGGTGAGGAGCATGTCGAGCCACACACCGCCACCGGCATAGAGCTTGAACGGCCCCCGCTTGTAGCTGGGCAAAACAACCTTATCCAAGTCCATGTAACCGATATCCACGTTCACATGGCGATGGTCGGAGTTGTCGCTTGAAGCCGTCGTGAGTTCCAAGGCGTTGCTGCGAGCCTTCTCTTGCGCAATGGTCTCGGGAGGGATGCACTTTTCAAAACTCACCACCCCTCGGAACAGGCCGTCCCCCATCTCGGGAGTGTAGTAGTCCGTTTTATCGAAGGGGAACAATTTGCCTTTGTAACGGAGAGGCCCCCAGGTAGACTCCAACAAGTTGACTACGACAGGGTCCCATTCAGGGCCTTTTTGAAGCACGAAGGCAATCAGTTGTGCCGGTTCAGAAAAATGAGTTGCTTTCATAACGAGGGCAATTAAAATCAGTGTGGAAAAATCATCAAGTTCTTGCGGACAATTTCGAGTTGCTTTTGAGAAAACCCTTCATACGGCAATTCGGTAGCCGCCGGGAACATGACATTGCTCGCATCGGGGCAGTCCTCAATCTCAAACGCCTTGGCATCAAAATAGTACTTGCGTGCGACTCCGCCAATCTCGTCGTCATTCACACTCATGTACCCGCCCAAAATCAAATTTATGCAATAGGGGGTTTCTTCGATGCCGTCTTCGAGATTGGAGTAATCGCCCTCCGCTTCCCAGTCCCCGGGTGTCGTAGTCGTGTGACGCAAGCCAAAAAAGTGGCCGGTCTCGTGCAAGGCGCTTTCCACAATCTCCTTGGACGTCAAAGGCACTTCGCCACCAAGGGAGGGCGCGTATATGCGGTTTCCCACAATAACGGTGCTTCTTTTTCCGCCACCCATGTTGCCACTGAAGAGCGCGGCAAAACCCAAGGAGCCCTCTTCCTCAATACGATGCATGTAGACAATGTCCAAGGCATTCCTGAGATTCGCCTCGGGCCAGCCTCCCAACTCCGACAGGTACATATCATCTGACGAGTAGCCTGCACGCCACGGCTCGTCTGCCGGGTATTTTTTCCCGAGAGTCGGGTGCTCGTGAGCATAGCGCACGTAAAGCGTATCGACCTTGATTGTACTGTAATACCTGCGGAAATCCTTGAGCATAAGATTTGCAAGGCTGTCCACATCGACGCTGTCCTTCGTCGGCAAGATTTTTCCCACCGCAACCAGGTTAATGCTCATGTGGTCCGAATAGGCCCCTTCGCCTGTCAATTTCACATTTTTTGTCGGACCCCTGTAAAAAGTTTCTCCGTCCAACAAAGATGTAGCCCAGTAAATCATCTCGTTTTCTTCACAGACAAACCGATACACAATCCGGTCACCCACAAATTCCCCTTCAAGTTCGCGGACCTTGTGGACCTTGAACTGAGTCTCCGTTTGCTCGTACAGCCGGTATAACTGAAGTACGGGCGCCTTTTCGGCTCCACTCCTATCAAAAGAAAGCTCGTAGCTTGCATTGGGATGGAGCTGGAGCTTGACGCCATGGGCCAGGTTCGCCGCGATGGAGTCGTTCACCGCCTCGTCGTTGGGGAACAAGGTAAAACGAACCCCGCTATCTGGAAGAAGATTGATTTCAGGATCGGATTCTTCGGAACAGGCGGCAAAAAGGCAAAAAAGCGCCGCCAAAATGACGTGCATCGGAGAAAAAAAGTTTTTCAAATCAAAATGGCACATTTTCCGTCAAAATTCCGTTTAATAGACAACAGTTTGCATCAAACCATTCAAGGTAAAGGTATAAAAATGAAACGGCAATATGGCATATGGCGGGGTAAAATAAATGTTTCGCTACAAGATTTATTGACCCCTCTCACAGGGAAACCGGCACTGACCAGCGCCCTGGTACTCATGGCCACCTACGCGAGTTTCAACTGCCCAGAATTCGCTCCGGTTCTGCTTTTGCCGCTCGCCATGTCTATACGTTTTTTTCCAAAGGGCGTCCAGTGGTCCATCTTGTTTTCGCTTTTGGTCGGGATCGCCAGCCATTATGCCGCTTCAAGCTCCGCCAGTCGGGACCTCTGGCAAGTGCCACGCGCCAAAGGGTGCGGCATCGTAGAGACGGTGATGCCGAGGGCAAACGGGACCGCGTTCATTGTGGCAAGCAGCCAACGCGTCCGCCTCACCGAAAAACGCGAATTGCGGGCATTGCCCCTGCCAGGCGATTCTATTTGCTACGAAGCCAGCTGGTACCCCATCACGCCACCAACCGTCCCCGGAGGCTTCGACACCCGTGGCTGGCTCAAAAGCCAAGGGCTCGCCGCCTACGGCAAGTTCACGCATTGGGACTCCTGGCGCGGGCACTGGACTCCCGAACGCAGTTTTTATGCATTTCGCATGTGGATCAAATCGAGGTTCGAGGAGTACCTGGCCCCCGCCGAGACCGGGCTTTTGCTCGGGCTACTGGCGGGCGACAAGAGCGGCATCCCCGAAGCCCTGCGCAGTGACTTCCAGCGTTCCGGACTGGTGCACGTGCTTGCCATTAGTGGTTCCGCCGAACGGTCCATTCCGGAAAGCTGGTGCCGATTTTGCCCAGTTTTAGCCCAATACAACCCCTTCGACCTTGAAAAATTCGTACATTTAGTGCACGATATTGTACAGATTTCAACTACATGGAATCAAATACAATAACAAAGGACACATAACATGGCATCTTACTGCATATTCATCAAGAACAAGCGTGACCGGGGGTTCTGGTACCTCCGGAAATCCGACCACGGCAAGGTCACGGACGTGAATCTCAAAACCCACGACCGGAAAGAGGCCGAGGTCCAGCTCATGAAGGTAAAGGTGGCACAGGCCGAGCTCGACCGGCAGAATGCCTCCGGCGAAGCCCTGAACGCCCTGGACGTGAGACAGAAGGAACTGCGCTCACCGGTGGACCTACCGGGTGGCGTGCTCGATATCTGGACGGATAGGCTCAAGGTGGAAGGTTATCGAGAACAGAGCATCAGCCGGTACCTCAGGGCCGCACAGTGGCTTCTGAGGGGCGTGAACATCGCCGACCTGACCGCGGACAAGGTGGCGGAGATTTTCGCCACCAAGACCGTCAAATTGAAATCCACGACCCGGCACGGCTACGTGAACGCGCTCAACAACCTGTTCGACCACTTCGGGAGGGACGACTTGAAAAAGGGTTTGCCCAAGGTAAAGGTCGAGCCTCCGACAAAATCGACGTGGACTCGCGAACAGATGTACGACATAATTATGAACGTGCGGAGCAACACTGCGGAGCGGACAGAACAATACCGCCTGTACTTCTCAGTAATGGCGATTATCGGCAGTCGCCCCGGCGAAACTTACGACCTTCTATGGTCCGACTTAAACGAGGACACCGGCATAATCCATTTTAGAGCCGAAATCGTAAAGACCCGCCGGGAGCGTTTTTGCCCTCTCCCGTTCTCTCTGTGGGCACAACTCGAAACGATAAGGGGTGAACCCGACCAACGCATTTTCTCGGCCTGTAGCCCATGCCAGGCGAGCCGCTTCACGGTCCTGAGCAACGCCATCAAAAGGGCCGGCGTACCGAAGGGCGGCTTAAAGACGTTCAGGACCTCGGTGAGCAACATATTGTACCGGAAGTCCGGTGATATCGTGAAGGTGTCCCAACTGCTCGGGCATGGCCCCGGTACCGCGATGACCTGGTATCAGTCGGTAAGGGCCCCGGAGGAGCTGGCCGACCTGGTCAACGACGAGGTGATACCATAGGGCGGGGGGGCGATATTTTTCGCCCTTCCCCTTCCTCTATAGATATTATTATACCTTTATATATTATTATTTTTTTTTATTTTTTTTCTAAAGTAAGAGAAGATAAGCCCCCTAGCCCCTTTCTTACTCTCAGGCGGATTTCAGCCCGCCCTCAACTATGCCCCCACCGATGCCCCCCATTTACCCCCCTTTAAAATTTCGCAAATTTCGGCACATGTAAGTATAAGGCATTTTTCGTCTACCGACGGCGTCCCTTGAAACCTACCAGCGCATAAGAGTCGAACCGACCAGAAGTTCTGGCCGGCTTTCTTTGTAAAGATGTAACTGTCACCGTTTCACAAAATTTTTTTTAAGATTTTTGTTGCTTTAGAATTTTTTTATGCTATATTTGGTTACAGCAAGGCGGTCCGACTCCGTCTTCGTGGCATAAGTCCAGGCGGTCCTGGCAGTGGCCATCAAGAATGGCCGAGCTCAATTAGCTCTCAATCCTCAAAGAACATAACAGACTTTAAACGACCATCTACCCAGTTAGTCGTCCGACCTTAAATATGGCAGTCCATAGTTAAGTCCGGGCAGCGGAGGGGTAGACCGCTGCCCGGTTTCTTTTAGGAGCCACGATGGAGAGCCTTGCCCAATCCTACCTGCCCAGCACGGGCGACAAGACGACAATAAACATTTACCGGTGTGACGGGGCCACCCAGGAGGACACCCTCCAGGAACAGCTTTTGAGGCACGGCCTTATAAAGTCCAAATGGACGCTTGACGATGATAAGCCAGGTACAGTATTCTACTGGTTTAGGCACGTCGCCGCCCGAGCATACAATATAACACACTTTATATTAAGCGAAGAAGGCCATTGCGGTATTTGCTACCATAGTATACTCAATAAGTTCTTCTACCAGAATTACCTACAGGAGCCGGTCCATCTAAAGGACAATATTTATATATAAGTCTGTAGCGACCGATATGGCTCACGCCCTGCTGGAACCCAGGGTTGTACGGGCTTATGATGTATTCAGGGGTTTCGACGAGTATGGTAGATGGGCCCAAGACAATACGCCTAATCAATGCGCTTCCAAAGGCTACTACGTTATAATCACGCAAGATTCAGCAAGCAGGCTGGTAAAGGAGATTTAAGGAATGACAGTAGACGAGTTTATTTACCTGTGCGACTACGCTGGACTTTTACCGAGCAAATTCGATGAACAGACGTGGACCCAGTCGATTGCCAAGTTTGTAGGCATCGGAGTCGACTGTGCCGACCTTATGAGCGAGACGGCCAAGTTCCCCGGTTCAAAATCCGACGTTAACACGACCTTGAAAAAATACAAGGAAGCCCTGAGGACATCCGATTCCACGGATTCCTTGGCTGTAAGCATCGATGCCAATAAGTTTGTGGCGATGTCAGACGATAAGAAGCGTAAGGAGTTCAAGGCCTACCTTAATTTCTGTGAAAAGACATTCTTCCCGGCATACATCTTCGACCTGAACCCCAGAGTGAGGGACTTCTTGGCCAAGAACTTCATGTTCACTTATGCCAACGATGGCAAGCGGATTGTGTATATGAGGAACTTGGATGCGCCTGGAACAATATGGCGGGAAGCAGCCAGCAGTGAAAACGCATTCTTACAGTTGCAGGGGTCGATGCGCAAAAAGTTAACCGGCCTCTTGTCGACTACGAACGAGTGCTCTACAGTATCCGTAATATCTATTCAGGATGGACAACCGGAAGTACAGGATGGCATACCATACTATAAATTGTACGAGTACTACGAGCAGAGCATAATGAAGGGTGTTTCGGGGACTCCTGCCAACGTAGATTATTTTAAGACAAAACTGCACGAATACATTGAAAACCTAAAACGCAGCTTTGAAAACAAGAAGTCTAAGAGCGAACTGTCTAGGGGACTCCAGAAGATACCTGAAATGCTTCATAACATGGATGTCGCAATGGATGAATACGGTTTTATCTACAAGGAGCAAATAGAACTTCCAGCCTTCACCAACGACCCGAATGAACCGGCTTTTATGTACTTCGACCTGAACAATATCGTGGAAGGACCGACACCCGACTTTGATGGTTTTATGGAGTCCGTTGTACCGGCTTGTCGAGAATCTTTGATGGCGGGTATATTTGCCACGTTCTTCGCCCAGTCGCACCTTAACCAGTACATTTGGATTGAGAGCCGAGGGGGTGATGGCAAATCAAGCCTATTCAACGCTATGGCAGAATATGCCGGTAAAAATCTTTCGTGTTCCCTTGGACAAACGCTTAATACGGAGTTCGGCCTTGAAAATGCCGTCGGAAAACGCATGGTTATCTTGAGCGACGTGAAAACCGGGCTCTCAGTAAAAAGCCAGTTGATACACAACCTGACCGGACACGATATAATTAGCATCAACCGAAAGAACAAGCCAATTATATCGGCAAGGCTTGACCCGATTTTGTGGATTGCGGCCAACAACCCGCCTGATGTGAACTTTGCGAACAGGAACGAGGCTCGCCGGTGCTTGTATATCAAAATGCAAGAACCGCCCATTGAAATAAAGAGGAAGTTCTACTTCACTGATGACAAGGGCAACTTGATTCTTGATGCCTCAGGAAAACCAATCAATAATGGCTACGACCTCAAAGGCAACCTTATCAAGGAAATGCCCCACATACTCTACAAGTGCCGAGAAGTGTTTAAACGGGTATGCCCACCACCTTACAGCGTTATCAAACAAACTACAGAACAATCTGCCCTTACGCTTGAAAACTGTGTCGACCTGGACGCCAATGAATGGTCTACTTATATCGAAGAAACGTTCGATTTTAGAAACCCCACAGCCAAGTTAAAAATAACAGAAATTCAGGAAGCCATACGCGAAACACGCTTAAACCACGGTGAACGCTCTGCTATTTCAAACTACCAGAAGGGAGATATCATCCAGCTTCTAGTAAACGGCTACAAGTGCTCCAAGAAGAAGGTCAAAGGTATCCGGTACCTTGAAGGAATCAGCATTGCCAATACCTCCGTTATATCATGGGCAAAGTCGGCCAATCTGCAATGCACGGCAGCACCTACAGAAATGTTGCAGAACCTTTATGATGATTATAAGCAATGGTGCCACGAGTGCGGAGCCTACGCCAAGTCCAGAGATATTTGGCTCAATGGCCTACGCAACGTCTTCCCCAACCTTATTACTGCCGTCGATAATAAGAACGAACTTATAAATCTAGAGTATTGCCCGGCGTTCAACACGTTTACCCCAGTCTCGAAGGTCGTATGATATTCCTCTGTAAACCCAACCAGTTCAGCAAGTACATGCACTTGGCTTCCATGAGCAACGAACAGTGGAACGAACTGCTCGAGCATCCGCCCGTGTTTAGCGATAAGAGCAAGGCGCCACTGGCCATCTATGGCTCGATGGTCCGGGACCCTGAACCGGTCTCCGAGACCGTGCGTCGACCGAGGTGTACAGGGGCAAATGTGGAGCATTTAGACTGCTTGCAATTAGATTTCGATAACGGGTTCAGCATCAGGGAATTTGCGGAACATTATGCAAAGTGGAGGTGGACACTTTATACGTCCTACTCTTATGGGTATAAGGAAGGAGACCGCTTTCGGGTGATTTTACCTCTGCAATCCAAAATGCCTTGCCACGTCCTTAATAATAGGCGAGTCAAGGCCAATCTTGCCTGGCACTTCCCTCACGTCGACCAGTGCTGTTTTGATAGAGGCCATTGGCAAATTTTGCCATGTGTTCGCTCAAAAGGCGCCCCATACCAATACCTGCGAAACAAAGGCGAACTCTGGGGTGGCGATGACTTCTGGAAGGAATACGAATGCTGGGTCAAGGACGATGAAATCGAGTTTGCACGCCGGGCCGAAAAGGCAAAGGAACTTACAAAAACTGTCAATGTCGAAGAACTAGTTTCCCAGCTGGAAGATGAACTGAATATGATTCCTGTCGGTGCCGGTCAGAGGTATAATAGAGTGAAGCACCTGCTCGCCAAATACGTACATAAAGGTCTTGGTGAAGCCGTATTGTCTGTGCCGTGTCCGTGGTCCGATAAGAAGTGGCAAAGACAATGGCCCGGCCTAGTAAATTGGGCGGCAACGATTACTTAAAAAAGTTGTTGCCACGCGAAGTTTAAAATGCTATTGGTATAACAGAAACAAAAAACGATAACAAGGAGTAAACTATGTCAATGTTTCTCGCACCTGCCGCATCTGCAAGCGGCGAATTTAACCTGCTCGAAGACGGCTGCTATGAAGCCGTCTGCGTGGGCCTCCGTGGCTTTATGGGAACAAAATATCAGAGCGACCAGCCTGAACCTAAAATGCAGTTTGTATTCCAGGTCCAGGATGATGAAGGTCGGCTCCACTATCTTACCACAAAGCCATTGACCAACACCATCAACGACAAGAGCAATCTCTTCAAGGTGCTCAATGGTCTCACCGGATACGGCCTCGACAAGTTCCCGGTCGGTTTCGATTACAGGGTTCTGGTCAATGCAGAAAAAACATTGAAGTGTCAACTCACCATAAAGACGGTGGCATCCAAGAAGGACCCCACCAAGCAATTCAACGAAATCGACGGTTATCTTAAGGCCAAGAAAGGGCAGAAGACTACATTCGTTGCCGACGACAAGGCCCCTGCATGGCTCAACCAGAATGTCATCGAAACCTGTTGGATGCCGGGTCTTGGATTCCAGGAACAGAAGGTTCAGTTCGGCGCACCCACTGAACAGAAACCGCAATTCATTCCCACCAATACCACGCAGGTAAATGCCGGCGATTTCTTGGGGCAGTCGCCCATGCAGCAAGCCTGCGGAACCAATGTGGCTCCATCTGAATGTGCCGTGGCTCCGTTCCCGACGGCGCAGGAAGTGGCACAAACACCGGCTACCCAGCCGTCCGCTTATGTGGCGCCGCAGCCCAAGCAGACTTATGTTCCGCCTGCCGCCCCGGCCCCGCAGCCGACTTGGCCGGCCCCGCAGAACCCGGTCGTGGAAGTCGACGACGGAGATTCATTGCCTTTTTAAGACAAACTAACCCAGTATAACCTCGTGCCCCGCCCGGTTCTATACTGCTGCTTCTTTGAGGGCGGGGGCATTTTTTTAAAAAGGAGTTTAATATGTGTACAACTACAATTGTATTAATCAATAAGTGGGCCGAGAAGACCAAGGGGAAAAAGAAATGAATGAAGTCGAAGAGGTCAGATACCTCACGGATTTACTCTTAAGTGCGACCCGCTGGATACGCCCAGATGAAGACTCTGCAACGGGGTTGGAACTCGAAATCCAGGACCGCATCAATAGGCTTACCAGCGTGCCCACTGACCGCCTCGTTGGGCCGGAAGAACCGGTGGAGATAAAGCCCACATATTTTGCGCAGAAGAAATACTGCGAAAACAAGGTGCGTGTTTCGTGGACCGATGAGGAAGGCAAGACCCACAGGTCTTGGTTTGACAGGGAATTGTGCAAACAGATTCCGATTGCAGCCGGGTGTTGCACGAAAATGAAGTGGGTGCTAAAAGAACCGAAAGAACTGGACCAAGAGCAAACAACGGAATAATGCGCAGGCCGGGCGGGAATGGTTTCGCTTCCGGTCTAGCCATGGGTTCAACGCCCGTGCCGCCCGGCCACTTATTCACACACTTGCCGAATTTTGAAAAATTTGGCCGAAAAAATGTTGATAGATTGTTAACATAATGTTTGGAGAACACAATGAAGCTTAAGCATATTGCCAAATCGGCGGTCGCAAGCTCACACCCTTTAGGGCGTGGGTAGTTGACTAAGGTCCATACCGGCATAGATACGTCTATGCCCGACACAGTCACTGACCGTTAAGTTATCGTTACCGTGCGCCCGGGCCCAATGGTCCGGGCCTTTGTATCGGCAGTGTAACAGGCGCACACGTTCATCATCAATTTTAATTCCGTTCACGCCACAGCCGTTCACGATATGCCCATCACAAGTGAGTGCATAGGCATGGCAAGAATGTTTTGGGACGTGCCCACCCGCCGGGTTTTCCCAGGTCTCTTGATAATGTACAGGGCCATCACGCCTGACGATGCACTTGATGGTATCGTCGCCAAGTTTCATGAACTGCCTGCTTAGTCCGGGGTTTTCTACCTTACAGTAGTCGAGCACACTACCTTTTCGTTCCTTACTGAAATCGAGCGGGAAAAGGTGGCGCCATCTTATTGCAAGCATTCCCAAGTGCGGTAACTTCTTTTGATAGTAGTCGAGCATTTCCGCCACGTTCTTGAACTTGCCAAGGTCGAGGTATTCGTCGTCGTCAATAGGCATTATCCATTCTGCTTGCGACTGGTAATTAACGTATCTATCATACAATTTGTATTGTCGTGGATGTCCTTCTACCAATTCATAAGTAACTCGGTCACCAAAACTTAAACACGCCGCCTTAACTCCAATATCACTCTCGTTGTCGAATACGTGTATGCGGTCAAACCCGCACCTGGACAGGTGCCAGTCCAACCACTCCACCATGTCCTTTGCGTTCATGTGCTTTGCCAAGAGCATAGCCTCGGTCTTGTACCGGTATGTTCTAGGATACTCTATGGCCTTCGAGAACCGGCGGGGCGATACAGGCACGTTGCATATATAGTAGTACTCGTCGTGGTTCTGGTATTTGGGCACCGGTTCGACCTTGCCGTGCGCACAATAGTTCATGTATGTAGACTGAATAATTTGTATCGATACCGGGAACAGCTTTACACCGACAGCACTGTATAGCAACTTGTGGAGGACCACCTCGTCTAATCGGGTCTTACCAAGAGCCAGAACCTGGCTCCATGTATCTTCCAGTAGTTTCAGTACCGGTTCGGTCTTCCTCAGCATCATGAAGGCGCACCCGATGGAACCCTTCCAGAATGTCTGATTGTGTTCGTCTATGAACTGCTTGACCCGGTAAATTTCATCATCGTCGACGCGGCGCAGCCTGTTCTTGAACACGTCCATCTTCTGTTCATCATTTGTATAGCTTGTGAGCATCGGAGCATAGTCTGCACCAGAATCGATGAACTCAGCTACGATTGGTTCAAGGCTGTCGTTGATTTGAACGGACGCATCCACGACGATAACAATGTCGGTCTTGGCGTACTTCCACGGGTGGTACCTGACAAAGTACGAGTCGTGTATCGGGTCCTTGCCGGGCAGGTCCTTGTCCTCGACGAACCTCCACTTGGACTTGCCCTCCGGCACTTTGTCCGAGACATAGATGTATTCGGCGTTAGGGTCGGTGACTCGTGGTTCCCGGACCGGTTCGTAGCCTTTGAAATTGAATGATAAGACAGTGTACTTCACTTCTTCTTCCTCTTTTTCTGCTGCTTAGTTGGCACCGCATCGATAAACCCGTTTCGCTTTCTAAAAACTGCCTCTGATACTGGAGTTACAAAAGTCTCTTTGCATTGCGCACAATAATCTTCGTACTCTTGTAGAGCACGGCGATTTTTGAGGTATACTGTGGCTAGTTCTTTGTATGGTTTTATATGTCGGTGTATATAACCGTTATATGGTCGCTCGTGTGTAATAATCGGGTTCAATGCTGACTCGGGAACCATATCAGCCACCAAGGTCCCGTTTTCATTGACGCCGTTTATGTCTACTGATTCGATGCGTTTCTTGATTTCTTCAAATTTACGGTTTACAAGAAGTGTGCGACACGACCAGGCTACACTTTGCACGTTCTGGAAAAACGTATGCTTTTTGCTGTAAGGGGCAATATTTGACGAACCCCCACGAATCTTGCGTAGAACATTAATGACTACATATAAAGTCATTTCTTCAATAAGTTCATTAATTTCTTCGTGGTTAAATCGTGGTAATCCATACCGCTTTGTAAATAGCATTATATAGGTGGCGAGCGTGGCCGCCCTCCACAAATTTTGCATTGCTGTTTCGTTCGGGTTTAGAACAAACTTTTGCTTGGACTTCATCATAGCAGCATCCCCTGCGCAATGTACAGCTCGTTCTGTTCATAAGCCGACAGCTCGTGCCAGTCATGGACGCGCTCTTCCAGGTACTCTGGGGTCACGTCCATTTCGGCAACCTGGCCAATGAAGAAATCGCCACCATCCAGCTCTTCCGAGGCCCGGCAGGCCTTGACATAGTTGGCCGTGGCCCCAACCTCGAACAGCCTGTCCGCATCTGGCTCGACCAACCGGGCGAAGACGACCCACTTCTTCTTGGTTACGGAACCGGCCGTGAGAAGGCGGCGGGTCTTTACTAGGAAATGCCCTATCATACAACCATAAATGATGCAAGACAAATATTTCATACGATTAAACTATGCTATATTAAAAGTTATGGCCAAGCACGTTACCAGAATTGTCATCTACGTTATCGTGGACGTTCTTCTCTTTATTTATCTTCTGAAGGGCGATGCCTTCAAGGGCGAGCTCTTTCAAACCTTATTTGAAATCTTCATCATAATAATGGTCATCCGGGGGCAAGCCTACTACGTCTTGGACTACCTATACGAATGGAAAGCGTATTGGAGAGAGACATACAAGGAAGTGAAAGAGCTTCGCAAGGAAGTGGCCGGTAAGGAAGACAAAGAAAACCTCCCGTGAGTCCGGGAGGCTTTCTCATGTAATTAACTATTACAGGTCCGATAGGTTCATCCATTGCAGGTAACCAGAACTGTTAATGGCGAGTACCTTACCAGCATCATCTGTCGGATCAAACCACGGCAATTCTGGATCAACACGAAGTCTACCGGAACTTGTGAAGGATATACCGCTACTTGGCGCAAGGTTGAATTTGATTTTTGCGGTAGCGTCTGTGGATATCACAACTTTAGCGTTGACGGCAACCAGGGGGTCGCCAACCGCGACATTGTTTGTAGTATCCCATGCGTATAGCTTGGCATAAGTGGTGCCGTTAGCTTTTAGGCCGGCTTGTGCCAAAGCATATTCAGTGCTGTTGGGGAAAAGACCAAACGCCCCAGTCCACATGTTAGCCTCATACCATAGGCCGTCAATACTATTTGCGCCCTCGACAAGCGTTTTGGTGTCGGCTATTGCACCCGTCTTTAAGTTATAACCAGACACAATTTCTTTCCAACCGTAACCAGAATTGCTACCGAAAGCTAACCTTATTGGTAAGCCAGCCTGTGCGGCAGACGCTGTAATTGTAAACGTATCCTGAGAGGTTCTACTAGCGGCTCCAGCAACGTTTAAATACACTTTACAAGTGTTTCCTTGCTTTATGTTGTCTGTGACGCCGATTGCCGGCGACGTGCTACCGGAGAGCCAAGTATCAGATACCAGCAAATCGTCGGAAACCACAAATCCTTTTCCCAACTTAACGGAAATTACCTTATTTAGGCTGTATTCAGAGATATTGATTCCGTCACCAGCTATGTAGGGTTTTCCAGCACTCGGTGCCGCCCATTCCGGGCCATTGCTGCCAATGGTCAACACGTCACCCTGGCTTGCACCACTAGTCTCCGGGACCGGGTTGGCGACCTGCACACCGACAACTGCGTTGTTGTCGATTGTCTCGACAAAAGTGCCGTTACTATTCTCGACGATTGTGTCGTAGTCGAGCATAACCCCGCCGGAGTCGTTAAAACTGATGCCACCGGACTCGTCACGGAAAATGCTAATTTCGCCAAGGCCGTTAATATCAATGCCGTCACCGGCAGTATAGCTGGAACCGCCCTGAGCTTCCGCCCATTCCACGGCCGGCCCGCCAGCGTCGTACACGGCGGTCAGGACCTTGCCATTGTCGTTCTTGGTCACCTGGGGAACTTGCCCGGATGCACCGGCAATGGCACGGGCCACGCCGTCAGACGTGACGGTGTTGAAACTGTTAACGGTCGGGGTCGTGTCGAAGACGAGCTCCGAGATGGTCTCGGACTGGAACTTCGGGTCTTCGGAATTGATAATTTTATTAATCATTGCCTACTCCAATAGAGGGTGATTTTCTTCATTTTTTAAAACTACACCGGGTAAACCATCGCATCAACCCGATCAAGCAATTTATTCAAAGGGGCCGTAAATTCTTTTCCATAATTTTTATCAAGTTCATCGGCAATACCACTCAACGACACCCGTTTACCATCATGAGTAGTATATGCTATCTCGTTTGTCGACATCACTCTCTTCACTGCTTCCGGATAGTCCTTGCCAAGGTCAATGAAAAAATCGTTACCGAGCTTCCCACTCTGCATCACATCGTACACCTCGGCTGTGTTCATGTTCTTCAATGCCGGATGCTTATCGACAAACTTGCTGAGCGACTGCAGTGCTTCTTCCGGGTACCTATTGGCGAACCTGTTTGCAATCGGGTTTTTGAGAATGTTATAGATGGCCTTGGCTTCGGCAGTCTTGCCGGCCTTCACCAGTCCCACCAGCCCCGCCTTGATAATGCCTCCGCCCGGGAGCATATCGAGTGCGCCCGGCTTGTTGCCAGTTGCTGCCGTGCCTACTGCTGCACCGGGGCCGGTAAAGCCAAGAAGGATATCGCCAACGGAATTGCCAGTGCCTTCACCGATAATAGCTTCCGGCACGGCTTCGGCAATGTTTTGCAGGCCCCGGTTGAGTTGAGGATTGCTTAAAGTACGGTAAACGATGTTGTCAGGTTTCTGCTCAGGTTCGACAAGGTTGTACGTGTCTCCCGGCCACAACTGGGCAGGGGCCTTCACGGCAGGCTTGGCACCGGCACTGTCGAGCAATGCCCGGGCACGACCGGCCCAGTCAATATCGAGAACGTCCCTGGAACTCATCGCCATTACAAGCCCCTCCATGTATCGTTTCTGTCATCGTCGTCGTTAAAGGAAAAGTACCCGCAAACTAGGACTAGCACAATAAATCCAACTGTAAATACTGCTGCCATTACTTGGCCTCCTTGAGGTCATGCAGCAGTTCGATGGCCGAGTCCAACTTTGTGCTCAACTTGGCCAACTCGGTATTGAGTACACTGAGCTGCATCTGGTGGTCGTCCAAGCCCGTCCGGAGGAACTGCACGTCCTCTTTTAATCGGGCGTTCTCCCACGTTAAACGCTGAACAGAGTCATGCAGGCTCTGGCTATCAGCGTCCCGTTTGGCGGTCGTTTCAGCCCGTTCTGCCTTGACCTTGGCCAGCTCGGTCCAGACCTTTAAAAGCCCGGCACCGGCGGTCAGAAACAAGACCACCGCACCAACGAGCATTTTCCAGAGTTCAGGTGTCATTTTCTGCCGCCTCCATTATTGGTACGAATACGCGTACTTGCCCTTGAGCAACAGGTATATACCGTTACTAGTCGGTGCTGCGTTTGGAATCATGAATCGGACACTGGCATCGAGTTCGAGCCATTCACCATACGGTGCACCCGTGTCTACCAGGAAGCGATGGGCTTCCTGGTTCTGTGGCATATTGCTTGACGGCGTCGATGGGTTTACATGGAACTTGAATCCATACTGGTCGGGTATTATCGCCGTCGTATAAGGGTCGTTGCCGTCGTAGTACCATAATGAGTTGGTGTAGTCGTATGTATTTCCGTTCTTATATTTATAACAATTTTGGACCTGGTACGAGCCTAACTTAATCTTGCCGGTTTCGCTCGCGTACGAATGGTTGATGCGGATGCGAATAGCTTCGTCGGCGTTGCCCCAGTCAGAAAAACCCTTCAGGTGTACGTGCACTCGCCAATTACCCCAGTAGTAGTCGAGGTCGTAGTTGTTGGCGAGCGTGTCCCACGTGATGCAGTCGTTTACAACGCTTTCGTGCATCGTGTTGGCGATTACGGTCGTATCCTGGGCGCCGGGCCCGATTGATATACGGGTGCCTGCGGTTAGTTTCTTCTGCATTTCGTTGCACGTTACAAAGTGCCCGTTGCTGTCGATGTAGAGCGGGGTCGTGTCGTCGCCCTTGCCGGCACCGTTGTTGATACCGGAGTCGAGCAGGCCCTTGTACGGCCCCATCACAAGGTGCCCCTTAGTTACGTTGTCTGCTTTCAGCAGTGCGTAGCCTTCCGGGTCATCGCTGTCGATAAGCAACGTGGCCACCCGCGACGCCTCGCTGTCGCCGTAGTTGAGCTTCTGCACAAGGCTGGTGCCAGATGCCGTCGCGAGGTTCACGGTCGAGTTCGACCAATTTCCAGAGCTGTCGACCGAGGCAATCTTTACGGAGGCGCCGTCAGACACGACGGACGCGAAGTTCGCGTAGGCTCCGTAGCGGGTCACCTCGCGCAGGTAGGCAACTGTGGAGTAATAAGTTCCGGGAATCAGCGTTAACACTTCCTTGCCTGCATTCTTGGCTGCGGAAATTTCCGCAACCGTGGCCACCCCGTATTCAGCAAGGAACACGTCGTTAGTATCCGTAGCGCTTATCACGTTGTTCAAAATAGTGATGTTGGAACCAGCCGTAAGGACGTCCTGCTTTCCAGCAAGGTCCGTTTGTGTCGCGTAGACGCTTAGGTCCGGCTGGTCAATCCATTCAATACCTGTCGCGGACGAGTTGACCGCCAGTATATCGCCGGCATGCCCGGTCTTTGCAGGCAGGTCCTCGACGCCGATGTTACTGCGGGCCCGGGCCTGTTCACTCGGCGTAACGTAGCCGGTCTGGTCCGCATTGAAAAGTACTTTTTTAATCGCTTCTCGCATAAATTACCCCGCTGCGTTACCGCCCCAAGACTGCGGAATCTGGTCAAGGTCCCCGGCGATTGCCGGTGTGTTGATGCCGTAATTCTTGAAGCATCCGTAGTGCCTCGTTATGTTCGGGTTTGCGCTCAACTGCTGATACAGAGGCAGACAGGACTCGGTCATGTTAGAACAGTTCTCAAACATGTTAGAAACGTCCGTCGCACTTGTATAGTCTAGGTTCGGGAGTGTCGTCATAGACAGGCAACCCCTAAACATGGAAGGCATGCCTACCAGTTGACTCGTATCCATTGTAGGTATCTGGTTAGACGGCAGCGACTGGCAATCTCCAAACATGGCAAATGATTGTTGTATCGGTCCGCTAAACGTGATCGGACAAATACTTTCCAGCCTCGTACAGCCATTGAACATTGCAACAGTATCCTGAACATTAATGGTCCCGGCGGCAACAACAGCTATCGTGTTGGCCGGTAGACGGAACTGTTGTTGCCTCGGCGAAATGTCGTAGTAATAAGGATCGGAGCCGCCCAACACTTGTTTAGAACTCGTTATATAGTCGGCTACGGATAATACAGCCTCGCCGTCAGTATGCACACGGACTGTGTTGACGGACGGATTGTCCGTTATGTACTTACAACCAAGTACTCGAGCCACGACTTTTGCAGGGTCCTCCCAAGTAGCCGTGCTGGCACCGGAACTATAATGTGCCTGCAGAATATTGTTGTTGTCGCCTGCCGTGATGTCCGGCAGTCCACTGCCGCTTCCACCAGTGGAACTGATAACGTTGTTCTCAATCGTTATGTTGTCACCTGGAATCAGTTTTTCCTGATATGTCTCGGCAGCCTCGTCCTTGGAAAGTACACCACTAGGAATATAAGGGGCGCCCGAGTAGACCCTGTGAATATCGAGGTCAACCAGCTCGAAGGCACCGGCATTGACATCCTGACCGTTTATCTTCAATACCAGTTCGGCATCGTCTTCAACGGCTACATCAAACGACACTTCAAACTCTTGGGAAAGGCCCATGGAGTAATCGACAATTTCCTTCTTGCTGCACACCGAGGTAAGAGGCGTCGCGTACATGTAAAAGTCGATTGAAACCTGGTCGTAGTTAGGGCTGATGCCGGTCTTGGTCGCACGGATATGCGAGGTAACGTGGTAGTACTGGCCACCCGTCAGCAGCACGCCGTACGTGCCGACTTCCATAGTGCCTTCAACCACGGTCGGCTTGTAGTAACCGTCCTCGATGGTCGCACCCGAGCATTCGATGTACCCGAGCAGTTCCGGGTCGTCCTCGACGTGCGCGGTAAGGTCGAACGTGACCTTGGAACCACTTACGCTCCTGTCGACCCCGATGGACCCGTCAGAGGAAATAACGTCAACGATGTTGCCTGCTCCGCCACCGCCCGCGCCCGGATACAACGGCTGCTGCGTGTAGAGCAGTTCCCCGCTGGGCAGGTAGACCTCGAGCCTGTACGGGATACCGTCCTCGACAATCATCGGGGCGCGGCCATTGTTGTCGATGACAATCTTGGCCGGGGCCAGTGTGCCGGTGAAATCGTAGTATACTTCGGCACGGTCGTCCGTGTCCATACGGAAAACTTCACACCAGCCGGATACGTTATTCACGCCTGCCCTGTTCTGGAATTGCAGGCACGGATCAAGTAAGTATGCAAGAGCCATCGCTAACCTCTCGATTACGAAACTACACTAGGGGAACCTGGTGATGCCGCCCGGAACGTCCATGATAGGCAAGTCCCATGTGAGGCACAGGTACTCGGTAAACTGGTTGTTGGCATCTTCATCCATCAGGTCGGACGGCACGGGAAGGCCGGCGGACCAGCCGAAGGCTACATTCCTTGGATATGCGCTCTCGCCGATACTGGCCACAACCTCGGCCATGCAGTCCTCGCGGCCGTCCCCAGCCTGTGCCATCTCGGGAATGTCCTGCGACAGTGTAATCTGGTATGGCGCCCAGGCGTTGAAAACGTTGTCGGAAATTATCCATTGCTGGCCGACCATTGACGGGGAGCTTTTCTTTTCTTGCGAGAACGTAGTCGCGTTGGAGATGCGAGCCGGTTTCACCACCGGGCAGTCGCCGGTGTTGCCACTGTACTCCCACGGCCCGCATACAGGGTTCATGAAGTGCGTGAATGCATACGGGTGCTCGCGGAGCATCTTGACGCCACCGGCACCTCCGCTGAAATCGTTGTTCAAAATACGGCACACGCCGAACTTGACGTTCCCGGCCATGTCAGTGCGCGGCTCTGTCGGAGAGAACACGCCCGTGAACCATATCCTACCACTGCCCTGCAAGTTGTTGCGCTGGAAGTCGAGCTCGTACCAGTACGAGGAATTTTCCTCGTATGGATACATGTCGATGAGCACGTCGCCTACGCAGTTGTGGCAGTACAGACGGTTGAGCCTCCACCTTGTGGAACCGGCAAGGCGCACGTTCTGGAACACCACGTTCTTGGACTTGGTGTAAGGCTCGCTGACGCCGAGGAAGCCAAGGAAGGTACCTCCGGAAATGTTCAGCGCCGTAGTGGACACGTCTACGGCCGGGTTGCCGGCCATGGTGATGTCACAGTCGCGTGCCACGAGCTGGGCAAGGCCGGAGGGAGCGGCGGGGAAAGTCAGGAGGCAGTTCTCTGCAAATAGAGCACAGTCCGTAGCGTTCACGCTAACGGAGCCGACAACGTTGTACAGGTTGCAAGCCGAGCCGTACACGAAGATTTCGCCGTTGACGGAGCCGTTCCGTAGCCCGGTAAAGCCGTTGGTGGCGTTCAAGTAGATGCTGTTCGACAATGTACGGCCCTGCAAGTCAATGACAGTCGTAGGATAGACATTGCCCATGCGAGTCTTGCGCTCGGTAGCCACGGCTACGAAGTTGTCCGGACTCTCGAACCAGTCAAGGTCCGGGGCCATGTCGTACTGGGTGTGGTGTCCCTCGACAATACGGCCCGGGTCGAACGTCCCGGTCGTAATGAGGTTCTTGTCACCGGCCATGCTCATGAACCTGACGTAGTCGAGCGTACGGGAGAATACCCGCCCCTCGACGGTGCAGTTCTGCAGGCCGATGTAGGCATTGGACTGGTATGTCAACGGGAGCCTGTTGGCGCCGATGATTACCTTGCCCTCCAGCGACAGGGCATACTTCACGACGGAGTTCCCGAAATAGTTCGTCGGGTCGATTAACAGCGTGCTTGCGCCGCTGAGCAGGAAGGCGTTGGCCGTCCTGAACCAGCTAGAATGAGCCGTGACGTTGGCGCCCGTGAACTCGAAGTCTGCGATGTAGTCGGCAGACGGGTTGAACAATCTGATGTTCGGGCAGGCGAAGGTGGCCTTCGGGAACTTGGCGCCCTTGTCGAAGCACAGTTCCTTGGGAGTGGAGAACCTGACCTCGCTCTCGTAGGTGCCTGCCAAGAAACGCACGCAAGGTGCGGTCTTGAGCAGGAAAGAGCCGACCACGTCCGGGTAGTTCAGGAGCAGGTTCATGTTGGCTTCTTCACCGGCAGTGACACCGTAGACGCTGCAAGGAAGAACATCGTCAGACCACATCAGTATCCATCGCCCGGAATCGGAATTGTTGCTCCTTACCACGTAGCCGCCGTCTTCCTCGTTCTGGGCCAGTTCGTCCCAGACGTACGTGCGGGGCACGCAGTCGCCCGGCGTGGAATACCACCTGACCTCGACAATGCCGATGGCAGGGTCTGCATCACGGAGCCCTTCCATATCGCCAACACGGACCACGTTCAGGCCGGAGAAGTCGTAGTCGAGGCCGTACTCGAAAATATCGAGCTGTTCAAAGTCCTCGTCCGGGCTGTCGATGGCCATCATGCCTTCGGCACCGATGTACTTTTCCACCACAAGGTCGACAAGGCCGACCTCAGTGAACAGTGATGCATCGACATAGCCGCCGTGAATCAGGGTCGGGTTCTCGGCCTCGACAAAGTCCTGACCTTCCAGGGTGTACACGGGAATAATCACCGACGAGCCGTGTTCACGGACGGTGAGACGCCCTTCCACCGGAAGGCCGGTGGAACGGTCGATAAACGGTTCGTTTACTATGCACATCTTCATTATGCGCTACCCCCGAAAATCTTGCTTGCCATATTGATGCGGTTCGTGAGTTCCTTGTTCTCCAGGTCCATCCGGTACTTCTCGGCCTTGTGGTCGAGGTCCATCTGTTCGGACTCGGCCTTGATTGCGGCAGACGTTGCCTCGGACTGGACCTTGATACGGTCGCGTTCCGCATCGACTGCGGCCTTGTCGGCATCGGCACCCTGTTGCAGCTGGGCATCCAGAATCTTGTCCTCGATGCCGAACTGGTGTTCAAGTTCCATCTTCTTAATCTGGAATAGCTTGTCCTTGTAAGTGTTCTCGATTTGCTTCTTGTACTCTTCGAGCTGGGCAGACATCTGCTGTATCTGCATGTTCTTGTCGTAAAGGGCCTGCTTCATCTGCATTGCGACATTCTGCATCTCCATTTCCATCGGAGTCGGAGCTTGCATAGAATTGAGGTCGACATAGAGCTGGGCAAGGATTTCATTGTCAGGATGCGTCCTGAGGATTGCATTGACAAGGGCGCCCTTCTGGTTCGGCTCGACCACGCCCATCAAGGCCGTCAGTTCCTGACGGGCCGTCTGCATTTCCATATAGCTTTCCGGTCCTTGAGCAATTTCCACCTTGATATCCGGGTGGCCGAGCATCACCATGACCGTGTCACCGAGAGCCTTGAAGCTCGTACGGAGGTGGCTGAAATAGTGCTTCACGTTGTTCTGGAATACCTTGCTCGTGTAGAGCACGGCAGTCGCCGTGACTTCGGTTTCGACATTGGCGAGGCCCTTGCTGTCCACGCCCGTAATCGAAGACATCATGTTCAGTGTACCGTCCATGATGCCTTGCAGGTCCGTGAACTGGATGTTCACGTCGGAACGCTTCGGGAGTTCGAGAATGGTCGTGCCGTCGTTGGCAAGACGCTGGGCAGGGACAATCGGGTTCACGCCGGAACCGGCCTTCTTGTAGTACTTGGAATAGCCCTTGAAGCTTTCCATGTAGCCGACCCACTGCGGCTTCGGGGAAAGTGCAAGACGGTCCATTAATTGGACCATGCTGTAATTTACAATCCTCTGAACATCTTTAGCTTTCGATACTAAGCCGCAGTATGTCTGCTTGTCGTTTTCATCCCAGGTCCTCTCTCCCCAGACAGGAAATATCGGTATTCTATGGATTGGGATAACGTCCTCGCCTTCCGCCATCGGTACTTCACGGTCGTTGACGAACGTCGCGACATGGCACCCGTCTTGTTCAAGCCAGTAGTATGTGATAATCGGAACGAGCTCGTTACAGGTCGCATTCTCTATAATCATCTTCTTGTTTTCGTCAGGCACAAACTCGTCGCCCATGTGGACACGGACCCAGTCACGTGACCTGTAATCGACCAGCCCGCCTTCCATCATATCACCGCCATCGAGTTCGGTCGAATCAGGGTCCAGGAGAACTCGTTCCAGGTCGTTCACCGCGTAGATGACCGGCACGGTGTTGCCCGCCACGTCAATGTCGGTTCCGAGTGCAAGCACGCCCAAACCGAACGAGACTGTGTCCAGCAGGGCCTCTTCCGAGGCGAACCTGTTGGAGTCCACGTTGAAGAACTGGTCCACTTCACGGTCAACATCGGCGTTGCCGGTGAACCAGGTGAACGGGAAAGTGCTGTAGCTGTTCGAGACGCTGTGGCACTGGTTGCTGAGCACGTTGACCGTGATACGGTTACGGCTCGGGTCGATGAAGTTGTCATCCGCCGAGGTCCATTGCTTGGCGCCACTCATGAAGGCACGGTCAACCTTGATTCTCTCGTGCAGGGAAGCATAGGCTGCCTTGCTCTTGGATGCGAACTTCTTAAACTTTTCCAACTTGTCGGTCATGCTAAACCTCTCGTGAAGTAAACTACCCTATTCTACCTTCCACAGCGGCCTGTGAGCCTCTGTTCCACGGAGCAGGTCATTGCCGCCCGTGATGAGCCAGAGCTTGAACTTGTCGTTCTCGGCCGGGTCGGACAGACCAACAGTCATCACGTCCGGATTGTCGGCAATGAGCTGCAGATACTTATGGTCATCGGCTGACAATGTCTGGGCCTTATTGCCTGCATCGAGAACACGGGCAACCCCGGCCTTCTTGGCCTGGTTCTTGGATTCCTCACGGTTGGAGTCGATGTCCTCCTTCACTACGTCGGCAACTTCACGGGCGAACTTGGAACGTCCGGCCTCGTTGACGACAAGGCTTGCCTCGGCCTGATTGAGCGCGTTGAACAACTTGTCCGTCTTGGAGGCGCCGTTCTTCCAGTAGGCATAATTGAACAGTTCCGGATGTTTAAGGAACGCTTCCTCGACAGTCTTCTTACCGAGAGCTTGTTTACTTGCAAGGTCCTGTACCGCTTCCAGGCCATTCAGGATGTCAGATGGTTTAAGACCCGGTGCAAGACGGCCACTGTTTGCAATATCGTTCATGATATTCACGTCGGAATTGCGCTTCACCAGACCGGAGAAGTCTCCGGTTTCCAGAGCATACTGGGCGGCCTTTTCTGCATCAGCGGCAGACATTTCTTTGGCCTCTCCCATAACTACCTTTTTCGCATCTTCAGTAGCTCTTTTCACGGCATTGTTAATGGCCTTCGCATCCTTGAACGTGATTGTACCGTTGTGAACAGCGTCAAGAACCTTCGCAAGTTCCATGTTGTTCATCACGTCTTCAAGGTTCATACCTTCCGGAATAATGTTGCGCCCGTTCTGCAAGGCCCTGAGTTCACCCGGAGTAATGGCCGTGCCGTTGGTGAACGGACGGACCAATTGGGTATTGTTCAGTCGAATGTCGTTGGCAAAGGCGTTGCCGAGTTCGGCCTTGGACTTGCCAAGGTTGGACAGGATGTCTCGCACCTTCCTGGCACCTGCACCACGAGCAAGAGCACCGGAATACTTGTCGGCCAATGGACCGGCCATCTGCAAGAGACCACGGTTCACTGCCTGATTAACTGCAGTGCCGAGAAGAACATCGCCAACTGAGAAGTTGGCACGTTCGTCCATGCCCTCACCCTGGTCGTACACAACATCATCAAGAATTTCTGATGTGAGCGGTACAACCGCGTTGCCAGCCGTGTTGGCAGCAGCACCTGCGAGGCCAGGCAACGTGGAAGCTACGGCCGAGCTGCTCTTGCGGAGCTCATCGGCTGCCTTCTTGGCTTTCAGGACAGCACTCGGCACAGCATGCCTGGCAATGGCCCCGCCGGCCTTCACAAAGCCGGAACCCGGAATGGACATGAGACCGATGTTGCCAAGTTCAAGCGCAACATCCTGTGGTTCAACTGAACCAGTATTGGCCAGTCTTTCAGTGGCTCGCGGGAATGCAATTTTTGTCAGTGTGGTAGAGCCTGGAATGTTGGGCAGTGTAAACAGGCCGTAATCAAGCGGGGCATCTTCCATTGCCTTTAAACGGGCAGCCTTGATGTCCTCATTCATCAGGTCGATGTTGGCACGTTTCCACATGTCCTTGACCGTTTCCCAACCACGTTCGCCGAGGAGATTGTTCTCCATGATGATTTCTTTCCAGTTATCCTTCTTGGATTTCCAATCCTCGACGAACTTTCTTGCGGCGGACCGGGCATTCTTTACCTTCTTCGGGTCGTCGTCGGTCAGGCCGAGCGCCTTCAATATCATCGGAAGGGTCGGAATGACCGGGTCACGAGAATACTTGATACCGTCATCACCAGTGAGCCACCACGGCATCTTGTCTGTGCCGCCGAAGGCGTCGATGACATTGTTGGTATACAGCTGGTCGGTGACACCGGGCGTGGTGTCACGGATGGCAAGGATTTCGTCCGGTACCGGGGTCTTCGGGTTGGACTCTCTTGCTGCGATTATTTCACTGAACTTGGTAGCCATTATTGAATCGTCCCCTTTACAAGGTCGACTTTGTATCCGTACTTTGTAAGAAGTTCACGTTGCTTGACCGTGAGACCATTCCACCATTTTTCCAGGTCGTCCTTGCTCTTATTAAGGCCCTCTTTGCGGAGCTTCTCTGCTGCTGCCTTTTCACGAGCCCGAGCAGCACGCTTCTCGACGGTATCGTTCTCGTACTGCTTGACAAGTCCTCTAAGGGCCTCAGTTTCCTCGCCGTTCGGGTCCGCCTCAATCTGAGCCTTTATTGCCTCGATGTCGGCATCAGTAAGGGTCTTTTTATTAGCCTTGAGGAACATCGCGTTGGAAGTGATTCTGGCATTAGCATTGCCAATGTCCTGGTTATTGTCTTCATCAGACTTGGCAAGCTTTTCCTCCAATTCATAGTAGATGCTTGGAAGAGCAGCGCCTGTCTTGTCGGCCTCGGACTTGGCACGTTCAAGGGCTACTTCAATCTGGTTCCTTGCCGCTGCCCGGTCCTCGGTGGAGTCGGCCTTCAAACCCCAGGTCAGCTTGGCCGCATTGTACAGTTCGTTTTCAATTCCCTTGGCAGTAGACTTGGCCTCGGCCATACGGTTATGGCCACGGCTCACGATGTTGTCGTATGCCGAGAAGTCGCCGACCTCTGCACGCTTGGCGGCGATTTCCCATTCGTTCCCGCCGATGCCAGGGACTTCCTTGTCAATCTGGGCGATACGGGCATCGATACTGTTCAGCTGTGCCTGCAACTTGTTAATCTCGCCTTCAATTACGGCTCGGTTCTCAGCATCAGCAGCTTCACGGGAAGCATCGGCGCGGTACTGTTCGTACACGTCCATATTGTCCGGAGCCATACCCCTGCCATAACCTTGCCGGGCATTGAAGGCAATGCCAGTTGTATAGGAATTGATTGGACGGTACCCAGCCATTGCAGCAGATGCAGAGACAGCCGGGGCGTTGTTCACCGGTGCAAATGCGGAGTTGGGAGTGTACCCCTGCATGGACACGGCCTGCTGTTCACCGATTTCCGGCGGCACCATCCCGTAGTCATCAGGTGTACGGTCACCATACTGTTTCCATCTAAAAGCCATCGTTCAGCTCCTTAATAGTTCGGGTTGTAGTACTTCTCGCCCCACCAGCCCATATTCTTGTCTTTTACTTTGTTTGCAGTTACGTCCTTGGAGTCAGTATGTGCATACTGGCAACGGACACGGTGTCCCGGACGACCGCCTTCACGAGCAACCGCACGGCCAATACTCGGGGAGGTAAGCAGTTCCATCGCCATCTTGGAGGAGGCGCCTGCATCGGCACCGGCCTTGTACGTGTACCACTTCGAACCCTTGTACCACTTGACCTGCACAGTCCCGTCCTTGTTGATACGGATGCCTTCAACGGCAGAGCTGGACGGGCTTATCGTAAGTCTCGGTTCGGTGTCCTCGCCCGGCCACCACTGTTCAAGGTCCTTCTCGTTACCTGCTTTTATGGCCCGGTTGTGCTCGGCCACGGACTGGGCCAGGGCCGCACTCTCGTTCGCACGGTTGATATGTTCGTTCAGGGACGGGAACTTGGTGGTAATCATACGGCCGTTCTTTGTAACGGTCGAAGTATGGCCACCCTGCACCATCGGGTAGTTGAAATCCTTGGTAAACGCCGGATAGTCAAAGGCCACGCCCTTCAAGTTGTCACCAAGTGCACGCTCGGCAATGGCGCCTGCAGCCATACGGCCGACACCTATTCCCGGCAACAGACCGGCCAGGAACGTTGGCAATGCCTTCAATACTGTCGACCACTGGACCGCCATCTACTAGCCTCCAATCCTTGCCTTCAACTCGTCAATCTGTGCCTGAATCTGGGCACGCTGTGCAACCA